>NZ_JCAXEJ010000003.1:0-332605 GCF_059759005.1 Paenarthrobacter sp. GQ52
CCTTCCCACCAACCCTCACTCACCTCCCTAGCCCTTCCCACCAACCCTCACTCACCTCCCTAGACCTTCCGCCGGGAGGTGATAGAGCGTCCGCCCCAAACCCGAGGGAGGTGATAGAGCGTCCGCCCCAAACCCGAGGGATCTGATAGAGCGTTGGGGGAAGCAGAACGGCGGCCCTTCCGCTTGTTGCCAAGTGGAAGGGCCGCCGTCGTGCGTGCTGTTGAGCCGAAAGCCTAGACCAGGCGGGTCAGCCAGCCGTGGGTGTCCTCGACGGTTCCGGTTTGGATGCCCAGGAGCTGCTGGCGGATGGCCATAGTGGTTTCCCCGGCCTTCGCGTCCTCGGAACCGATGAATTCGGTGGCGTCCTTGAGCACACCGATCGGCGTGATCACGGCTGCGGTGCCACAAGCGAAGACTTCGGAGATCTCACCTGAGGCCACGCCGTCGCGCCACTCGTCCAGGGTGATCTTGCGCTCGGTGACTTCACGGCCCATGTCCTTGGCCACCTGGATAACGGACATGCGGGTGACGCCTTCAAGGATGGTGCCGCTAAGGGCCGGAGTGACCAGGGAGCCGTCCTTCATGACGAAGAACACGTTCATGCCGCCGAGTTCTTCCACGGCGTCGTCGTTGAAGTGGTCCAGGAAAAGCACCTGCTTGCAACCGTTCGCTTCGGCTTCCTGCTGCGCGATCAGGGAAGCTGCGTAGTTGCCTCCGCACTTGGCGGCACCGGTTCCGCCGCGGCCGGCACGGGCATATTCGCGGGAGATCCAGATGGAGACGGGCTTGAGCTCGCCGCCGAAGTAGTTGCCGGCAGGAGAGGCGATGACGCGGAAGGACACTTCGCGGGCGGCACGAACACCAAGGAACGCCTCCGTGGCGATCATGAACGGACGCAGGTAGAGGGCTTCACCGTCGCCGGAAGGAACCCATTCCCTATCAGCCTGGACGAGTTCCCGGATGGCGCCGAGGAAGTACTCCTCGGGCAGCTCCGGAAGGGCGAGGCGACGGGCGGACTTGTTCAAGCGCGCGGCGTTGGCTTCGGGCCGGAAAGTCCAAACGGAGCCGTCAGCGTGGCGGTAAGCCTTAAGGCCTTCGAAGATTTCCTGGCCGTAGTGCAGAACCGCAGCCGACGGGTCCAGGGAGATGGGTCCGTAAGGCTCGATCCGGGCATTCTGCCAACCGCCATTTCCGTCGGCGTCAACCTTGTAGTCGACGACGGCGGTGTGGTCGGTGAAGTAGTCGCCGAAGCCTGGGTTCGCCAGGACGGCTGCACGCTCCTCAGCAGACTTCGGGGTATCCGAAAGCTGCTGGCTGAATTCGACGCCATGGGCAGTCTGAGTCATGTTTCCTCCACAGTCAGCTACCTGGCAGGGCGAACCGGGCCCCAAAAAAGGGTGTGGTTCAGCGATGGACCAGGGAAGCAGGTAAATAATTCAACACAAGCTTACGCCTGAGAAATGGGCCTAAAGTGCGGCCGCAATGGCATCGCCAATAGCAGCCGTGCTGCGTGGCTCGCCGGTGCGGGTTTCGACGTCGGCGACTACTGCCGCTTCGATCTTGCGGGCCGCCGTGGTGTAGCCAAGGTGGTCCAGGAGGAGCACTGCGGAGAGGATGGCCGCGGTGGGATCGGCTTTCTGCTGTCCGGCGATGTCCGGGGCTGAGCCGTGGACGGGCTCGAACATGGACGGTGCGGTGCGGTCCATGTTGATGTTGCCCGATGCCGCCAGGCCGATGCCGCCGGTGATGGCAGCGGCGAGGTCGGTGAGGATGTCGCCGAACAGGTTGTCGGTGACTATGACATCGAAACGGGAGGGGTCGGTCACCATGAAGATGGTGGCGGCGTCAATGTGGAGGTAGTCGTGGGTGACCTCGGGGAATTCCAGGGCCACAGCCTCGACCGTGCGCTTCCACAAGTGCCCGGCGAAGACCAGCACATTGTGCTTGTGGACGAGCGTGACGTGCTTGCGCGGACGCTCGTTGGCGCGGCGGAAGGCATCGCGGACGACCCGCTCCACACCGTGAGCCGTGTTGAGGGAAACTTCCGTGGCCACTTCGTGTGGTGTTCCGCCGCGCAGGGTGCCACCGTTGCCCACATAGGGACCTTCAGTACCTTCGCGGACGACGATGAAATCGATGGTGCCGGGGTTCGCCAGGGGGCTGCCGACGGTGCCGTACAAGCGGGACGGGCGCAGGTTCACGTAGTGGTCCAGGCTGAAGCGGAGCTTGAGCAGCATCTCGCGTTCGATTATGCCGGAAGGGATGCGGGTATCCCCCGGGGCTGCGCCCACTGCTCCGATTAGGATGGCGTCACGCGTGCGCAGGTCTTCCAGGACCTCGTCCGGGAGGGTCTCGCCAGTCTCAAGCCAGTGCTGGGCGCCGAGCTTGTAGTTGGTCAGCTCGAGGGCCACGCCTTCGGCGGCGACAGCCTTTTCGAGGACCTTGACGGCTTCGGCGATGACCTCAGGGCCAATGCCGTCGCCAGGGATGACAGCGAGATTGATGGACGTTGCACTCATAGCTCTATCTAGCCAAGCAATCCACATGCTGGTCAAAATCGTCTCACTCTTTGAACACTGGCCGTGCCCCGGACTTGGGTAAGAATCAGACCACGGCATGATGCCCGGGCCGGTCGAGGGCACATAGAGTCATAGCGTGGATAGAAGGCACGAGATATACGAATGGTTCCGGATCAACCGCTTCAAAGTTGATATGACGGCCACGTGCCTCCTCATCCTCCTCTTTGGTCCCGTATATCTGGTCGCGGACCGCCCTTGGCTGTTCCTCTTGTCCTGCAGCCTCCTGCTGCCCCTCGCATGGCGACGCACCCGCCCGGCCGTGGCGGCCGGCGTCGTCATCCTGGTGTGCCTCATCCAGTGGGCAGCGGGCGTCGAACCCGTAGCTGGCCAAATCGCCGTCCCGCTGGTCATCTACGCTACGGCGGCTTATGGGCCCGCGTGGGCAAGCCGGACGGTTCTTCTGGCCGGACTGTTGGGTGGAGTCATGCTCACTACCCGGCTCTTTTCAACCACAGCTGAGTCCGGCATCCTGGGTCTCACCATCGGTGCGCTCTACACCGTGCTGATATGGATGCTGGTGCTGGTGAGCTGGACACTGGGCGACCTCACACGCGTACGCCGGTTACAACTTCAGGCTCTTGAGGATCGCACGCGGAGGCTTGAAGTGGAGCAGATGCAGGAGCGCAAGCTGGCCGCCGCCGACGAACGTTCCCACATTGCCCGGGAAATGCACGACATCGTGGCGCACTCCCTGTCCGTCATCATCACCCAGGCCGACGGAGCCCGATACGCTGCCGCCGCCAAACCCGAACTCGCGACCGAGGCGCTGGCCACTATTGCGGCTACGGGCCGGGATTCGCTGGGCGAGATGCGAAGACTGCTGGGCGTACTCCGCTCCGACGACGACTCCCCTACCCGCCCTCAACCCCGGCTTTCCGATCTTGACGAACTCCTCCTCGGCTTCCGCGCCGCAACACTGCATTTGGCGTTCGAACAGACCGGTGTACCACGCAGGGCCCTACCATCCGGCGCGGAACTCACGGCTTATCGAATCATCCAGGAAGCCTTGACCAACGTGATGAAACACGCAGGACCGAAGGCGACGGCGGGTGTCACCCTGACGTGGCAGACCCGCGGCCTGCAACTGGACATCATCGACGACGGCCGGGGCGCCGCTGCTGATCCGCCCTCGGCAGGGGGCGGTAACGGACTATTGGGAATGGGTGAGCGTGTCTCCCTCTACGATGGTTCCTTGACCGCGGGACCCGAACAGGGCGGCGGTTTCCGTGTGTCCGCATTTATCCCGTATTCGGAGGCCTGATCCATGCCTGAAGTTCCCGCACTCATCCGGGTGGCCCTCGTTGATGACCAGCAGTTGGTCCGATCGGGCTTCGGCATGCTCATCAATTCGCAGCCGGACCTTGAAGTAGTTGCTGAGGCCGGCAACGGCATCGAGGCGGTCCAAGCCCTGAGCGCCACCGCTGCCGACGTGGTCCTGATGGATGTTCGAATGCCTGGTATGGACGGGATTGAAGCGACCCGTCGAATCCTGGAACAGGCAGCGGCCCAGCCCGTCGGTTCGCAGCGGGCCGATGTCAAAATTGTGGTCCTCACCACCTTTGACCTTGACGAGTACGCCCTTGCTGCCATTCAGGCCGGCGCCAGCGGATTCCTCCTGAAGGATGCGCCGCCGGAGGAACTGCTGGAGGCCATCCGCACTGTCTACCGCGGGGACGCCGTGATTGCCCCCTCCACAACCCGACGCCTGCTTGACCACGTGGCGCCACTACTGAGGACGCAGACACCGGAGCAGACTGAACATGCTGCCGCCGTCGAGCGCCTCACAGCCCGCGAGCGCGAGGTTTTCCAGCTGATCGCGCAGGGACAATCAAACCCGGAAATCGCGGCGGGGCTGTTCTTGTCCGAGGCTACGGTCAAGACCCACGTGGGGCATATCCTGGCGAAGCTTGGTGCACGGGACCGCGTTCAAGTAGTGGTCATCGCCTATGAGACCGGCGTTGTAGCCCCGGGTACCTAGCAACTCAGACCAGGGTATGAGCAAGCCTCCGGGATAATGGGCCTGCGGCCCGATCCGGCAGGGCCGGCCGGAAACATAGCGTGGAACCATGACAACATTCACGCCTCTCCCCTACCCGTCAGGAACCGACCGTCCCGCAGGCCCGGAAGACGCCCACGCTCGTCCCGCCGTGGAGGCGCATGAGCTGACCAAGAGCTACGGCCGTGCTGATACCACCGTCACTGCCTTGAACAAAGTGTCAGTGAGCTTTGATGCCGGAAAATTCACTGCCATCATGGGACCGTCCGGCTCCGGCAAGTCCACCTTGATGCATTGCCTTGCCGGCTTGGACACTGCTGACTCCGGACGGATCTTGTTGGGCGGCACCGAATTGACGGGGCTCAATGACCGTCAGCTCACCGCTTTGCGCCGCGAGCGGATCGGTTTCGTTTTCCAGGCGTTCAACCTGGTGCCCACCTTGACCGCCGAACAGAACATCACGCTTCCGCTCGCCTTGGCGGGAACCACCGCCGACGCCGGGTGGCTGGATACGGTTGTCACAACGCTAGGGCTCAAGGACCGTTTGAAGCACCGGCCCCATGAGCTCTCGGGTGGCCAACAGCAGCGCGTGGCGGTTGCCCGGGCGTTGCTGACGCGTCCCGACGTCGTCTTCGGCGACGAACCCACTGGAAACCTGGACTCACGGGCGGGCGGGGAAGTCCTGGCGTTGCTGCGCAGGAGCAGCCAGGAGATGGGGCAAACCATCATCATGGTCACCCATGATCCCGTGGCGGCGAGTTACGCGGACCGCGTGGTGCTGATGAGTGATGGAGGCCTGGTGGGTGAGATCCACGATCCCACTGCCGATTCTGTGCTGGCTGCGCTCGGCAAGCTGGGGGCCTAGAGCATGTTGCGTGTTGCCCTTTCCCAATTGACCACCCATTTCCGGCGTTTCGTGGCCATCGGGCTTGCAGTTATGTTGTCTGTCATGTTCCTCTCCGCCACGCTGATGGTGGGCGCGAGCACCAATGCATCATTGGGCGCGAGCATCGGCGAGGCGTACCGCAACGCCGACGTTGTGGCTACGTCCAAGAACGGGGAGCCGTTCACCCAGGCAGCGGTGGACGCAGCGGTTTCCGCGCCCGCAGTGCAGGACAACTATCCCGAGCGTTCCACCTACGTGACGTTCGAGGCTGGTGGCGGTGAACAATACGGCCGGTTGCGCAATGCGGCACCGGCTTCCCTGGAGGGCGCAGTGCTTTCCTCCGGGTCCATGCCATCGGGTGCCTCGGAAGCGGTCATTGACGTCAAGTCGGCCGGGCATTTAGGCCTCACAGTGGGCAGCACCTTGGAGCTGCGGGGGTCAGGACCCGTCAAGACTGCAAGAGTGACTATCTCGGGCCTGACGAAGGCAACCAATGATCCCTTCTCGTCGTCGACTGCCCAGCTGGTGGGTTCTGAGTCAGTATTGAATGCGGTCCAGGACGCGGGCGCCGGATACTCGGGGCTACAGTTTGCACTCAAGCCCGGGGAAGACGTCACCGCAGCCAAGGACTACATTGCGCGCCGCATGGAAGCAGCAGGTGCCGTTGAGCCCGTGCTGGAAACGGCGCAGGAGAAAGTCACCTCCACAGTGGCCATGCTCAGTGCAGGCCAGGACCAGCTGACCGTTGTCCTGCTCGCCTTCGCAGGGGTGGCCATCCTCGTTTCCACGTTGGTGGTGGCCAATACGTTCTCAGTGCTGGTAGCTCAACGGACCAGGGAGTTGGCGTTGCTCCGATGCTTGGGCGCCGGCCGGGCACAGATCCGCGGGTCGGTGATGCTGGAGGCCGTCGTGGTTGGTTTCATCTCTTCAGTGTTGGGTGTCCTCGCTGCCACGGGACTGATGACCGGCTTGATCGCCTGGGCCAAATCCCAGCCCGAGCAGGCGTTCGCTACGTTGGCGGTGCCGCCGTCGGCCATCATTGCCGGCTTGGTGGCCGGAACGCTTCTGACCGTAGTTGCCGCGCTGGTGCCCGCGAAGGCGGCCACCGCCGTCGCACCACTCGCCGCCCTCCGCCCGGCCGACGACGCCTCCGTAAGCAACCGCCGCGGCAGGATTCGCCTTGTCCTGGGCCTGTTGGCCCTGCTGGGCGGAACAGCCCTGCTGGTGTACGGCAGCATGACTGTTTCCTTGCTTGTGGCGCTGCTGGGTGGAGCTGCCTCGTTTGTGGGCATCCTGTTGTGCTCCACCCTGTTCATTCCCTCCGTGGTGGCCCTGGCCGGACGTCTGGCCGCACCGGCCGGTGTGCCAGGCAAGCTTGCCGCCGTCAACGCGACGCGGAACCCGGCACGTACCTCCGCTACTGCCGCCGCGCTGCTGATCGGCGTCACCTTGGTTTCCCTCATGATGACGGGGGCGGCTACCTCCAGGCACGCCTTCAACGACACCTTGGCTGAAAACTACCCGGTGGACCTGTCCGCCCAGACCGCGGTGGACGCCAGCGATCCCGCCCAGGCTGTATCCCGGATCAAAGCGCTCGACGGCGTCAGCGCTGCAGTGCTGCTGCAGCCGGTGGGGACGCTGAATGACAAGGCGACGCCCGACGGCGGCATGACCATCTATGGTCTCTCCGCCGCAGACGCTGCATCCGTGGTGCGTGATAACCACCTGAAGCCGTCCGCGGGCACCGTGTATCTGCCTGAGGACTCCCCCGAAGGCCCGGCAAGCATCACGACGGCGGCCGGAACCATTTCGCTCGATGCCAAAGTCCTGCGGACCCGCCATGTGCCTGCCTTCGTGGAAAGCTCCAGCATCTCTTCCGGTACGCTGCCGGAAATGCCCGGGATGGTGTGGGTGAAACTGGATGATTCCGTGTCCGCAGATCGGGTTCAGGCCATCCAGAAGGAGATCGCCGCAGAGCTGGGCGTGCATGAGCGCACTGTCAGCGGTGCCGCGATTGAGCGGGTGACGTTCAACAGCATCATCGATGTCCTGTTGCTGGTAGTCACGGGGCTCCTTGGTGTCGCGGTGGTGATCGCGTTGATCGGCGTGGCCAACACGTTGTCACTTTCGGTCCTGGAACGGACGCGCGAGAACTCCTTGCTCCGTGCTTTGGGGCTGACCAGGGGCCAACTCCGCGGCATGCTGGCCATCGAGGCCGTGCTCGTCGCAGGTGTGGCAGCGATCATGGGGGCAGGTTTGGGCATCGTTTATGGCTGGCTTGGCGCGCAGGCAAGCCTGGGAGGCGTAGCCACTGTTGTTCCGGCCGTGCCGTGGCTTCAGCTGACGGCTGTCTTTGGGGTCGCCGTGGTGGCCGGACTCCTGGCTTCGGTGGTCCCTGCCAGGCGCGCGGCACGCTTGTCACCGGTGGAGGGACTAGCCACAGCCTAGACCCTCTCCCACCTCATCGCCCTATAACAGGAAACGCTCTCTCACTACCCCGGACGGACCGGAGGGAAGTGAGAGAGCGTTTCCTGTTTATGGCTGTTATGTGAAAGACGGTCTACGCTTCGACGGGTGATTCGTAGCGTGGGAAGACGGGCGCCGGGGCGGGCAATTCCGTGCCGGCAACAATCGGGGTGGCGACGGCGGCGAACCGGCGCGACTCGCCTTCAGGCTGCCCGAGCACCTCAAGGAGCTTCGCGGACGACGACGGCATGACCGGCTGGGCGAGGATCGCCACGATGCGGACAACCTCCAAGGTGACGTACAGGACCGTATTCATACGCTCCGGGTCAGTCTTGCGCAGCACCCACGGAGCCTGCTCCGCGAAGTAAGCGTTGGTGTCGCCGAGGACAGTCCAGATCGCTTCAAGGGCCCTGCTGAATTCCTGCTTATCGAAGGCAGCACGTGCAGTGCCCAACAATTCGCCGGCCTGGGCCAACAAAGCGCTGTCCTCGGCCGTATACGCGCCGGGAACCGGAACCTTGCCTTCACAGTTCTTCGCCACCATGGACAGCGAACGCTGCGCGAGGTTGCCGAAGTTGTTGGCCAGATCCGAGTTCATGCGGCCCACGATGGCTTCGTGGTTGTAGTTGCCGTCCGCCCCGAAAGGAACTTCACGGAGGAAGAAGTAGCGGCACTGGTCCAGGCCGTACTGCGCCACAAAATCCTGGGGTGCCACAACATTCCCCAAGGACTTGGACATCTTCACACCGTTGTTGGTGAGGAAGCCATGGATCATGACGCGCTTGGGCAGTTCCAGCCCTGCGCTCATGAGGAACGCGGGCCAGTAGATGGCGTGGAAGCGTGAGATGTCCTTGCCGATGACGTGCACGTCAGCGGGCCAGAACTTCTTGAAGGATTCCGACTCGATGTCCGGGTAGCCGACGCCGGTCAGGTAGTTGGTGAGCGCGTCAACCCAGACGTACATGACGTGCTTCTCGTCGCCAGGGACCGGGACACCCCAGTCGAAGGTGGTGCGGCTGATGGACAGGTCCTCCAGACCACGTCGCACAAAGCTGATGACCTCATTGAAACGGGATTGCGGCGCACCGAATTCAGGCTGTTCCTCATACAGGGCAAGGAGTTTGTCCTGGTAGTTGGAGAGCCGGAAGAAGTAGCTTTCCTCGGCAGTCCAGGTGACAAGGGTGTCCGTCTCCTTGGAGTAGCGGAGCCCGTCCTCCTTCACCACGGTGTCGTCCTCGACGTAGTAGGCCTCGTCGCGGACCGAGTACCAGCCCTCGTACTTGGACAGGTAGATATCACCGTTGGCTTCCATCTTCTTCCAGATGGCCTGGGAAGCCGCGTAGTGGTCCTTATCCGTGGTGCGGATGAAGCGGTCGTGGGAGATCCCCAAGTCCTGGCTCATCTGCTTGAAGGCTGCCGAGTTGCGGTCAGCGAGCTGCTCGGCAGTAATGCCTTCCTTCTCGGCTGATTGCTGCATCTTGAGTCCGTGCTCGTCCGTTCCGGTCATGAAGAACACCTCATGGCCGTCAAGGCGCTTGAACCGCGCCATGGCATCAGTCGCGATGACCTCGTAGGCGTGGCCGATGTGCGGCACGCCATTGGGGTAGCTGATTGCGGTGGTGATGTAGAACGGGGATTTCTCTGGAGACGTCACTCTAAGAAGTTACCTTTTTTTGGGATGAAATAGCTTAGTTAAGTTCGGTCAGCGTATCGCTGAGCCGGACCAGTTCATGGTCGTGGGAAGCAACCAGGACGGCAATGCCATCGCTGGTGGTGTCCTTGAGAATGCCGATGATGCGGTTGGCCGCTGCGCGGTCGAGGCTGGCCGTGGGCTCGTCCACCACCAGTACGCGGGTGCCCAGAATCAGGGCGCGGGCAATGGCGACACGCTGGCGTTCACCACCGGAGAGCTGCGCGGGACGGTGGCGCATACGGCGTCCGAGGCCCACCAGGTCCAGGAGGTCCTTTGCCATCTCGGTACGCTGTTCCACTTCGCCGTCGGGTACGGCGGGGAGCAGGACGTTCTCCAAGGCGCTCATGCCATCGATCAAGGCGCCGCCCTGGTCCACGTAACCAATCAGGGCCCGTCGGCGGTCCGCGATCTCGTCGTCGCCCACGGTGTCCAACGGCTGGCCTTCCCACAAGACCTTGCCCGACGTCGGGAGCGTAAGTCCCGCGCTCACCGTCAGGATGCTGGTCTTACCGGAACCGCTTCGTCCGGCGATGCAGTGCATCTCACCAGCGTGAAGGGTGAGGTTGAAGTCGTCCACGACGTCCACTTCCTCGGCACCGCCCTTGTCTCCACCGTAATGAATGGTGACCCGGCTCAGTTCCAAGGGAGTTGCGTGGTCCGTGGCCCTCACGATGGTGTTGGCACGGGTCTGCAGCGACTCGTCCGCGGATTCCGGGGTGGCCGTCAGCTCGGGGTTGAGGTTGTCAGTCATTTGACTACTTTCGTTGCAATCGGAATCCAGCAAATTACGGCCAGCAGACCGGCCAAACCGGCCCAAAGAGCCGCGTAGGGAGCCAGGAGCAGTCCCAGCCCCAGGGCACCTAGGACACCCAAGGGAAGTGCCACGGTGCCCACAAGTGCGTTTTCGAAGAAGCGGACCTGGCCAAGCATGTCCGGGTTCCAGCCCATGGCACGCAAAGTACCGAGGTACTCCCGTTTGGCGTGGAGCTCGAAGCGGCCGGTGACCAAGGTCAGGAGAAGGCCAACAACCACACCGAACACAGCGAGGATGATGCTCGGCAAGGTGATGCTGGCAGCGGCCAGACCGCTCAAAGCGCTTGCGCCGGCTGCTCGGGGAATGTCGATCAGGAGCGCGATCAGGGCACCCACTGCTGCACCGAACACACCCACTGCCACGGCCAGGGAGATCGAGTTGAAGCGGTTGGTGGTGAGCTGCCTGTTGGCGAACGTCAGGGGCGAGTCAACAGTCACCAGGCGTTCATCGTGCTGCGGTTCCTGATCAATCACCACGCGGTGGCGCAACTGCTGGGCGGCGAGCAACGCGGCAGCGCTGTAGATGACCAGCATGGTGACTGAGACGATCACGGTGGCAACGTTCCAGCTCAGCAAGCTGAGGACGAGTCCCGCCGCCGCGAGTGCGGCAGCTCCCACAGCGAATTCCTCCAGGACCCAGGAGCGGATCCGTTTCTGGGTCCAACCCATGGCGCGGAGGATGCCGGCTTCGCTTCGGCGTTGTCGGATGTAGCTGACTGTGGAGGCGCCTGTCAGGAGCGTTGCACCAAGCAGCGTCAGGAACAGCAGGGTGATGTTGGTTCCGGTGAGGGAACCTGAGACGGCATCGGCCGCGTCCTGGCGCACCCACGACTGCTGGATAGTACCCAGGGGTGATTCCTTGCCGGCGTCGTCCTTGCTGTAGCCGGGGACGAAGATATTGGCATCTTCACGGGCGGAACCCGCCACGACCGTAGCCTCAAGGCCGAGCTCACGGATCTGGGTGGCCAGCTTCTCAACCTCGGGCTGTGCCGTCTTCCAGTTTCCGGTTGCCGACGCCTTGACACGGATAGCGTCAATGACGTCCGCGTTGGTGTCGTAACCACGGGCGGCTGCCAGACCGTAGTAATCGGTGATGGCGCCGGCGGACTGGCTGACCAAGCCCGTAGCACTCAGCGATGGCTTCAGCTCTGTGCCCTCAACCTCTTTGCCCTCAGCGTCCTTGGTGAGGGTCATCGGCGTGGGGTCGTAGCCGCCCAAGGGCAGCTTGTTGACGTCCCCGGCAGCTGACTTCACCGCGGCAGGGTCGAAGGTGCCGTACACCATGGGCAGCGGCGTTGCCGGCTTCTTGCCTGTTTCCAGGTCTTCCCGGTATGAGCGCTCCTCCACTGGCTTACGCTGCGTCTGGTCCACGGGCGCACCGAAGGACGACTTCTCCGGCAGACGGTTCACCGTAACCCAGTCCCCCGGTGTGGCGCTCTTATCCGAAGCGCCGTTGGAAGCTTCGTCGCCGTCCTTGTACTGGGGCGCTGCGGCAAATGCCGTGCTCCACGTGGCGGGATTGTACAAACCCTGGCTGAAGGAGGCCGTGCTGCCCAGCAATTTGCTGTGGTCCGTTGATCCAGGCCACTCGAGGGCGAACGGGGACTTCGACACGAACGGAAGGTAGTCCTTGTCCAGTGAACGCGTTACCGTGCCCACCTCATTGACTACCTTGCCGCTGGCGTCAAGTTCCTCGATCTTCACCGAGTACTGCAGGTCAAGGGATGTGCCTGAACGGACAATCAGCGGAATGGCTTGGGAGTCCGCAGTCAGCAGGCCGTCGCGCTTGGCCTGCTGGTACTGCGTCATCAGCGGCGCCCAATGCTTGAGCTTGACGCCCAGGAAATCGGGACCTTCTTCCAACTGGTCCATGCTGAGGCCGGTGGTGAAAAGACTCTCGAAGTGGCGTCCGATAGCGCCCGCGTCACGGGCATCCGCCGGAGGAGCCTTCTCCAAAGGGGCCAGGAAGTCTCCTGCCGAGCCCAGCAGCGCCCGCTCAGCGGCAGGGTCGACGGCGACGACGGACTCTGTCACCTCAGGCGCCAGGGGAAGCGCCACGGAGAGATTGAAAAGATTGTGCTCCGAGCCCAGGGCGGGAGCGGGGAACTTAACACCTGTCTCGCCCTCGGGGCCGGCGATCCGGACATTGGTGCCGCCAGCAGTCTGTTCCTGGATCAGTCGGCCTTTGCCCAGGGTGCCTTCAGCGCTGGTCTTAAAGAGGGTCTTCTCGTTAGCTCCGTCCGAGCTCGTGGCCGAAGCGGTCAGGCGGTACTTCTTGGGAGAATCAGGCAGTACGGATTCCGCGGCAGGCCACTTGTTGGAATCCATCGCGGATGGATCCCCCGCCGTCACTGCCCCGGCAAGGCCCGCGTTATAGCCGAGGTAGTCCATGGCGTTGAGCCGCGGAGCTTCAAGGTTCTGCGATACACGCGAGACCAGGCTGATGGGCGCGGCCACGGCCGTTTGGCCCATGGTCCGGATCTTCTCCAGCTGCTCAAAGCTGATGCCGCCTTGGCCGTTGGCGATTTCCGGCTGAATCAATGCACCGCCGTCGCCATCTTGTGATTGGTCAGGCTTTGCCTGGACCAGGATGTCGTAGAGTCCCCGCGAGTTCTCGTCCACTGTCCTGTTCAGAGCCGCCTGCGACTGGCTCTGGACGAGGACGGACAAGCACATGGCGACGATCAAAATGGCCGCGGTCAGCAGCAGCACACGGCTTCTGATGAACCTTTGGACGGCGTTCATTGGGCTCCCTGAGACCTTGATTGCGGGCGCGCACACACGCACCGTGATTCCTCAAAAGACACAGAGGAAGACCGGGCTGTATGTGCAAAAAGTTGTGGCCGGCCTGCTGCCGGGTCCGAATCCCGGACCCAGCCATTGTAAGCAGACCGGCCACTCCTGCGTGCCATGGTGTGTCGCCGGCACGCGAACCTAGCTGATGAAGATCAGTGCTAGTCCTCCAGGTCCACTTCGCGAACCATCTCTGCGCCGATACCGGCCTTGATGGCTTCCAGCACCTGCTGCGGAACCGAGCTGTCGATGGTCAGGAGCGCAAGAACCTGGCCGCCTTCGGTCTGGCGCGCAACCTGCATCCCGCCGATGTTGATGTTGTTCATGCCCAAAATATGTCCGATGGTGCCAATCACACCCGGACGGTCGGCGTAGGCCACAACAACCAGGTGCTCGCTGATGGGAATTTCGACGTCGTATCCGTTGACGCCTACGAGCTTCTCCACCTGCTTGGGACCCGTGAGGGTACCGGCAACAGAGATCTGAGACCCATCGCTGAGGGCACCACGGATGGTCAGGACATTGCGGTAGTCCTCGGCGTCGGGGGTGGTGATCAACCGGGTATTGATGCCACGCTGTTCTGCGATTACCGGAGCATTCACGTAGGAGACCTGCTCCGTGACCACATCAGCGAAGACGCCCTTCAGCGCAGCCAGTTCGAGTACCTTGACGTCCAGCGCGGCAATTTCACCGGCCACCTCAACGTCGATCTGGGTGAGGGACGCGTGGGTAAGCGCCGTGAAGATCCGGCCCAGCTTTTCGATCAGCGGGATACCCGGGCGAACATCGGGAGCGATGACGCCTCCGGCAACGTTCACGGCATCGGGAACCAGTTCGCCTGCAAGGGCAAGGCGAACCGACTTGGCCACTGACACGCCGGCCTTCTCCTGGGCCTCATCCGTGGATGCTCCAAGGTGCGGGGTGACAACCACGTTGTCGAGTTCGAAGAACGGCAGGTCGGTGCTGGGTTCCTTGACGAAGACGTCCACGCCGGCGCCCGCGATCTGGCCTTCCTTCAAAGCCGTGTACAGGGCTTCTTCGTCCACCAGGCCGCCACGTGCCACGTTGATGACGTACGCCGTTTCCTTCATCTTGCGGAAGGCGTCGGCGCCCAGCATGCCTACCGTCTCCGGCGTCTTGGGCATGTGGATGGTGATGAAATCGGCGTTTTCCAACAGTTCATCCAAAGTTACAAGCTTGACGCCCAACTGGGCCGCGCGTGCAGCCGTGATGTAGGGGTCATAGGCGAGGATTTCGGTTTCGAATCCCTGCAGGCGTGCTGCTACCAGTGCGCCGATACGGCCAAGGCCGATGATGCCGATCTTCTTCTCGAAGAGTTCAATGCCGGTGTACTTTGAGCGCTTCCACTCGCCGTTCTTCAGCGCAGAGCTGGCCTGCGGAATGTGGCGGGCGAGGCTCAGGATGTGGCCCACGGTGAGCTCTGCGGCAGAAACAATGTTGGACGTGGGTGCGTTGACCACCATGACGCCTGCTTGCGTTGCGGACTTGATGTCCACGTTGTCCAGCCCCACGCCGGCGCGGGCGATGACCTTGAGGTTCTTGGCCGCAGCGATGGCTTCGGCATCCACTTGGGTGGCCGAACGGACCAGGATGGCGTCAACGTCGGCAATGGCGGACAGCAGCTGGGAACGGTCGGCGCCGTCGGTCTGTCGGATTTCAAAGTCCGGGCCCAATGCCTCGACTGTGGCGGGCGAAAGTTCCTCGGCGAGGAGGACGACGGGTTTGCTGACTGACACGGGGTGGCACCTTACTTTGGACAACTTTGGACAGAACTGGACAAGGAGCGGATGCGTGGCCCGGGGCACGGCGCCGGGACCAGCCCAGAATATCGAATCCGGGCAGGGTTTCCGGTGCCGGGGAGGGATGTTACGGCCGGACCGGTAGTTGTTGTGAAGAAGTTCACAGCCCATGAGGCTGGGCAATTCACTGGAGAAACTGGTGTCGATGGAGAAACGACGACGCCCGCCCGGCTATGTTCTCCGGACGGGCGTCGTAGTGCGCCGGCCGTTAGGCCAGCACCGAAGGATCAGCGGGCTGCGGAACCTTCAACATAGTCAGCGTCCTGCTGCTGCCAGGAGAACAGGGAGCGCAGTTCGCGGCCGACCTCTTCGATCGGGTGCTGCTCTGCCTTGGCACGCAGTTCCTTGAACTCGGTGCCACCGTTGTCCTGGTCGTCGATGAAGCGCTTGGCGAACGCACCGCTCTGGATGTCGGCGAGGACAGCCTTCATGTTTTCCTTCACCTCGGGGGTGATGACGCGCGGGCCGGAGACGTAGTCGCCGTACTCTGCGGTGTCGGAAACGCTCCAGCGCTGCTTGGCAATGCCGCCTTCCCACATGAGGTCAACGATGAGCTTGAGCTCGTGGAGAACCTCGAAGTAGGCGATCTGCGGCTGGTAGCCGGCTTCGGTCAGGGTTTCGAAGCCGTACTGGACGAGCTGGGAAACGCCGCCGCAAAGAACGGACTGCTCGCCGAAGAGGTCGGTCTCGGTCTCTTCGGTGAACGTGGTCTTGATGACGCCGGCGCGGGTTCCGCCGATTGCCTTGGCGTAGGACTTCGCCAGGTCCCATGCGGAACCCGATGCGTCCTGCTCAACAGCAATGATGTCCGGGATACCGCGGCCGGCTTCGAATTCGCGGCGCACAGTGTGGCCCGGAGCCTTCGGGGCAATCAGGATGACGTCGACGCCTGCCGGAGCTTCGATGTAGCCGAAGCGGATGTTGAAGCCGTGAGCGAAGGCGAGTGCCTTGCCCTCGGTCAGCTTGTCCTTGATGGAGTCGTTGTAGATGGAGCGCTGGTGCTGGTCCGGTGCCAGGATCATGATGACGTCTGCCCATTCGGCGGCATCCGCAACGTTCTTGACAGTGAAGCCTGCGTCCTGTGCCTTGGCGGCCGACTTGGAGCCGTCCTTCAGCGCGATGACAACCTCGACGCCGGAATCGCGGAGGTTCAGTGCGTGGGCGTGGCCCTGGGAGCCGTAGCCAACGATGGCTACCTTGCGGCCCTGGATGATCGACAGGTCTGCGTCGTCGTCGTAGAACATTTCAGTCACTTGCGTAACTCCTCTTGAGTGGTTTTCGTAGATATTGATAGTGGTGCTGCGGTACTGGACGCAACGCTCACGCGGAGCGGAGCGCCCTGTCACTCATGGAGCGGGATCCCCGTCCAACGGCCAAGGTGCCGGACTGCACGATTTCACGGATGCCGAACGGCTCGAGCACTGACAGCAGCGCAGCGAGCTTCTCGGGGGTACCGGTTGCCTCAATCACCAACGAGTCTGTGGACACGTCGACGACAGCGGCACGGAACAGGTCTGCAGCCTGGGTAACCTGCAGACGTGTCGCGGCATCCGCACGTACTTTGACC
Organism: Paenarthrobacter sp. GQ52; assembly: GCF_059759005.1. Taxonomy (NCBI): domain Bacteria; kingdom Bacillati; phylum Actinomycetota; class Actinomycetes; order Micrococcales; family Micrococcaceae; genus Paenarthrobacter; species Paenarthrobacter sp. GQ52. The sequence goes on from NZ_JCAXEJ010000003.1 coordinate 16,614, forward strand.
AGGATGTGGTCACGTTGTACGGAAGATTCGGAAGTCAGCTCAACAATCTTGATGACGTTGACCAACTTGTTGAGCTGCTTGGTGACCTGCTCGATGAGGTCGCCGTCGGCGTCGACGACAACCGTCATGCGGGACATGCCAGGAACCTCGGTGGGTCCCACAGCCAGGGAATTGATGTTGAACGCGCGCCGGGCGAAGAGGCTGGCCACGCGGGTCAGCACGCCGGGCTTGTCTTCTACCAGAACGGACAGTGTGTGGCGGCTCATGCCTAGTCCTCCTCTTCCCATTCCGGGGTCATGTTGCGGGCAACCTGGATCTGGTCGTTGCTGACGCCCGAAGGCACCATCGGCCACACCATCGAGTTGGGGCTGACGACAAAGTCGATGACCACGGGACGGTCATTGATTTCGAGTGCCTTCTGGATGGTGGCATCGATGTCTTCGTCGCGTTCACAACGCAGTGCAGCACAACCGTAGGCATCGGCCAGTTTCACGAAGTCCGGAATCCGGATGGTGTCGTGGCCTGTATTCAGATCCGTGTTCGAGTAGCGGCCCTCGTAGAACAGCGTCTGCCATTGGCGGACCATGCCCAGCGAGGAGTTGTTGATGATGGCGACCTTGATCGGGATGTTGTTGATGGCACAGGTGGCCAGCTCCTGATTGGTCATTTGGAAGCAGCCGTCACCGTCGATGGCCCAGACCACGCGGTCCGGTTCACCGACCTTGGCGCCCATGGCCGCCGGAACCGAGTATCCCATGGTTCCTGCACCGCCTGAGTTCAGCCAGGCGTGGGGCCGTTCGTACTTGATGAACTGGGCGGCCCACATCTGGTGCTGGCCAACGCCGGCAACGTAGATGCCTTCGGGACCCGTGAGCTCGCCGATCCGCTTGATCACGCGCTGCGGGGCGGTGAGCCCGTCCTCGGGCTCGGTCCATCCCAGCGGGTACGTGTCGCGAAGGTTGCCCAGGAAGGCCCACCACGAGTCCAGGTCCGGGGTCCCGCTCAGTTCGAACTGCGTTTTCACGGCTTCGGTGAGTTCCGGGATGATTTCCTTGACCGAGCCAACGATCGGGACATCGGCCGTGCGGTTCTTGGAGATTTCCGCGGGGTCGATGTCAGCGTGGATGACCTTGGCAAACGGGGCAAAGGTCTTCAGCACGCCAGTGACGCGGTCATCGAACCTGGCACCGAGGGTGATCAGGAGGTCAGCCTGCTGAAGCGCAGTCACGGCGGAGACAGAGCCATGCATGCCCGGCATGCCAACGTGCTGCGGGTGCGAATCAGGGAATGCACCGCGCGCCATCAGGGTGGTGACCACGGGAGCGCCGGTAGCCAGCGCGAGCTCCATGAGCTCTGCTGACGCATGGCCCTTGACCACACCGCCGCCCACGTAGAGGACCGGCTTGCTGGCGGCAGCGATCAACCTGGCAGCTTCGCGGACCTGCTTGTTGTGGCCGCGCACTACGGGGCGATAGCCCGGCAAATCAACCTTCGGCGGCCAGGAGAAGGTCATCTGGCCAACCTGGGCGTCCTTGGCGATATCCACCAGGACGGGGCCCGGACGGCCAGTGGACGCGAGGTGGAAAGCCTCAGCCATGACATGCGGGATGTCGTTGGGGTCAGTCACCAGGAACGAATGCTTGGTAATGGGCATCGTGATACCCACGATGTCCGCTTCCTGGAAGGCATCGGTGCCGATGACACCGCTGGAAACCTGGCCGGTGATGGCCACCATGGGCACGGAATCCATGTGGGCGTCCATGATGGCGGTAACGAGGTTGGTGGCACCGGGTCCCGAGGTGGCGATGCAAACGCCAACCCGTCCGGTAACCATGGCGTAGCCTTGCGCGGCGTGGCCGGCTCCCTGTTCGTGACGGACCAGGATGTGATTCATGCTGGAGGCCATCAAGGGGTCGTAGGTGGGCAGGATCGCGCCACCGGGCAAACCGAAAATATCGTCCACGCCGAGTTCTTCGAGCGAACGGACAATTGCTTGCGAGCCGGACATCACCGTTGGGGGTACAACGGTGTTCGGCCCAAGTACAGGAGAGAGAGGTGCAGCAGCGTCGACGACGACGGCCTCAGCCGTACGGTCGACCTTTTCCGGAGCTTTGTGGGCTCCAGCGGACTTTGCAGCCATCAGCGAGGGGCTGATCGGCGATCCTTTGCTCATCGGACTCTTCCTTAGTGGATCTTCAATAGGTGGGTCTTGCTTCGGGGAATAAAAAAACCCCTCAGCCTTCCGGCTCTTCGAGGGGTTTGCGCGTGACGGTTCGTTACCAGTCGGGCTAAGCCACGCGCTTGGTAAGGACGACGATGCCGACGGTAACGAATGTGATCATGCGTTCAGTGTTCCCTCAAAGTGAGATACGTGTCAATCGGGCACTATCGTATCTCACTATTTGGACAGCAATGTCCGCCTGCCGGACTCCGGCCGCCGCAAGGCAGCCGGAGTCCGAAGCAGGAACTACCCGCAGTACGCTCCCGTGGAGGCACTGTGGACAAGCTTGGCGTACTTGGCAAGCACGCCCTTGGTGAACTTGGCTGGCAGTGGCTCCCAGCCCTCCTTGCGGGCCTCGAGCTCGGCTTCGTCGACCAAGAGGTCGAAGGAGCGGGCAGCGATGTCAACACGGATGCGGTCGCCGTCCTTCACGAAAGCGATGGGGCCGCCGTCGACGGCTTCCGGCGCAACGTGGCCGATGCACAGGCCCGTTGTGCCTCCGGAGAAGCGGCCATCGGTCAGCAGCAGGACATCCTTGCCAAGCCCTGCACCCTTGATGGCTCCGGTAATGGCCAACATCTCGCGCATGCCGGGGCCGCCCTTGGGGCCTTCATAGCGGATGACCACGACGTCACCCTTGTTGATTTCGCCATTGTCCAACGCGCTGAGGGCGCCCTGTTCGCGCTCGAAGACACGCGCAGTTCCTTCGAAGACGTCAGCATCGAAGCCTGCACTCTTCACTACGGCACCTTCCGGAGCCATGGACCCGTGCAGGATGGTGATGCCACCGGTCTTGTGGATGGGGTTGTCCAAGGCACGGAGGATCTTGCCGTCAAGGTCCGGTGGATTGATCGAGGCGAGGTTTTCGGCAAGCGTCTTGCCGGTAACGGTGAGGCAGTCACCATGCAGCAATCCGGCGTCGAGCAGTGCCTTCATGATGACCGGCACGCCACCAATCTTGTCCACGTCGGTCATAACGTAGCGCCCGAAAGGCTTGAGGTCCCCCAGGTGGGGAATTTTGTCGCCGATGCGGTTGAAGTCGTCCAACGTCAGCTCGACTTCGGCTTCGCGGGCGATCGCGAGCAGGTGGAGCACGGCATTGGTGGAGCCGCCGAATGCCATGGTGACGGCGATGGCGTTCTCGAAGGCCTTTTTGGTCATGATGTCGCGGGCCGTGATGCCCAGGCGCAACAGGTTCACCACCGCTTCGCCGGACTTGCGGGCGAAATCATCACGACGGCGGTCTGCCGACGGCGGAGCGGCCGAACCCGGCAGGGACATACCCAAGGCCTCGCCGATGCAGGCCATGGTGTTGGCCGTGTACATGCCGCCACAAGCGCCTTCGCCGGGACAGATGGCTTTTTCGATGCGGGTGAGGTCTTCCATGCTCATTTTGCCGGCGGCACAGGCGCCCACGGCCTCGAAGGCGTCAATGAGGGTGACTTCCTTCTCCGAGCCGTCTTCCAGCTTGACCCAGCCCGGCATGATGGAACCTGCGTAAAGGAACACCGATGCGAGGTCCAGGCGGGCAGCAGCCATGAGCATCCCGGGAAGGGACTTGTCACAGCCGGCCAGCAGCACAGAGCCATCGATGCGTTCAGCCTGCATCACCGTTTCCACGGAGTCGGCGATGACCTCACGGGAAACCAACGAGAAGTGCATTCCCTCGTGGCCCATGGAAATACCGTCCGAGACGGAGATGGTGCCGAACTGCATCGGGAAGCCACCGCCCGCATGGACGCCTTCTTTGGCACCCTGCGCTAGGCGGTTAAGGGAAAGGTTGCAGGGGGTAATTTCGTTCCACGAACTGGCAACACCAATTTGGGGTTTGGCGAAGTCGTCGTCTCCCATGCCCACCGCACGGAACATGCCACGGGCAGGCGCCGCGTGAATGCCGTCGGTCACCACCCGGCTGCGGGGTTTAATGTCCGGCGTGTTGTCTGTCGCAATTCGGGTGGTGTCACTCATGGTCCAAAGTCTATGTGTACCGGGCGGCTGCGAACGTTGCTGCACGCCGGGTTAAGCCGAAACTGCCGAATGTTGCGATTTTGCGGCCACCCTGCCCCAACGGAAGGTCGGTGCCTCGAATGGCCTGCGCCTCAAACGTTGGGGCGTGTCTCATTGAGTTCCTTGGCAATGGATTCAGCTTCGCTTTTGAGCATATCCAGGACACTTGCAATGGTGGCCCGCGCGGCAACTTCCTGCCGCGACAAAGCCACGATGCTTCTGCTTGCTTTGACCCCTGCAAGTGGCCGAAGAACGAGTCCCCGCCGCGCACTTGCCCGGGCGGTGTATCGAGGCAGTAGGCAGATGCCATGGCCCGCGCCCACCAGAGCCTCAAGCACCCTCAAATCCGGATATCGCTGACCCCTCAGGGCCTGCCTGCCTGCATGGAGTTCGATCTGGCGAAGCACCGTGTCGAACGGGAAGCCCTCCGGGACGCCGATCCACGGGTAATCAACAACGTCCTGGGGGCTGAGCCGGACTTTTGCGGCCAAGGGATGACCGGCCGGCATGGCGACGTCCAGGGCTTCCTCCAGGAGCGGCACCACGGTCAGGCCCCGCCGGGCGAAAACTTCCGGCCCGTCCACGCTGTGCGCCAGCACGATGTCGTAGTCCGCCACCAAGGGAGCGAAATGGGCGGTTCCCGGATCCTCGAAATGTGCATCGAAAGTCAGACCATCCACGGAGGAGACCCGGTGCAGGACACCTGGGAGGAGCATTTCCGCAGCGCTGGGAAAGAAAGCAGCAGAAACACGTGTTTGCCAGCCCTTCCGGTAGGTGTCAATGGTGGACTCCGCCCGGGCCATGGCTGTGGCTATATCCGCTGCTGCTGCCGCCATGGCCAGCCCTGCTTCGGTCAACTGAACGCCCCGGCCCACTTTCTCCACCAGGACAACACCGATCTCGGCCTGTAGCGTTTTCAGCTGCTGTGATACCGCCGAGGCTGTGACATTCATGGCCTCGGCGGTGGCGCCAACACTTTGCCGGTCCGCCAATTCGCGCAGAATCTGCAGCCTTTTGAAGTCCATGGAGCCAGACTAGGCGACTCCCGGAGAATTGCCTGCCCACGAATTATCCCGGCCTGCAATTAGTAAGGCAACTGATATTTCGGACAAACCGGCAGGTCAAACGCTGGACAGCCCATAAGCAGGCACGTAACGTCGGCATTACCACGAGCTTCACCCCAGTGAGCAGAAGGGCTTCCACCATGGATTGGTTAATTTGGGTCATTGTCATTGTTTTGGTCGTCGCAATTGTTTGGTGGCTAATGAACCGCAACAAGGCAGGAAACGTCGATACCACCCCAAGCCAAGCTCCGGCCGATGATCGCCTTTCCGGGACAACCAGCACCACGGCCCCGGCAGCGATGGAGCCCAGTAACACAGCTTCCATGCCTGACCCTGGTGCAACGGCAGCAGGTGTGGCCGGCCTGGCCGGGGTAACCAACCTGGGCAAGACCGCCGCCGAAGGCAGCGGCCCGACTGTCGACGAACCAAGGGTTGCCGAACCCGACATTGCCGAACCCGACATTGCCGAACCGGACGTTGCCGAACCCGGACCTTCCGAAGAAATCCACGGCGCCTCCCCTGTCACCGATGACACACAAGCCGAGCCCCGCACCGCCGTCGACGACTCACCACCTGTTGTAGCCTCAGACGCTCAGCCGGCCACCACACCCGGATTGACCGTGGCCGAACCAGTCATCGCACCCCCCGCGGTGGCCGAACCCGTGATTGACGAACCAGTGGTGGCCGAACCCGTGGTGGACACGGACGCGAAGGTCCACGCCGCAGACGCCGGTGACATGAACGCCGGTGACGTGGACGACTGGGACACAGGTGCTTCCGCTGCCGCCTCCAAGGAGGCAGCAGATAAGGCTGAGTGGGAGTCTTCCTGGACAGACGAAAGCGGCACCCCTGTCCATCATCACGAGTACACCGATGCCCACTCACCCACCCTGCCGGGAGCAGAGTCCGCAGCGGCCGAAGATTCGGCGGCCTCTGGTCACCTGGCCGTCGAGCATCCCTACGGCACCGGATCATCCAGCGCACCAGGGAATGCGTATCCGGTCAAGGCTGACGCCTCGGCCATGACCTACCACGACGAGGACACGGCAGGGTACGACGACGCTGCTGCCGATGTGTGGTTTGAGTCTTCCGCACACGCAGAGGCTGCCGGATTCCGCCCACCCCGCCGCAGCAGGCACTGAGAAGAACACACGCTGGGAAGAACGCGCGCGGCCAGACATACAGGCAGGCAGGAACATGGACAGGCTCTCTCCGGAACGGCGTGATCGCCTCATGCGCGCCTCTGCGCTTGTCCTGCTCTTGTCGCTAACGGGATGCACGGGCAGTCCGTCGTCGCCGGGCACCGCGGCAACACCCAACGCGTCGGCGACCCAGGAGGGGACAACCGCTTCAGGGACAACCGCTTCAGGGACATCCGCCCCCGGAAGCAGCCAAACGACGCCCGCGTCGCCACGGAGCCCGGAAGTCGCTCAAAAGCTCGACGTCGGACTGCAACTGCCATGGTCGGTCGTCTTCCTGCCAAACGGCACAGCTGTGGTTTCCGAACGCGACTCCGCCCAGGTCAAGAGCATCCGAAACGGCGAGGCCACCACCATAGGCGAGGTGTCCGGCGTCGACCCCGGCGGAGAAGGCGGATTGCTCGGACTGGCCCTCTCACCTGACTTCGCAACGGACCGGTGGCTGTACGCATACTTCACTTCGCCGAGCGACAACCGGATTGCGCGGATGAAGTTGACTGAGGACTCTGGTGGTCAATTGGCCTTGGGCGAGGCTGAAGTGATCTTCTCCGGAATGTCCAAGGCCTCAACCCATAACGGTGGTCGAATCCGTTTTGGCCCGGATGGGTTCCTGTACGTGGGCACCGGCGATTCCCAGCGCCGGGAGCAACCCCAGGATACAAACGCCCTGGGAGGAAAAATCCTTAGGCTTACTGCGGAAGGACGCCCGGCGCCGGGTAATCCCTTCGGCGATAACCCTGTCTACAGCTATGGGCACCGTAACGTGCAGGGCCTGGCGTGGGACAGTGACGGACGCCTCTGGGCCAGCGAATTCGGGCCGGACGTGGATGACGAACTGAACCTGATCACCTCGGGCGGCAACTACGGTTGGCCTACCGTGACCGGCGCGCCGGGCAGAAGCGGGCTGATCGATGCGAAGGTCGTCTGGCCCTCAACGTCGGACGCCTCACCGAGCGGACTCGAAATCGTGGATGGCATTGCCTACACCGGTGCGCTTCGTGGTCAAAGACTGTGGGCGGTTCCCCTTGAGGGTGAGAACGCGGGCACCCCTGTGGCCTATTTCACAGGGCAATACGGGCGGCTCAGGGACGTAGCCCGAGCTCCAGATGGCACCCTCTGGGTTATCAGCAACAACAGAAACCCTGATTTCGCGGTGATTCTGAAGGTTGGGCGGTGACACCGCAGGCGACGAGGTGCCGATTTCCCTCTTCGGCGGAAGTCGTGTAGAGTTACATGTCGTTGCGGAGATCGCCGGGGAAAGAAAAGCTTCCGGGTTTGATCAGAATCAACAGCTGCACCTCTAGCTCAACTGGCAGAGCAATTGACTCTTAATCAATGGGTTCCGGGTTCGAGTCCCGGGGGGTGCACCAAGCAAAAGGCCTTGGAGTGAATCTCACTCCAAGGCCTTTTTTGTTGTTCAATACTCTTTTCGGGTCAATCAAATGGCGTTCATCACGCATTGCGCCTTTTGGTCTCCAGCAGTCAAATAGTGGTGTAGAGTTATTTGTCGTTGCGGAGGTCGACGGGGAATGTGAATTTCCCGGATAAGCCGAAACAATAGCTGCACCTCTAGCTCAACTGGCAGAGCAATTGACTCTTAATCAATGGGTTCCGGGTTCGAGTCCCGGGGGGTGCACCACAGAGGAAAGGCTCCGGATCGTAGATACGATCCGGAGCCTTTCTGTATTCCATCTGTTTCCATGCCGGGGCTTGGCAACTTAAACCCCGGCCACAGGCTTCGGTCAGACTTGAGGCAGGTCGGTGTCAACCTGGTGCGATTCCGGCGCCGGAAGCCCGGCAAGGCCCCTGACAACAATCCGAAGTTCCTCGCGGAGGCGGGCGGTGTCCACGGCGACGGGCGACAAGACATCCTGCTCAAGCTTTACTGCTTCTGCAAGCGCTGCAATACCGGCGTCGGTAAGGGTCACCACGTGACTTCTGCGGTCGGAATCACTGCGTTGTCGGGTGACATGCCCGTGCAGCTCAAGCCTCGCCAGGGTGGTCCCCATTGTTTGGGCCTTGACCCGCGCAACTTCGGCCAAAGCCGCCTGCGTAATGGCACCCTTGGCGGCCAATACCTGCATGGCAATGACACCGGCGTGGGTCAGGCCGATGGACTTCAATTTTTCGTTCCACGAGATTTCCACCAGGCGTGCAGCTGTCGAAAGCAATCGGGTGGTGGGCCATCTCTCCATATCTGGCATGCCGACAGTATATGCGCGGAAGGGGTGAGGACGCGGCTTCTCCTACTAAACTGGGAAATCGCGATCACTGGCAAGGAGCACATTTTGGCTGAACGACTTATCCCGGGAGACATCGCCCCGGACTTCACACTTCAGGACGAAACCGGCAAAAGCATGAGCTTGGGGGACCTCCGGGGACGGAAAACCATCCTCTACTTCTACCCGGCCGCTTCCACTCCCGGATGCACCAAGGAAGCCTGCGATTTCCGCGACACGCTCGGGTCACTGCAGGCTGCAGGGTACGAAGTGGTTGGAGTCTCCCCCGACCCCGTCAAGGCTCTTGCCAAGTTCAGTGAGGAAGAGCAACTGACCTTCCGCCTCCTCTCGGACGAGGACCACTCCGTTGCCGAAGCGTATGGGGCCTGGGGCGAGAAGAAGAACTACGGCCGCAGCTATATGGGGCTGATCCGATCCACCTTTGTGGTCGATCCCGATGGAAAGCTCTCCGTGGCGCAATACAACGTACGCGCTACGGGGCACGTGGCCAAGCTCCGGCGGGATCTCAAGCTGGACAAGTAGCGGGTACACTGGAGGCCGGTATATGGCATCGACCGTCCAACTAGGCGGTTCGGTAGCCAGCCAGCGCGAGTGGTGAAATTGGCAGACACGCAGGATTTAGGTTCCTGTGCCTTCGGGCGTGGGGGTTCAAGTCCCCCCTTGCGCACAGATACATGAATACCCCCGGTTGCACGACCGGGGGTATTTTTCTCCTCAAGCAGCGGGGGGCATCCTGACGGTGCGCTGGGAAGTGCACTCAGGACGTTCAACTAGACTGGAATGCGGTCTGGCCGAAGCCGGCCACAGCACTTCCAACCGGCTTGAGGGGACAAGAGTGGCAAGCAGCAAAATGCGGCACCTAAGCATTCAGTTCGGAGCTGCCGTACTGGCTTTGGGACTGGCAGGGTGCACAGGAACACCCGGCCCCGCGCTGTCTACATCCACCAGCAACTCCCCCGCCGTTGAACCTTCGGCAACCTTCAATTTCGGCACGGCGTCCATGCCCTTGGGCCTCGATCCTGCAGTCACCGCCGATTCCGAGTCCTACCGTGTCACCCGTCAAGTCCTCGAAGGGCTCGTAGGGGTAGACGGTGAGACAGGGCAGACCACTCCCCTCCTCGCCACTGAGTGGAAAGACAGCAACAACGGGCTGAGCTACGACTTCACGCTCCGCTCCGACGTGACATTTCACGACGGCACTCCACTGGACGCAACCGCAGTATGCGCCAATTTCAACCGCTGGTTCACCTTCCCCGAGGACCTCCGAAAGCAGGCGCCCGGGATTTCGTTCCAAAGCGTATTCAAGGCTTACTCGGACCAGCCGGTGTTCTCCATCTTCAAAGACTGCAAAGTGGTCTCGGCCAGCGACGTCCGGATCAATCTGACGCGTCCCTTCACGGGATTCCTCCAGGCGTTGACACTGCCGGCCTTCGCAATATCCTCCCCGACCGCTCTGCAGGCACAGAAAGCCAACGTCCTTGACCAGGTCCGGAATGGCCAGGCCATGTCCAGCTACGCCGGCCATCCCGTGGGTACGGGCCCGTACGAGTTCACTGGCTGGGACGAGAAGAAACTCACCCTGTCCAGTTACAAGGGCTACTGGGGCAACAGGGGACAAATAGCAACCATCAACTTCGTCCCCTACGATCGCGCCGAAACCCGTCAACAGGCCCTGCTGGACGGCAAGATCGACGCCTATGATCTTGTGACCTCCGGAACCTTTGACCAGTTGGTCAAGAAGGGTGTCCAGATCATCCAGCGCGACCCGTTCTCGGTGATGTACCTCGGCATCAACCAGGCTGTGGCACCGTTGGAAAAGCCAGAGGTCCGCCAAGCGATAGAAATGGCGATCGACAAGGAAGCGTTGATCCGAAAGTTCTTCATCGACAACACCGCGCAGGCGTCCCAGTTCGTGCCGCCCAAACTAAGTGGCTTCAACAACAATGCTCCCTCGTTGGGATACAACCCGGAGAAGGCTAAAGAGCTCTTGAAGAAGGCCGGCTATAAGGGCGAAGAACTGAAGTTCTACTACCCGCTCAACGCCACACGGGCCTACATGCCCACGCCGGAAAAGATCTACGCCGAACTCAGCCGCCAACTCGTGGCTGTCGGCTTCAACATCAAGCCGGTTCCCATCGATTGGGAAGACGGCTACCTCCAGCGGGTCCAATCGGCCGGTGACCGCGGTCTGCACCTGCTCGGTTGGAATGGCTCCTACGCTGACGCGGACAACTTCCTGGGACCCTTGTTCGGCGAATCACGCGCCGAGTTCGGCTACGCAGACTCGGAGGTCTTCCACAAGATAGAACGCGCGCGGGCCATGCCCGAAGGCGACGACCGCAACACCCAGTATCAAGCCATCAACGCAGAGATCGCGGCGTCGGTACCGGCTGTGCCCATCGCCTTCCCCATCTCTGCCCTGGCACTGTCCAACAAGGTGGAAAGCTACCCGGCTTCCCCCGTCCTCAACGAAGTTTTCACAAACGTCCGCCTAAAGCCTTGACGATTCCCCGCAATTTCAGTATTGAGTCTGCGCGGGGATATTCTGTGACAGCCAGTGCCGCCGCTAACGGAGATTGATCGTGACCTTCATTTCCAAGACTCAACATGCCGACGTCGTCCTTATTGGCGGTGGAATCATGAGTGCCACCCTTGGTGCGTTCATCAAGCAACTTGAACCCACCTGGACCATCTCCCTCTTCGAAAGACTCGACGAAGCAGGGCTCGAGAGTTCCGGACCATGGAACAACGCCGGCACCGGCCATGCTGCGCTGTGTGAGCTTAACTACTCTCCCGCTGCAAAAGACGGTTCCGTAGACCCCTCCAAGGCCCTGCACATCAACGAGCAGTTCCAGCTTTCCCGCCAGTTCTGGTCCCACTTGGTGGACAGCAACGTGATCGGGTCCCCCAAAGGTTTTATCAACACCGTCCCGCACATGAGCTTCGTCATTGGCGATGACCACGCAAACTTCCTGAAGACCCGGTACGAGGCCCTGAAGCCCAACACGCTGTTCCGCAGCATGGAGTACACCGAGGACCAGGACAAAATCGCCAAGTGGGCCCCCTTGATCGTCAAGGGCCGCGACCGCAAGCAGCGCGTTGCCGCAACCCGTGCTTCGGAAGGCACCGACGTCGATTTCGGCGCCTTGACCCGCGAACTGACCGGCTACCTGCAAAGCAGCGGCGCCGAGGTCAACTACGGACACGACGTCACCAACATCCACCGCGCAGCAGGTGGTGGATGGGACCTCTCCATCAAACACCCCAAGTCCGGCGAGCACGGCCGCATCCACGCGAAGTTCGTCTTCGTTGGAGCAGGCGGCGGTGCCCTCCACCTGCTACAGGCCTCGGGGATCCCCGAGAGCAAGGGATACGGCGGCTTCCCCGTGTCCGGCCAGTTCTTCCGCTGCACGGATGACGCCATTACCTCCCAGCACAGCGCCAAGGTCTACGGCCAGGCGTCCGTTGGCGCTCCGCCCATGTCCGTTCCGCACCTGGACACCCGCTACGTGGACGGCAAGCGTTCCCTCCTCTTTGGCCCGTATGCGGGTTTCTCCACCAACTTCCTGAAGACCTCCAGCTACCTGGACCTTCCGCTGTCCATCCGGCCGGGAAACATCATTCCCATGTTGGCAGTAGCCAAAGACAACATGGACCTCACCGCCTACCTCATCAAGGAGGTTGCCAAGCGGCATGAGGCCAAGGTGGAGGCACTGCGTGAGTACTACCCCGAAGCAGCCGGGAGCAATTGGGAACTGATCACCGCCGGCCAGCGTGTACAAATCATCAAGAAACACCCTCAAAAGGGTGGCGTCCTGCAGTTCGGCACTGAAGTCATCGCTTCCCGCGATGGTTCCATCGGCGCCCTGCTGGGCGCTTCTCCGGGTGCTTCAACCGCAGTGCCCATCATGATCGAACTGTTGCAAAAGTCGTTCCCCAAGAACTTCAAGGGATGGCAGTCCAAGCTCAAGGACATGATGCCGGGCTACGGCGTCAAGCTCAACGAGAATCCGGACCTGGCCGCGGAACTGGAAGCAAGCACCGCCAGGTCGCTGCAATTGGAAGTGGCCAACGCCATCCAGAGCTAGGCCACACCCGGGGCTGCGGCCGGTTCCCGTCAGTCGAATCGTTACGTAGACCGCAGGAGTCAATGCAATGTTCCGCTTGGCCAAACTGTCCCTGGGAAACCGGGCCCTGATCGCGCTGATCACCGTCTTTGCGGCGGTGTTCGGCGTGATCACCATGGGGTCGCTCAAGCAGGAACTCATTCCTTCCATCGAGTTCCCGCAGATCACCGTGGTGACCTCCATGCCTGGTGCCTCCCCGGAGGTGGTGGACAAGCAGTTGAGCCAGCCGTTGGAAACAGCCCTGAACAGTGTCGAGGGTCTGGAATCCACCACATCGACGTCCCGCAACGGCGTTTCGCAGATCACCATGGTGTTCACGTACGGCTCCAACCTGGACCGGGCACGCAACCAGATTGACCGGGCGATCTCCAACGCCAAGCGGGTGCTGCCGGCCGACGTCGAACCCCAGTCCATCGCGGGCAACATCAGCGACTTCCCGATCGTCTATTTGGCGGTGTCCTCGGACAAACCCCTGAGCGAGCTCAACGCTGACCTCCTGCGACTCAGCGTGCCCCGGTTGCAGAAGATCGACGGCGTCCGCGGCGCCGATGTGACCGGCGGTTCCAGCCAACACATCCTGATTCAGCCCCGCCCCGCGGACCTCGCAACTACAGGGGCTTCGGTCCAGTCCATCAGCAATGCGTTGAAAAACAACGGCACCCTGGTTCCTGTCGGCACCATCGAGGATCAAGGCAAGACCCTGTCCCTCCAGCTCGGCAGCCCCGTGGATTCCCTCGACATCATCAAGGGACTTCCTTTGGCCGGTGCCAAGGGTGCTGCAACCATCGGAGCCGTGGCCGACGTCAGCATCGAGGACGACGCCGCTACTTCCATCACCCGCACCAACGGCAAGCCCACCCTGGCGCTGTCTGTCACCAAGAAGCCCGAGGGCGATACGGTGGCGATTTCGCATGCGGTGCGGGACGCCGTCGGCCCCATGGAAGACGAGCTCGGCAACAACGCGACCTTCACACCGGTATTCGACCAGGCACCTTTCATTGAGAAGTCCATTAAGGACCTCACTACGGAAGGGCTCCTTGGTCTGGGCTTCGCTGTCGCCGTCATCCTGGTTTTCCTGATGTCCGTGCGCTCCACCCTGGTCACGGCCGTTTCCATCCCGTTGTCCCTGCTGATCACCTTCATCGGCATCTCCGCCACAGGCTATTCGCTGAACATCCTTACCCTGGGCGCCCTCACCATTGCGATCGGGCGCGTGGTGGACGATTCCATCGTGGTCATCGAGAACATCAAGCGGCACCTCAGCTACGGCGAACACAAGCTGACAGCCATCCTGACGTCCATCCGGGAGGTGGCCGGGGCCATCACGGCTTCCACGCTGACCACTGTGGCCGTGTTCCTCCCCATCGCTTTCGTGGGCGACCTCGCCGGTGAGCTGTTCCGTCCCTTCGCCTTGACTGTGACCATCGCGCTGTTGTCGTCTCTCTTGGTTTCCCTGACGATCGTTCCGGTCCTGGCCTACTGGTTCCTGTCCTCCCCCGGGAAAGGCCCTGAAGCACAGGCATCTGCCAAGGAAGCTGCCGAGAAGGCCAAGGAATCCGAACAGCGGAGTCGCCTCCAGCGCGGCTACCTTCCCATTCTTGCGAAGACGCAAAAGCACCCGGTCATCACCCTGTCCGCGGCAGCGTTGGTGCTGGTGGCGACCATCGCCGTCTCGCCACTTCTGGCCACTGACCTCCTGGGCCGTTCCGGAGAGAACAGCATGACGGTGCGCCAGGTCCTTCCGCCCGGCACCAGCCTGCAGGCCACCAGCGATGAGGCGTCCAAGATTGAGGAATCCCTCAAGGGCATTGAGGGTATCAAGGACGTGCAGGTCACTTCAGGGAATGCCCAAACGGGTTTCGCTGCCCTGACGTCAACCGGGTCCTCCAACTCAACGTTCACCATTGTCACCGACGAGAAAATAAATCAAGGCAAACTCCAGGACGAGGTCCGATCCAGGCTGGAGGGGGCCGCCGGAAAAGTCACTGTGGGATCCCAGCAAGGTGGATTCGGTACTTCCTCTACTGTGGACATCACCATCAGGGCAGCCAACTCCGCAGACCTGCAGACAGCAAGCGATGCCATGGTGAAGGCCATGGAAGGCGTCCCGGGCAGCTCGGAAGTCGCCACGAACCTCGCTTCAAAGCAGTCGGTGGTCCAGGTTCGCGTTGACCGGGCAAAGGCTGTCGCAGCAGGACTGACGGAAGAGCAGATAGGTGCCTTCCTCGCATCCACGGTAAGCCCTATTCCGGCCGGTACCGTCCGGATCGAAACCAACGACTACCCGGTGCAAATCGGCGAGGGCACGCGCTTCACCAGCGTTGCCGCAGTACGTGCGCTCCAGCTCCCAACGGCCCGCGGTGGCGTCGCGCTGGAGACGATTGCCGCCGTCGAGCAGGTTGATACCCCCGTATCCATCACCAGCAGCAATGGGCAGAGGACCGCGAGGGTGACTGTGACGCCTTCCGGTTCCAACCTTGGCAGCGTCAGCGCCGCAGTGCAGGAAAGGCTGGCAGCTGTGGAACTGCCCGCGGGGGTCACGGCAACTATCGGCGGTGCCACCACACAACAGGCCGAGTCCTTCCGCCAGCTGGGCCTGGCCCTCCTGGCAGCCATCGCGATCGTCTACGTGATTATGGTGGCCGCATTCAAATCACTCGTGCAACCGCTCATCCTGTTGGTCTCTGTACCCTTCGCTGCCACAGGCGCAGTGGGTCTGCTGTTGGTGACAGGCGTTCCGTTGGGCCTGCCGTCACTGATCGGCATGCTGATGCTGGTGGGCATCGTGGTCACCAACGCCATCGTGTTGATCGACCTCATCAACCAATACCGCAAACCACATGACGGCAGTCAGGGCATGAACGTTGCCGATGCCATCACACACGGTGCACGGCAGCGCCTGCGTCCCATCCTCATGACCGCATTGGCCACCGTTTTCGCCCTGACTCCCATGGCGCTGGGCCTCACGGGTGGCGGCGGGTTCATCTCGCAACCACTGGCCATCGTGGTGATCGGTGGACTGGTTTCATCCACTGCCTTGACGCTGGTTCTGGTCCCGGTTCTTTACAAACTTGTGGAGGGCCGCCGGGAGAAGAAAGAGTTGCTGAAGGCCCTGCAGGACAAGCCGACGACGAAACGTGACGACGGACCCGGCGGCACTGACAGCAGCGGTGCCTCCAGCAACGGCTCGGGCGAGTTCCAAGACTGGACCACTGGAATGATTCCCCGCGTTACGGGCCGCCGCGCGGCGCACAATCCCGGAGAATAGCAAGCTCCCCAGCACACTAACCTTCGATGGGCAGGGCCGGGAACAATTCCCGGCCCTGCCCTGTTACAGGTATCGATACATGCAAATGCATCTAGTTTGAGGTACACTGTTTACAGAGCCCGGGACCTCGGGCAGGGAGAAAGGCACATCATGCAGATCGGCGTATTCAGCGTCAGCGATATCACCGCTGACCCCACCACGGGCCGCACGCCCACGGAAAACGAACGCATCAAGGCCTCCGTTGCCATTGCCAAGAAGGTCGAAGAAATCGGTATGGACGTCTACGCCCTTGGCGAGCACCACAACCGGCCCTTCTTCTCCTCCTCGCCCACCACCACCCTGGCTTACATCGCAGCCCAGACCGAGCGCATCACGCTGTCCACGGCCACCACCCTGATCACCACCAATGACCCGGTCAAGATCGCCGAAGACTTCGCCATGCTCCAGCACCTCTCCGATGGCCGCGTGGATCTGGTCCTCGGCCGTGGCAACACAGCGCCGGTGTACCCCTGGTTCGGCAAGAACATCCAGGACGGCATCGAACTCGCCATTGAGAACTACAGCCTGCTCCGCAAATTGTGGGATGAGGACACGGTCAACTGGTCCGGAAAGTTCCGCACACCCCTGCAGAACTTCACGTCCACACCGCGGCCTCTCGACGGCGTGGCCCCCTTCGTGTGGCACGGCTCCATCCGGACGCCGCAGATCGCAGAAGTTGCCGCTTACTACGGCGACGGTTTCTTCGCCAACAACATCTTCTGGCCCAAGGAGCACTACCAGCAGCTGATCGGCCTGTACCGGGAGCGCTACGAGCACTACGGACACGGCAAGGCAGACCAGGCAATTGTTGGCCTTGGTGGTCAGTTCTTCATGAGGAAGAACTCGCAGGACGCCGTCAAGGAGTTCCGCCCGTACTTCGACAACGCGCCGGTCTACGGGCACGGACCGTCCCTGGAGGACTTCACCTCGCAGACTCCGCTGACAGTGGGCAGCCCGCAGGAAGTCATCGAGAAGACGCTGACATTCCGCGAGGCCTTCGGTGACTACCAGCGGCAACTGTTCCTGATCGACCACGCCGGCCTGCCGCTGAAGACCGTGCTGGAACAGTTGGACCTCTTCGGCGAAGAAGTCCTGCCGGTACTCCGCAAGGAATACGCCGCCATGAAGCCAGCGCACGTGCCTGACGCACCGACGCACGCCTCACGCGCCGCCGCCGCCCTGGAAGCCACGGTCAGCGAATCCGCTACCGCTGGTGCTGCGGGGCAGGACGCCTGATGTCCAGCCCCTCGGCGTCCTCCGCCGTTCGCCTCGCCGCCGAAACCTGGGAGTCGTTGTTCCGCTCCCAGGTGGCGGTGATGCGGAAGCTGCAGTCGGGACCGGCCTTCAAGACACTGCCCGTCAAGGAATACGATGTCCTCTTCACGTTGTCCAAATGCCCTTCGGGCCAACTTCGGCTCAATGAGATCAACGACAAAGTCCTGCTGAGCCAGTCCAGCTTGAGCCGCTTGGTGGACCGTTTGGAGAAGCGCGGCTTGGTGGAAAGAACAACAGCGCCCGACGACGGCCGCGGAGTCCTGCTCTCACTCACCGAAGCGGGCAGTGAACTTCAAAAGACCATCGGCCGCGAACATGTCCGGGACATCGCGCACCTGGTGGCGCCTGCGCTCACAGCTGAGGAACAGCGGGAGCTTTTGCGGCTGACCGAGAAGCTCCGTGCTTCGGTTGCGGGACACTAACGCAAGCTGATGAGCTCCCGGGGGTCCTCCACCGGGAGCTCTCCGTTTACCGACGCACTGACCTTGAGCGTTTTCAAGGTCAGGCTGCCGCCCACGGTGGACAGGAACGCGGTATCCGATGAATCGCGTCCGGCAGTGATGCGGAGCATGGATTGGCGGGGAGCCAGTCCGGTGGGGTCGATGATGTGCCAGGCGCCGTTGATATGTGCCTCGGCAACAGCATGGAAATCCATTGGACTCAGCCCTGGAGCGTACACCGCCGCCAGGCGCGTAGGAACGTCCTTTGACCTCAACAGGGCGATGGCGAGGTGGGCGAAGTCCCGGCACACACCTTTGCGGTGAAGCAAGGTTTCCACGGCTCCGTCAGTTCCCCGCGACGAACCGCTGACGTAGCGCAATTCCCCGTTCACCCAGTCGCGTACCGCTTGGAGCAGTTCGGGACCTTGCAGGCTGCCGAACTCGGCATAGGAAGTAGGCAGCAGCCTGTCTGACTCCGCGTACCGGCTGGGCCTGACGTACCTGATGAGCTCCATCGGGCTGGACGTATCGGGTTCTCCATAGCCATGAACCGTTGCCCGGTAGTCCACTGTCACCTCACCGGGCTCAGTGAACTCCAGGTAGTGGAAGCGGCCGCCATGGTGGTCGCTGAGTTCGGCAAAGGGAACCTCAGCACCATCCTTGGTGATGGACAGGGTTTCCTCCACTGCGTCGTAGCCATGGTTGTTGGCCACGGCTACGGCCATGGCCACCTTGGTGTTGGCTGCAGTCTTGAAAACGAGCGAGGCAGCAACATTGCGTTCCATTGATCTCCGGGGTGGGTTGCGGCGGGCATCCCCATCGCCGCCGTATGTGTGAATCAGCCAATCGCAGGACTACAGATTGACCTTCAGAGACAGTAGCATCCGCTGGACATTGGCGAATTCAGATCCGTGGACCGCGTACTTCGCGGCCAGGTCCAGAGTATCGAAAGCCTTGGCCGGGGCCACCTTCTCGTCTGCGGCGAAGGCATGGATCGCCAGGACGTCGCCAAAGGAGATATCGCCCTTTCCGGCAGGGCCGAGCACCCTGTTCCTCAGTTCGCAGGACTGCCCGTCCACACCAGCCACCATATTGGTGATGCCGTAGGAGCCGAAAAATTTGTAGCCTTGGACCACACGGAAAACCACGCGCGGGTCAATGGTGTCCGGGCCATCCGAGTGCGGGACGTCCAAGGGCACGCTGCTGATTACTACGTACGGGCGGGCCTGTCCGGCGGGGCATGCAACGGGCGCAGCCGAAGGCAGGCCTGTCTGGAGGGTGGCGATGTAGCGTCCTTCAGCATCCTTGACCTCCACCTTCACGGCATGGGCCAGCGAGCCTGCCTCCGGCGTCACCGACTGCGCTATCCACTCCTGCGGTAGCTCAAAGCTGACGGTTTTGGCGGAGTCCGTGTACGTCTTCCAGGACACCGCCGTTGCGGCCGGACTGGGTTCCGCGCTGGCCGAGGCGCTGCCGCCGTCGCTGGGGGCTTCGGAAGGCGAGCCTGCCGCGGAGGCCGTTGCCGGCGTCGTGCTTTCCGCAGTACCGGTCCCTGATTCCGAGGTGTTGGGCTGGGAGCTGGCCGTCGAGGTTACTTGCGGGCCTTTGTTCTCAGCGGAGCAGGATGTTGTGGCCGCGAGTACGGAACCAGCCAGTACCACGGCTGCGACCCGCATCGGAATGCGGTGCAGGTTCAGGATGCCCTTCATGAGCCCAGCCTAGCTGCGGCGATCCCGCGACACGCACAGGACTAGGCTGAGGGTATGGCTCCCGATCAGCAGGACTATTTCGAGGACGACATCCCCACTATGTCAGCGGTTGATATTGCTGACTGGCGCCTGCGGACGTTCGCTCTCTACGACAAGGTGCGTCAGCTCGCAGCCACCAACCCGTTCGACGCGCATGTCTTCTGGCGGCAGGAACGGGACCTGATGTTCGCTACCCATCCTGCTTCAGCGCTGACCGCGGAAATGAAAGCCTCATTTTCCGGGCTGCGAACCGCTGATTACGATCCCTCCTTCCGAATGTACGCCGCCTTGTCCCCCGACGGAGCCGGCCAGGAGATGAACGTCGAAACAGGGACTGACGGCGTAGTGCCTTTTACAAGGATCGGCACCCTTGAGCTACCCGGGCTGGGCTCCTTGGCGGCCTGGCGGCTACGCAGCTATGGTGGCGGCATCTTCGTGCCCTTCCGTGACTCGACTGCCGGCAAAGAGGGCGGAAGCTACGGAGCAGGAAGATATCTGCTGGACACAGTCAAAGGCTCGTTCCATGGGACGCGGGAAACCGGCGCCGGGCAAGAGCTCGTGCTGGACTTCAACTTTGCGTACAACCCGTCGTGCGCCTACAACGAAGCTTGGGCGTGCCCGCTGGCTGGACCAGCCAACCGATTGGCGGCAGAAGTACCTGTGGGAGAACTTTACCTGGGCTAGCCGAACAGCCCACCCGGGCCAAAAACCGCGAGCGCCGCAACGGCGGCCAGTATTGTCAGGGGCGCCACGATCAGGCCGAAGAGCGCGTATCCCCTCCACTTGACCAGCACGTTCATGCGCACCAACCGGTCGTGCCATAACAGGGTGGCCAGTGATGCCCACGGCGTGATCAAGGGCCCCGCGTTGACTCCCACAAGAAGGGCAGCCATCCTCTCAGGGTTTCCTGCCAGTGGTTCGGCCAGCAGGTAGGCGGGGAGGTTGTTGACCACATTGGAGCCCAGGGCTCCCGTCATGGCCAGTCTCAATAGTTCAAGGAACCCATCCCCTTGCCCCGCCACTTGGCCAAGAAGCACTGACGCTCCAAGGTATTGACCTGCCTCGACCATCAGGAAGAGTCCGCACGTGAACAGCAACAGGGACCACGGAATCAACGTCACCCTGAGCACCTTGGGCCTACGGACTGCGAACGCCACCCCAAGGGTGGCCGCGGCCGCTGCAGCAGGAATCCAGATGGCAACTCCGGATACCAGCGCCGGCAACAGCAACAACAGGACCACGGCACTGACCAACAGCAGGACCCTGTCGGTGGTTGCTTTGGACGAAATTCCTTGGGCTGGACGGGTGGAATCGCGTGCATAGGTCTTGCGCAGTTCGCGCCTGAAAACGATGGCTATGAACGCCAAAGGGACCAGGACGGCCGCAACCGACGGCGCCCACATCAGTTGGGCGAACTGTGCGGGACTGATTCCGCCCAGGTTGTGTTGCGCCAAGAGATTGGTCAAGTTGGAGATGGGAAGCAACAAGCTGGCGGTGTTCGCGAGCCACACGGTTGTCAGAGCAAAGGGCAGGACGGGTAGGCCCGCTTGGCGGGCAACGGTGACCACCACCGGGGTGAGGAGAACCGCCGTCGTATCCAGCGACAGGAAGATAGTGCTCAAGGTGGCAAACAACGCCAAAAGCAACCACAGAAGGATGCTGCGTCCGCGCCCCCAACCGCGCAGATGGCGGGCTATCCATTGGAAGGCGCCGGCCTCACTGACGAGTTCTGTCACCACCGTCATGGCAACCACGAAGCCGAGGATGGGTGCCACCCGGTCCACCAGGACCGCCACTTCCTGCCACGGCAGGACACCCGTGGCCACGGTGATCCCACCAGCCACAAGGAGGACCAACCCAATGATTGCCAGACGCATGGAACGGATTCTAAGCCCGGCCCCTGTGTCCTTCCTCCGCGCCACGAGGACAACGCGTCATCGAACCGTAAGCCTTGGAGCACCCGCACCGGTCCTGCGAAGCCTAGCCTTGGAGCATGAACACACTGTGGAGCATGACCCGATTCCGGAGACTGGTCCGGGCCCACAGGATCCTTGCGGCCGTGGCAGGTTTGGTGATCCTTTCAGCGGTGGTGGCGGGAGCCGCGTTGTTCCAGCCGTGGCGCCTCTTCACCAGCAGCACCCTCAATGAAGCGCTGCCCGCTGCACCGTTTTCTGCGAGCTCGGGACCTGCCGACAGGCCCGCCGTCCCAGGCTCACCACCGCCCGCGTC
Organism: Paenarthrobacter sp. GQ52; assembly: GCF_059759005.1. Taxonomy (NCBI): domain Bacteria; kingdom Bacillati; phylum Actinomycetota; class Actinomycetes; order Micrococcales; family Micrococcaceae; genus Paenarthrobacter; species Paenarthrobacter sp. GQ52. Next base: position 38,471 of record NZ_JCAXEJ010000003.1, read on the forward strand.
CTCCGGTCCCGCAGCACCGGCTCCCACCCCACCCGTCCCCGCAGCTCCGCTGGTTCTTAGCTCGGGTGCTTTCCAATCCCAGGAGCATGAGACAACTGGCACGGCCCAGCTGGTGAAACTCGCCGACGGGAGCCATCTGCTGCGACTTGAGAACCTGGCCAGCAGCGACGGTCCGGACGTCAAAGTCTGGTTGAGCAGCCTGGAAGCCGGTGGCGACTGGTTCAAGTACCGTTCAGGACGATACGTGGATCTGGGAGCGATCAAAGCCACACACGGCAACCACAACTACGCCATCCCCGCCGGGACCGACGTCGCCGGCCTGACGTCGGTGGTTCTGTGGTGTGACCGCTTCAGCGTTGCGTTCGGATCGGCCCCACTCTCCTGACGCGTTGCGAGGCCCGCTCTGCGCGCTAAGGGCGTGTCATGGGGTGTAAAACGGGCCTCGCAACGCAGGGCGAAGCTCAGGGAGGACGTAGGATGTCATCATGACCTCGCTGCTTCCCCGTCGCATCGCCCGCGTCCGGCCCGTCCCTGCCCAGTCCCCGACCAGTGAGTCCTTGAGTGGCCTGCCTTCGACGAGCGCGTATCCGGACGAGCAGTTCTTCGTAGCCAACAACGCCACGGATTTCGATTCGCCCGCAGGAACCCAGTGGACCGTGGTGGACTCCCCTTTCCCGGGATCGAGGGCGAACGCCAACAGCCCGGCCAGGGAGGGCTGGGAGCTTGGCGATGTGGTCAGCCAAGATTCGTTTAACTTCCTGGCACCATCGGCACCTGTCAACGTCTTCGGTATGGCCCACAACACCGGGCAGCCTGGCCGGGACCTGCCGCCCCAGGCCTTCCACAAAGCAGCATCCAGCGTCATCGGACCCGGCGAAGCAATCCAACTGAGCTCCACCGTGGGTTATGTGGACCCGGAAGCTGAACTGACCGTCGTCGTCGGCCGTGCCGCGCGGGGTTTGACCTTGGAGACGGCGAGGTCGGCAATCCTTGGATACACCATCGGCAACGACGTCTCCGCCCGAGACCTCCAGAAGTCCGACGAACTCTGGATCAGCGCCAAAAGCCAGGACACGTTCACGCCCGTCGGCCCGTGGATAGTCACGGACCTGGATGACTCGAACCTTGAAATCGGCATTGTCCACAATGGCCACGCCCTCAGGACCGCCGGTACAGCTGATCTCGGCTGGAAAGTGGACGAGATCATGGTTTATCTGACTTCGTTCATGACCCTCCAAGCCGGCGACCTCGTGCTCTCAGGGTTCCCCGCAGAGTGCGCGCGAATCCAGCCTGGCGACACCGTAGTTTGCCGTGTGGAAGGAATCGGAGAGCTCCACAACCCTGTAACCGGCGCTTCCTGGGAACAGTAGCCCGCATAGTGTGTCAGGCTTAACTTCATGGAGATAGCTGCGGGGGCCACTGAGCTACGCGCATCTCCCTCCCCTAAGCTCCCACGCAAGCGGCATCGCGGCATCCTGAAGTACCCGGTGGTCCGGCAGTTGATCCGCTTCACCGGGGTTGGTGTCGTCTGCACAGCGAGTTCCCTGGCCATCTATGCCTTGCTGCGTCCGTGGATTGATCCCCAACTGGCCAACGCTGTGGCACTGATCCTGACGTCGCTGATGAACACGGCCCTGAACCGCCGCCTGACGTTCAAGATCACGGGCCGCAAGAAGCGCACGCAGGATCACCTGAGTGGAGTGATCGTGATCGGCATTGCACTGATCATCACCGGGGGGAGCCTTGGCATGCTGCATCTCCTCCGGCCCGAAGCCACGGTGGCCGAGGAGCTCTGGACCACTACATTGTCCGGGTTCGTGGCCACGGCCGTTCGGTTTACCCTGTTGCGGCACTGGATTTTCCGGCGGGCCCGGCACGTATAGCCGGCCCGGCTGCGGGTTTTAGCCTGGCTGCGGAGCCGCCAGATTCCGGACACGTCCGACGGCGGTTTCCACGGCAACGGCTGCCTGTTCCAGTTCGGCGTCAGTGACAGTTGACGTGAAGCTGAAACGCACCGCAGTCTGTGCCGTTTCAGGGGCGATGCCGAGGGCAAGCAGCACCGGCGAGGGCGCGTCCGATCCTGCCGCGCAGGCCGAGCCACTGGAACACACCACCCCAAGCCGCTCGAGCTCAAGCAGCACCGACTCGCCGCTGGTGCCCGGGAAGCAGAAAGAGGCTACTGAAGGCAGCCGTTGGCTTCGGTGCCCCGTGAGCAAGGCGTCCGGAACGGTGGCGAGGATCTGATCGATGAACTGATTCCTCAGAGCGGAAACCCGCGCAGCCTGTTCGGGTTGCTCCGCGTGGGAGAGCCTTAGTGCCGTGGACAGTGCCACAGCTCCAGCCACGTTCTCCGTGCCCGAGCGCCTTGCCCTCTCCTGGCCGCCACCGTGAACCAGTGGTTCTACGCGGAGACGCCCCTTGGTGAACAGGACGCCGGATCCTTTGGGCGCACCAAGTTTGTGTCCGGAAATACTCAATGCATCGACGCCAAGCGATTTGACGTCCAGCGGCAACCATCCGGCGGCCTGCACCGCGTCAGTATGGAAAGGCACGCCGTGTTCCCGTGACACTGTCGCCAAGGCAGCGATCGGCTGGATGGTTCCGATCTCATTGTTCGCGTACATGATGCTCACCAACGCCGTTTCGGGCCTTATTGCCGCCCGCAGGTCGTCGATCGACACCAGACCTTCTCCATCGACCGCAAGCACATCCACGGCGAACCCGTGCACTCGTTCCAGGTAGCGGGCCGACTCTTCCACCGCGGGATGCTCGATTGCGCTGATGACCACCCTGTTCAGCGAAGGGTCGGCCGCCTGACGGGCCAGAGCAATGCCCTTCACGGCAAGATTGTCCGCTTCCGTGCCTCCGGAGGTGAAGGTCACCTCGCCGGCACGGCAGTTCAGGACCTTCGCGACGCCGGAACGGGCCCCTGCGAGCGCAGCTGCTGCCGCTTCGCCCAGGCTGTGATGGCTGGACGGGTTGCCGAACTCGCCGCTCAGATAAGGCCACATGGCTTCGAGAGCCTCGCGGCGGACCGGAGTGGTGGCTGCGGCATCAAGGAAGATCATGGCGGAAACGCCTTCAGTCCTGTGTGGCTTTGAGTTCGATGTCGAGGCCGAGGTCGAGCGCGCTTACGCTGTGCGTCAGGCCTCCGATGGAGATGACGTCCACTCCCGTCGAAGCGATTTCGGTGACAGTGTTGATGTTCACGTTGCCGCTCGCTTCCACGATAGCCCGCCCGTCCACCTGCTTGACACCGGCCCGGAGCTCGTCGACGGAGAAGTTGTCCAGCATGATGGTGTCCACACCGGCCGCCAGCACCGGTTCAATCTGCTCGGCCCTGTCCACTTCAACTTCGAAGTGGGTGGTGTGGCCCAGCTGGGCTTTGGCGGCAACCAGCAATTCGGTCAGCTTGCTGGAGTCGCCTCCGGTCATGACGGCCAGGTGGTTGTCCTTGGCCAGAACGGCATCTGAAAGGCTGTAGCGGTGGTTCGCTCCCCCACCGCAGCGCACGGCGTAACGTTCCAGGACACGAAGGCCGGGCGTGGTCTTGCGGGTATCAGTGATCCGCGCACGCGTCCCTTCCACGAGCTTTACGAATTCTGCGGTCTTGGTGGCGATGGCACTCATCCGCTGCACCAGGTTCAGGCCCACCCTTTCGGCAAGCAGCACTGAGCGGGCCCTGCCACTGACCCGCGCCAGGTGGGTTCCGGCGTCGAACGCTTCACCGTCAGCGAGCAGTAGCTCCACCTCGGTGTCCGGGTCCACAAGCTTCATGGCGTCGCGGAAAACGGTACCGCCGCTGAAAACTCCGGGGACGCGCGCGTTCAGCACGGCGGTGGCCCGGGCATCGGCAGGGATCAGTAGTTGCGAGGTGATGTCGCCGCTGGGTGCGTCCTCCGCGAATGCCCGTTCCAGGATGTCCCGGACGGGGGCTGCGGGGAGGGTCAGGTTAGTCATTGACGAGGCTCGCTTTCCGGCTCATGGTGTAACGCTTATCAAATTCCTCGACGGCGGCTGGTTCCCTCACGCTGTCATTGCGGTAATGCGCTCCCAGCGACTCCCGCCGCTCCCGGGCCGCGTGGACGAGCAACTGGGCCGCCAACAGCAGATTGGCGTCCTCATGCTCCCGGACATCAAGGGAATCCGGAACATTCAACGGCAGAACATCCCCCGCCCACGCAGACAATGCCACGCCGGCCTCTCGAAGCAATCCGCCATCACGCAAAACCCCGGCCCTCGCAGTCATCAAACGCCGCAAAGCCCCCCGCGAAAACGCCCCCGCCTGCCCAAGCGACGTCTCAAGAGCACCCGGCCCCGGCAAAGACTCAAACTCCCAGGAAACCGGAGCAGGCACCGGATCCAACTCCAACTCCCAAGCGTCCGGCGAGTGGGTGGAGGTAACACTTTCCAGCAGCGGCGCCGAAGGCCCCGACAGCGGACGGGCGCGGTCAACAACCGGTAGTTCCAGAGGTCCCGACAGCGCCGTTGTCGCGTGAGAGCTGGCGTCTTGTTGGTCGGCTGGCGGGGTCCCGGCAGCGTGCGTAAAAGCGAGGCCGCCCGCGGCCGAGTTAGCACGCAGAGGGACTCCGTTAGTCGACCCGAGGAACCCCTCAACAGCCCTGCGCCCGAACACGAGGCCTTCGAGCAGGGAGTTGCTGGCCAGCCGGTTGGCACCTTGTACACCGGTGCAAGCGACTTCGCCGGCAGCGAGCAAACCAGGAACAGACGTGCGGCCGTACAGGTCGGTCACCACCCCGCCCATCCAGTAGTGGGCCGCTGGTGCAACGGGAACAAGTTGCCGGGTCCAGTCGACGCCGGCCTGGCGTGTCCGCTTGCTGAGGGTGGGGAAGCGCTTGGCCAGGAAGCCTTGGCCTCGCTGTTCTTCGATCACGGTGGCGTCGAGGAAGACGTGGCCGTTGGGGTCGCCGAGTTTTGCCAGGTGCAGGGCGATGCTGCGGGAGACGACGTCCCGTGGCGCGAGTTCTGCGTCAGGATGGTAGTCGGGCATGAACCGGAGCCCGGTGGCATCGACCAGGATGGCCCCTTCGCCACGCACTGCTTCAGAGATGAGCAGGGGGTCGTTGTTCCCTTCTGCTTCCCTGGCCGCTGCCGGGAGCACCATGCATGTTGGGTGGAACTGGAAGAACTCGAGGTCTGCAACCGCGGCTCCAACACGCCATGCGAGCGCCAAACCATCTGCTGTGGCAACCGCCGGGTTGGTGGTTTGGGCGAAAAGCTGTCCGGCTCCGCCCGTGGCGAGGAGGACGGAGTCGCCGTGGACGCCGAGGTGGCGTCCGTCGTGGAGGAAATTGGCTCCCACCACGCGGCTACCCTGCGGTCCGCCCAACGAGAGCGAGGTGACCTGGGCGTGCCCGATGACTTGGATCCTGCCCGCGGCTTGGAAATCCAGGACTGTCCTGATCAGCGCTGCCGCCACTCCCGCACCGGTGGCGTCGCCGCCGGCGTGCAGGATACGCGGAGCCGAGTGGGCGGCTTCGAGACCCAAGGCGGGGTCGCCGTCGTCGTCGAGGTCGAACTGCACGCCGAACCGTCCAAGCCCGGCAATGTCCAGCCGCGCCTCGGTGCACAACACCCGTACTGATTCTTCGTTGCAGTGGCCTGCCCCGGCTTTGAGGGTGTCAGCGATGTGCGCAGCCACCGTGTCACCGGGGGCTGGCTCGTCCAGCACGGCGGAGATCCCACCCTGGGCGTAGTAGGTGTTGCTGTCCGCGAGCGCACCCTTGGTCAGCAGTACCACTTCCGCACCGGCTTCCGCGGCAAGCAGCGCGGAGTACAGTCCTGCAATTCCGCTTCCGACGACGATCAGCCGCTTGGGGGCAGGCCCTTCAGCAACGCTCGCTGTAGTCATGTGAGGCTCGATTCGGCTAGTCCGGAGTGAAGTGCCAGATGGGGTGTGCCGACTGGCTTAGGCCGGCTTGGCTGCCAGCATGCGCTCCAGCGCAATCTTGGCGTTTTCCTGCACGGAGTCGTCCACAGTGATCCGGTTGACAATGCGTCCTTCCACGAGCTCCTCAAGGACCCAGGCGAGATAGCCGGGGTGGATGCGGTACATGGTGGAGCACGGGCAGATGACGGGATCGAGGCAGAAGATGGTGTGCTGCGGGTTTTCGGCGGCGAGCCGGTTCACCATGTTGATCTCGGTGCCGATAGCGAACGTGGTGGGTTCAGTTGCGGCAGCGATAGCCTTCTTGATGAAGTCGGTGGAACCGGCGGAGTCGGCGGCGTCCACTACCTCCATGGGGCACTCGGGGTGGACGATCACGTTGACGCCAGGGAAGTCCAGCCGGGCTTTTTCGATCTGGCCTACGTTGAAGCGCTTGTGGACTGAGCAGAAGCCATGCCAGAGGATGACGCGGGAGTCCAGGAGCGCTTGTTCGTCGTTGCCGCCGAGTTCCTTGCGCGGGTTCCACATGGGCATCTGTTCCAGCGGGACGCCCAGTGCCTTGGCGGTGTTGCGGCCCAAGTGCTGATCGGGGAAGAACAGGACCCGCTGACCGCGCTCGAAGGCCCATTCCAGGACCACTTTGGCGTTGGACGAGGTGCAGACGATTCCACCGTTGCGCCCACAGAACGCCTTGAGCGCAGCGGAAGAGTTCATGTACGTGACGGGGATGACGGGTACACGCCCTGATGCGTCCGGCTCCGTGCCGAATATTTCCTCCAACTGCTCCCAGCACTCCTCAACGGAGTCTTCGTCCGCCATGTCCGCCATGGAGCAACCCGCAGCGAGGTTCGGCAGGATCACGGCCTGTTCAGGCATTGAGAGGATGTCTGCCGTTTCGGCCATGAAGTGCACGCCACAGAAGATGATGGCTTCCGCGTCCGGCTTGGTCAGTGCTGCGTTGGCGAGCTGGAACGAGTCGCCGACGAAGTCTGCGTACTGGATGACTTCGTCACGCTGGTAGAAGTGGCCCAGAATTACGGCGCGGTCACCGAGCGTCGCCTTGGCGGCCCGGATGCGGGCGTCAAGTTCGGCGTCGGTGGCCTTCTTGTACTCTTCCGGAAGCTGGCCTTGGCGCGGCGTGGCTTGGGGCGCAACGTCGTCGCTTGAGGCTCCCGGGCCGTAGGCGGGCTCGCCGGCGAGGACCTCGGCAAGGTCGTACTCCCATGGGCCCCTGGCCAAGGCCGGGCTGCACGTGGACCCTGCGCGGGAGAGGCCCTTCTCGGCTTCCTCGCGAGTGATCAGCTGGACGGCAGTGTTGACGCTGCTCATGGTGTACTCCTGTTATCTGGCCCGAGGCCGGGCGTGCCGGTAAAGCGGTAGAGGCGTGGTGGGCGGTGTTTTCCGCCTTGGAGGTATTCACCGGTTTCTTCGATTTCCGGTGTTGCCTTGACGTGCCTGCGGAAGTTTGCGGGATCGAGCTGGCGGTCCAGCACGGCCTCGTAGACTTCGCGGACCTGGGCGAGGGTGAAGAACTCTCCCAGCAGGTGGTAAGCGATGGACCCGTACGCCATCTTGTTGCGGAGCCGCCAGAGGGCGTAGTCAACGATTGCGTTGTGGTCAAAGGCCAGTTCGCCTAGCCGGTCTGCCCGGAACCAGCGCACATTCTCGGATTCGTCGGCGAGGGCAGCTTCGGTGGGTTGAACCAAAGCCCAGTACACAATGGAGACGACCCGCTGGGTGGGTGACCTGTGGAGGCCTCCAAACGCGTAGAGCTGCTCCAGGTAGTGGGGCGCGAGGCCGGTGGTTTCGCGGAGGTTCCGCGAAGCCGCGTCCTGGAGCGATTCGTCGTGGGCCAACGGCCCACCGGGGAGGGCCCACATGTCTTTGTAGGGTTCGCGGATGCGGCGGACCAGCGGCAGCCACAGCGTGGGGCGCCCGGACTTCTCGCTGGGACGGAGGGCGAAAATCACCGTAGAAATAGCCAACGACGGCGGCGCGAGCCGCCTCTCGGCGACGTTTGCTGAGCTGGTGTTCACGGCGTTCACCTCGCTTCATCGCCGTCCCAAACGCTCCCACCAAGGCGGAGTGTTAGTTAAAGTCATGTTGACTAGAACTAATGGTACGACTCGACCGGTTGTTAGCAAAATGCCTTGCGTCACACTGCCTTCACGGCCGCTTCCAGCAGCGGCAAAGTGCGACCTTGGATGTGGCTGTTCAGGACAATGACCGACGAGCACCGGACCACCGATTTGGTTGCGATCATGGCATCGAGGACGCGCTGCATATCCGGGTTGGACCGCGCCGCGATCCTCACCATGAGGTCCGAGTTTCCCGTGACTGTGTGGACCTCAATAATCTCCGGGATGGCACTCAGGCTTTCGATGATTGCGTCGTGGCCTATCTCCTGCGTGATGGTCACCGAGCAGAACGCCACCACCGGGAAACCGAAATTGGCGGGATCAGGCTGTGGAACCCAGGAACCAATAACACCGTTCTCAATCATTCGGTCGATCCTGGACTGCACCGTTGCCCGGGCAACCTTGAGCACGCGGGAGGCCTCCAGCACTGAGGATCGCGGTGAATCGGTGAAGAAACGTACAATTTTTGCATCAAGCGCATCGACCAGCATCAAAGTTCCTGTCCCCGGGGATCCGTACCCATCACATCGCTAAAACAAAAAGTGATGTATCTTACAAACTGCGAGAATTATTCCACGGCTCTTGCTGCGTCGTCGACGCCTGCGTGCCAAGCCCATGAGGCCAGCACGCCAAACCAGCATGTAATCCATAGAAGGTAGACACGTATGACAACGAAGTCCATCGCGGCTCCTGCCCCAACATCCGGCCTCGGCCATTCACTCAAACCGCGCCAGCTCACCATGATGGGGCTCGGAAGTGCGATCGGCGCAGGCCTCTTCCTCGGCTCCGGAGCGGGCGTTCAGGCCGCCGGCCCGGCAGTGCTTATTTCCTACCTCGTGGCCGGGACGCTGATCATCCTGGTCATGTGGGCCCTCGGCGAGATGGCAGCCGCCAACCCGAACAGCGGCGCGTTCTCCGTATACGCGGAGAAAGCCATGGGCAAGACCGCCGGCGGAACCATCGGCTGGCTGTGGTGGCTCCAGCTGGTGGTGGTCATTGCCGCCGAAGCCATCGGCGCAGCCGGACTCCTGTTCTCCATCTGGCCGGTCATCCCCGTTTGGGTCCTTGCACTGGTCTTCATGGTGGTCTTCACCGGAATCAACCTGGTGGGCGTCCGCAACTTCGGCGAGTTCGAATTCTGGTTCGCCATCCTCAAGGTGGCAGCAATCGTCATCTTCCTGCTGATCGGCGCAGCCCTGCTGTTCGGTTGGCTCCCGAACGTCCCCTCCCCCGGATTCTCAGCTTTTGGCGACTTTGCACCCAACGGCATCGGTGGCATCGCCGCCGCCCTGTTCGTCGTGATCTTCGCGTTCGGTGGAACCGAGATCGTCAGCGTTGCTGCTGCCGAAACAGAGAACCCTGCCCATAGCGTTGGCAAGGCCATCCGCACGGTGGTCTGGCGCATCCTGGTCTTCTACATCGGCTCCGTGTTTGTCATCGCAGCCGTTCTCCCCGTGGGCTCGGAGGGCCTGAAGTCCCCGTTCGCCGGCGTGCTGGACCTCGCGGGAATCCCCGGCGCCGGCGCAGCCATCACCCTGGTGGCTGTCGTTGCCCTGCTGTCCGCGCTCAACGCCAATCTCTACGGCGCCTCCCGCATGATTTTCTCCCTTTCAGAGCGGGGGGAAGCTCCCCGCTTCCTGTCCCGCCTCAGCGGCTCAAAGGTTCCCGTTGCCGCCGTCGGAATTTCGGTTGCCTTCGGCTTCATCGCAACGGTCCTTGAACTGCTGTTCCCGGAAAAAATCCTGCCCGCCTTGCTGAACCTTGTGGGCTCCACTTGCCTGGTGGTCTGGGGTACGGCGCTGGTGTCGCAATTTATCCTGCGCCGCAGGGCGGATCGGGACGGCACAGAGCTGCCGCTGCGCATGAAGGGATTCCCCTTCCTCACCATCGTCGGCCTCGTCCTGCTGGGCCTGATCCTGGTGGTGGGCTTCGCCAACCCGGAAAGTGCCGGACAGCTGATCGGAACATTCATTTTGATCCTGGTCATAGCCGCCGGTTGCTTCATCAACGCCAAGTCAAAGGCCGCCAAACACTCCACATCCGTCGAGTAACCAACTGCTCATCACCGCAAGAAAGCCCTGCACAGTTTGTACTGTGCAGGGCTTCTTTATGTACCCAAATTGTACAAAGTGTTTCGTTTGAACTGAGCTGATTGCGCACACCCCCGCTGGGTGACTAGGGTCACAGCCATGACTACACATCCTGTGCTGGCCGCCGTCGATGATGACGCGGCCCCGCTCACCCACCAGCAACTACGTGAGCTGTACACCCTGATGGCAGCCGTCCGGCACCTGGACACTTCGGCCGTGGCTTGGCAGCGCCAAGGGATCATCCCGGGCTACGCACCGGAGCTCGGCCAGGAGGCCGCGCAGGTGGGCAGCGGCTACGCCGTTGACCGGACCAGGGACTTCGTCTTCCCCACCTACCGCGAGATGGGTGTTGCACGGGCGATGGGCCTGGACATGGTGGGCTACATGTCCACACACAAGGCCACATGGCACGGCGGAATGTACAACCCGTTGGAATCCAGGTTCGCACCCATCCAGGCCGTGGTGGCAGGGTCAGTGCTGCACGCTGTGGGTTGGGCCCACGGCCAAACCCTGGCCGGCCATGCCACAGGTGAAACGGGCGTAGCCATGACGTACTTTGGCGACGGAGCTTCCTCCCAGGGCGACGTCCACGAAGCCATGAACTTCGCCGCAGTCATGAAAGCCCCTGTGGTCTTCTTCATCCAAAACAACGGCTGGGCCATCTCCGTCCCTACGGAACGCCAAGTTGCCGGAGGCTCCGTCGCAGCTCGCGCCGCAGGGTACGGAATCCCGTCCGTGCAAGTGGACGGCAATGACGTCGTGGCAGTCTACGAAGCCACTCGTTCTGCTTTCGCGCATTGCCGTGCGGGCAACGGACCCGTGGTCATCGAGGCCATGACCTACCGCCGCGGTCCGCACTCCACCGCGGACGATCCCGGCCGCTACCGCACGCTGGAGGAGGAACGCCTCGACGCCGGCGAGGATCCGCTGGAGCGGTTCAAGCAGCGCCTCCTCGCCGAAGGAGTGGCCGACGAGGCCTTCTTCGCGGATGCACAACGATTGGCCGTAGAGGAAGAAGAGGCCGTCCGGGCGGGCATAGCGGACCTGGGCCCAAGGCCCGGCGCCGAAATGTTCAGCCTGGTCTTCCAGGAACCAACGCCAGCCCTTCAATCCCAGGCCACCGCGTGGCGCGAGGAGTCAGAACATGCCTGAGACCATCACCGATCTGCGAATAAAAGACAACAGCACGGAAACCGCCACAGCCGGCGTTCAACAGCTGTCCATGCAGCAAGCACTCAACCGTGCACTCGACGAAATCCTGGCTGAGAACCCCAAGGCCGTCATCTTTGGCGAGGACTGCGGACAGCTGGGCGGCGTCTTCCGCATCACCGACGGCCTCCAGGCGAAACATGGCGAGGCACGCGTCTTCGACACCCCGCTTGCCGAGTCCGGCATCCTCGGCATGTCCGTGGGCCTGGCAATGGCAGGCTTCCACCCCATCCCGGAAGTCCAGTTCGACGGTTTCGCCTACCCGGCCATCAACCAGATCGTCTGCCAAATCGCGAGGATGAACTACCGCAGCCGCGGCACCCTGCCCATGCCCATCACCTTGCGCGTACCCAGCTTCGGCGGCATTCGCGCACCGGAACACCACGGCGAGAGCCTGGAGGCGCTCTTCGCCCACGTTCCCGGGCTCAAGGTGGTCTCCCCCTCCAACCCGCACGACGCCTACCACCTGCTGAAGTACGCTGCCACCCGGCCGGACCCGGTGATCTTCATGGAGCCCAAATCGCGCTACTGGCAAAAGGGGCCGGTGGACGTCACCACCGCGGTGCCCGGCGAGGCAGCCCACGACGGCGACACGCCCTACGGCGGCAGCCTCACCGGCGCCCGGGTGGCCAGGGAAGGCCGTCACCTCACCCTGGTTGCCTGGGGTGCCATGGTCTCGCGCTGCCTGCAGGTTGCCGAGCTGGCGGCCGAGGACGGCATCGACGTCGAGGTCCTGGACCTGCGCTGGCTGAAACCGATCGACGAAGAAGCCCTGGCGAGGTCCGTCGGGAAGACGCGCCGCGCCGTCGTCGTCCATGAAGCGCCGCTGACCTCGGGTTTGGGTGCGGAGGTGGCCCAGCTCATCACGCAGAGCTGCTTCGCCACACTCAAGGCGCCGGTTGAACGCGTGACCGGCTTCGACGTGCCCTACCCCTCCGGAGACCTGGAGGACGAATACATCCCCAACATCGACCGCATCCTCTTTGGGATCCAACGCGTACTGGAGTACCGCCGTGGCTGAAATTTCCTTCCCGCTCCCCGACCTCGGCGAGGGCCTCATTGAGGCGACCGTGCTGGACTGGCTCGTGGAGCCCGGCCAGCAGGTGGAACGCAACCAACCGATCGTGGAGCTCGAAACCACAAAATCGGCCCTCGAATTGCCGAGCCCGCAGGCGGGTAAAGTGGTGCGTATTCACGGGGCGCCCGGTGACACCATCAACGTTGGCGAACCGCTGATTGTGTTCGAGGTTCCGGACGACACCGCCGGGATCGTGGGCACTGTTCCGAAGGACGAAGCACCCAAGCGCCGGGTCCGCCTGAGCGCCGTACTCGATGAGGACTGACATGATGACCGGCAGGCACACCATGGAACAGCACAGGCACACGGTAGAGGGAACGGACCCCGGGTTGTTCGTGGAAGTTCACGAGCCGGTCGCCGACGCCGGCCTGCGCCCCGTCCTGCTGATTCACGGCTTCTCTTCTTCCACGAAACTGAACTGGGTGGACAGCGGATGGATCACCACCCTTCAGGATGCCGGCCGCCGGGTCATCACTGTGGACCTTCCGGGTCACGGCCGGAGCCACTCCCCCGAGGACCTGGATTCGTACACGCCCAGCCGCATCCGCGCTGACCTTCTCCAAATAGTGACCGACGCCGGCGCGCGGCCCTTGCGCGACGGCGACCCGTCCACGGGACTGGACGTCATCGGCTACTCGCTGGGATCGCGGCTGGCTTGGGAGTTTGGCGCCACCCAGCCGGACCTGGTTCACCGCATTGTCCTGGGTGGGCCGAGTTCAGCAGATCCGTTGGCAGCTTTCGACCTCGTCGCTGCGCAGCGGCACCTGGCAGACGGCACACCTATTGAAGACGCCTCCACCGCCGGGCTGCTGAAGATGGCCCAGATGCTTCCTAGCAACAACCTGTTCGCCATGTTGTCGCTCATAGAGGCCATCAAGGGCGAGCCCTTTGATCCCGCGGAGGCCGCCCCGCACATGCCCCTCTTGCTCGTAGCCGGGGAGAAAGACGAACGGGCGGCCACCATGCCCGAGTTGGCCTCGATCGCCGGCAAGCGTGGAGGCATGGTGGAGACCCTGGTGATTCCGGGGCGCACCCATACCAATGTGATAACCAGCCGGGCGTTCAAGGAAGCCGCCGTCGAATTCCTCGGGGTATAGAAGGTCAGCGGGCCAGCCGCTCAGCATTAAGGCTCATGCGTTCCAGCACGCTGAGGGCCATTGCGTACTCGTCGATGCCGATGCCCATGGACAGGTCCTGACGCGCATCTTCCACCATCCGCTGGGCCTCGTGGTATTTTTCCCGACCGCGTTCGCTCAGTGCCAGCCTGTCATCGATCATGGTGATCATTCCCCGCCCCACCAAGGCTGCAAGTTCCCGCTCGCGCAGCCGGACGTCGCCGCCCCACAGCGGCTGGAGGATGTCCTCCAGCTGATCAGGCAGCAGGGCACCCTCCGAAAGAGTGCCCAAGGTGTGCCATTGGCGCTTAGTGAGCTTGATCCTGGCCAAGGTGGCGTCCAGCTGGACTTCCAATGCGGCGTCCAGCCTTTTGATCCAATATCCGATGGGCTTGTTCACAAGGCCATGCTTTCAGCGGGGGCGCCACCGGGCAAGGTCTGGACGGTAGGCTTGGGAGTGCAACGAATTACGTGGAAGTGGAGCAGATGGGCATGCGTTTCAAGGACCGCGCGGAAGCCGGTCGACGCCTGGCTGAAGGACTGCCCCAGCTGAGGGAACGGCCGGATACCATCGTCCTTGGCCTGGCCCGTGGCGGGGTCCCGGTAGCCGCAGCCGCAGCTGCAGAACTGTACTTGCCGTTTGGCGCTGTGCTGGTCCGCAAGCTGGGCATTCCGGGGCGTGACGAGACCGCTTTCGGGGCATTGGCTTGGTCCCGGGGGGACGTCCTGCGGATCGTCAACAGGCCCCTGAAGGAGCTCGTCCTCGCCCACGGCATTTCCCAGTCCGCCTTGGATGCAGTGGAAGCGCATGAGCGTGCCGAACTTATCCGACGCGCCAACCGCTACCCGGGTATCGGCCACGATCTCCGGGGGAAGACTGTGGTGCTGGCCGACGACGGACTGGCTACGGGAGCCACCATGCGGGCAGCCGTGGAGGCGGTCCGGGCGGGCGGTGCCAGCACCATCGTCGCCGCGGTACCGGTTGCCTCGCTGGAAGCCTCGACGTCGCTGGGTCGGGTTTGCGACTTTGTGATGGCATTGCACACGCCCGGAAAGTTCCATGCTGTTGGCGCCTTCTACGAACGCTTCGAGCAGTTGTCGGACGACGACGTCGTAGGTCAACTTGAAGCTGCAGAGGCCAGCGGCCGCAAGTAGTCGCCGTCGTCCATAAACGCGAAGAGTCCCGCATGGACGCAAAGACGGGCGCGGTCCCCTCGACCGCGCCCGTCTTTTTGGACTCTGTTGGAGCGTCTAGTGATGGACGCTGTAGCCCAACGGCCGGCCGCGGGTTTCCTTGGCCAGGATCACGCCTATGGCAGAGATGACGCACAGCACCATGATGTAGATGCCTACTGAGCCGGACCACTTGGTGGTGTCCAGGAGTGCTTGGGCAATGAGCGGAGCGAAAGCGCCGCCCAGAATTGCACCCAACGCGTACCCGATGGAAATTCCCGAATAGCGGACCTGCGCCGGGAACATTTCGGCATACATGGCAGACATCGGACCGTAGGACAGACCCAACCCAATGGTGAGGACGAACAATGCGGTTCCGTAGAGCACGATGTCCTTGGAATCGATCAGCACGAACATCGGAATCATCCAGGCAAAGACCAGGCCGTAGCCGATGAGGAAAGTCTTGACGCGGCCTATCTTGTCCGACAACCAGCCGCCCACCATAGTGAAGATGAGCCAGCCGAAGGACGCGATGGTGGTGGCCAGCAAAACCTGGGGCGTGGGCATCTTCAACGTACGTGTGGCGTAGGAGATGAAGAAGGCAATCAACAAGTAACCAGCGGCGTTGTTGGCGATGAAGATCAGCGCGGCCAGGACTACTTCCTTCTTGTTCTTCCGGAACAGTTCGCCCAAGGGTGCCTTGCTTTCAGCCTTTCGCTGAGCGATCTCCTTGAAGACAGGGCTTTCGCCAACTGCGCGTCGAATCAGGTAGCCCACCACAATGAGGACCACGGACAGCAGGAACGGAACGCGCCATCCCCAAGACGCGAAATCTTCCTTGGACATGCCCGACTGCAGCAGGAACAACAGCCCGGTGGCCAGGATCATGCCGATCGGAACACCGATCTGCGGGTAGGCGCCGAAAAGTCCGCGCTTTTTGAGGGGCGCGTGCTCCACAGCCATCAGCGCAGCACCACCCCATTCGCCGCCGGCCGAGAATCCTTGGACAACGCGCAGGGTGATCAGCAGGATAGGAGCCCAGACGCCGATGGTGGCGTAGGTGGGCAGCATCCCGATCAACGCGGTGGCAGCACCCATCATGACCAACGTCATAACCAGCACGGCCTTGCGGCCGAGGCGGTCACCGAGGTGCCCGGCTACGAACGCACCCAGAGGCCTGAACAAGAAGCTGATGCCGATCGTGGCGAACGACAGGAGCTGAGCGACGCCCGGGTTGGACTTCTCCAAAGGCGAAAGGAACAACGGGGCCAACAGCGTGGCCGTCAGCTGGGCAAAGATGAAGAAGTCGTACCACTCAATGGTGGTGCCCACCAGCGTCCCGGCCAGAACCCGGCGCTCTTCGCGCTTGGTGCTGGGCCCTGACGGTGAATCGACAGTGGAAGTTTCGGTCATTGGAACTCCATGGGGTGAGAGTGACTGGTCGGCTCGGGACTTGCATTAACCGACAGAACGGTCAGTTAGGAAAGAATACTACAACCTGTGACTCAAAGCACAGACCCCTGTCGTGTCGGCCACCATAGAATGGTTCGCATGAATCCCCGCAGCGACGTCAAAGGTCCGCCGGAAACGGCAACGCAGGTTCCGCCGTCGCAAACGCTCTCCCGCGGAATCCGTGCGCTGGAAATTCTGGCGGCAGCCGAACGCCCCCTCAGCATCGCCGAACTCACGGAGGCCCTCGGCGTCCATCGGTCCGTGGCCTACCGAATTCTGCGGACGCTGGAGGACCATTCGCTGCTGGTGCGTGACGACTCCGGCCGCGTGCAGCCTGGCCCCGGGCTGTCGGTCCTGGCCCGCGGAGTCTCGCGGAACCTGCAATCGGCAGCACTACCCGAGCTCACCCAGTTGGCGAACACACTGCACATGACTGCATTCGTGGCGGTGTGGGACCACCAGGAATGCATCAACCTGGTCACCGTTGAGCCGCGACACTCAGGTGCCGCCCTCGCCCAGCACCCGGGCAACCGCCACCCCATCGCCACCGGCGCTCCCGGGATCGCCATCCAATCAACCATGACCGAGGACCGCTGGCAGCAGGTAGGAGCAGGAAACCCCTACCGCGCCGAAGCGCACGAGGCCCGTCGCCTGGGATACGCAACCAGCCACGACGAAGTCATCGCCGGCCTGTCCTCCATCGCTGCCCCCATCCGGGTGCCTGGCGGCCGGCCGGCGGCGATCGCCGTCGTCTATATCCGCTTGGACCAGGACGCTGACGCCGTGGGCAAGGCGCTGGCCGCCAGTGCTGCGCGGATCGAAAGCCAGCTGGCTTGAAACCTTCTTGTTGAACCATTCCTTTCAGGTCAAGCGACGTGCCCCACAGCACAAGACGGCAGCCTGGGGAAAGCGAATACTCGAACAAGGACCGGACACACCGTCCGGTCCTTCTTTCGAGCACGAGAAGGAACCCATGAGCCTGAATCTCCTTGATACCTCCAACTGGCTGCCACTGGACGGCCTGGCCCCCGGCTTCGACGCCAACAAGGCCCCTACCGTGCAAGACCTGGCAGGAAAACAGTTCTCCGTCAGCGGCGACGGCGGACCCATGACTTTCAGCTTCGACGACGAAGAAGTCCAATGGGCTGCCGCCAGTCACGCCGGAACATCCGCCTATGAGGCCTTCCTGGTGGCCGAGGAGTTGTACTACGCCCAATGGCAGAGTCCCCAGGACCCGGAACTCGCCGTTTCCCTGGTGTTGGACCTCTTACACGGCCGCGCACTCTACATTGGCGCCACGCTCGGCAGGGCAACCCCCTCCACCGTGGCCGTCAATCACGATTTCCGCCCGGGGACGCTCGATGGATACCGCGCCACGGGCACGGAAATCTCCGAAAGCCGTGCACTCATCGGCCGCCGCGTCGAATGGGTCTACAGCGAAACGCATGCTTACGAACACATCTACCTCAGCCCAACCTGGTACACGTGGCAGTGCTTGGCAGGTCCGGAGCGCGGATTGGCAGACACGGACTCCAACACCGTATTTCAGGTCCGCCCCGGGATTTTCGTCTTCACTTGGCGCGAGAAGGTCATACCCTGCGGCTCGGTCACCGTCGCCGACCACCGTGATCCCAACGCCATCAGGTCCCATGGCAGCCTCTTCGGCTGGGACGAGGCAGGAACGGAACCCGTGCACTTCACCTTCGGTGCACACGGCCGCCTGATCAGCATCACCCAGCACAGCCCGGCATTGAACCCCGCCCTGGACCCGGCCATGCGGGATTAGCCCAAGCAAAGAGGACAACAATGAAGCCCCGGCGAGCGCAACGCCCGCCGGGGCTTCATCTTTGTTGCGCGGGTTATCAGTCCTCCGAGCCGTGGCCGATCCGAGCGTACAACGCAGGCTGCGAGCGCCGGAGGCGCAAGCCCCAGATGACGCCCGCAACCCCGGGCAGCAGCACCAGCAACGGCAAGACGAACGTAGCGGCCGTTGACTCGGTCTGTCCCAGCAGGACGTTGAAGTTCGCCATGATGAGCACAAAGACAACGGCAAGAAGCACGAAACCCAGGCTTGGAGCGATCACCCTTACCCACAGGTTTGCCCCGTGCTGCTGCCGCCGGAAGAAACCGATTACAGCTACCGACACCACGGTCATCAGCAGCACCAGCCCCATGGCACCGCTGTTGGTCAGCCAAGTGAACATGGTCAGCACGGGATACAGTTCACCGAGTTCGGAACTTGCACCGGCAATCGCAAAGCCAAGCGTTACGACGACGGCGATCACCGTTTGCGCCAGCGAACCGGCGAACGGCGCCCCACTTTCCGCCCGCACCTTGGCGAGCGCCGACGGCAGGACGCGCTCGCGGCCGAGGGAGAAGAAATAGCGCGCTACGGCATTGTGGAAACTAACGAGTGCGGCGAAAAGGCTGGTGACAAAGAGAACCTGGGCGATGTCGCTGAGCAACAGGCCCCCGTGGGCGCCAAGGAAAGCGAACATCATATCTGGTCCGTTGGTAGTTGCCGCCTCGACAACGGCGGACGGTCCTGCCCCTACGGTCATTGCCCAGGCGGAGACGGCATAGAACACGGCAATGATTCCCACAGCTGCAAACGTTGCCCTTGCGACCGTTCGTTTGGGGTCCTTGGATTCCTCACCATAGATTGCAGCGGATTCGAAGCCCATGAAGGCGGCTATTCCAAAGGAGAGGACTGCGCCGATCCCGGGAACAAAGAGGCTTTCGGGGCTGAAAGTCACTGCACTGATGCCTTCCGGAGCCACAGCCAGGCTGACGATGTCGTACACGATCACCACCAGGAATTCGAGGGCCACCAGGACACCAAGCACCTTTGCGGACAGGTCCACCCTGTTCACGCCCAGCCATCCGACGACGGCAATGCAGACGAGCACCGGGATCCACCAGGGAACGCTGATGCCAAGCCGCGCGGACAGGAGCGAGGAGACCGTGAAGCCGAACAACCCGTAAATGCCCACCTGCATCAGGTTGTAGGCCATGAGTGCTATCAGCGATGCCCCCACACCGGCGGGCCTGGAGATGCCCTGCGCTATGTAGGCGTAGAAGGCGCCGGCGTTGGTGACGTAGCGGCTCATTGCCGCATAGCCCACGGCGAACAGCGCCAGGATTCCGCCCAGAATCAGGAATGACAACGGCACCCCGGTCACGCCGGTGACCGCGAAGGTGGTGGTCACGCCTCCCGCCAGCACGGTCAGCGGTGCGGAGGCCGCGATAATCATGAAGGTCACTGCCGGTACGCCGAGCCGCCTTTTGGTACCGACTGTTCCAGCGGTCCTGCCCTTGACGGGGTTATCCACGCTCATAGTGTGCTCCTGCCTCGGTGCCGCGGGAGAATTGCACGGCACGGTGTCTGTCATTCCGCAATCTTCCACCGCAGGGAGCGTGCGTGACTTGTCTCACACGGCAGGGTATTTGTCGCTGCACGCAAGCACGGCGGCACGTGTGCCCCGGTGTAGAATCGTGGGCAAGCTCACGTCCGCGTTATCGGCATACCGGCCCTGAAGGCGGCGTCGCCCGCGGGCCATTGAAAGGGAGTTTGATGACCGTCGCGGCTGATACGGGCCCCGCAACCGTGGAAACCACCGTGGCGGAGTCGTTCCAGGAGTGGAGCAAAGCAATATCCACCTCCTTCGTGCCTCTGTTGGCAACGGGGCCGCGCAGTTCTTCCCTCCACGGGGCAACCTTCCACGGAACCATGCGGGCCCGGGTGCTGGGGCAGATCTCCGTGGTGGAGATTACTGCCGGACCCCATACCGTCCTGCGCACGCCGGAGCTGATTGCAAAGTCCACAGGGCGCTTCTTCAAACTCAGCATCCAACTCGCTGGTTCGGGCCGCCTGGTTCAGGACGAACGCGAAGCCGTGTTGCGTCCCGGTGATCTCTCCATCTATGACACCTCCCGGCCCTATCAATTAACGTTCGACGACGACTTCCGCACTCTGGTGCTCATGTTCCCGCACGTGCTGCTGGACCTGCCAGCCGAAGCCATGGGCCATGTCACTGCCTTGCGCATTCCGGGCGACGAGGGCCTCGGCGAATTAATCAGCCCCTTTCTGGTAAAACTGGCCGACAACCTCGAGGCCCTCTCCGGCACGAATGGGCTCCGCTTGGTCCACAACGCCCTGGACCTGGTGACCACACTCTTCAACGGTGAACTCGATCAGCTGATCGAGACGGGCCGGGATCCGCACCTCCTGCTGCTGGGCCGCATCCACGATTACATTGAAGCCAACCTCGGCGACCCGGAGCTCTCCCCCGGAACCATCGCCGCTGCCCACTACATCTCCACGCGGCACCTGCACGATCTCTTCCAGGAAATCGGGACGACCGTGGCTTCTTCCATACGACAACGACGACTCGAACGATGCCGGCGCGACCTCAGGGATCCGGTCCTGGCCGATCGACCGGTCACTGCCATCGCAGCCCGGTGGGGGTTCACCGACGCCGCCCATTTCAGCCGGATCTTCCGGGCAGCATTCGGGAACTCCCCCACCGGTTACCGCAACAGCCACTAACGGTTCCCGCAACGGGATCCCAGCGGTCGCCGTCGAACACTGGCTATGCGGCCGCCGTCGGAGCCGTCCCCCGGTCCGTGAGGGCAGCCATCTCATCCAGCATTGCTCGCAGCAGGCGATCTTCCAGCGGGGCGAATTCAGGATCGCCCGCACGGTTGACCAGTTCCCCTGGATCGGTGTTGTGATCGTAGAGTTCGGCAATCTCCGTGCCGAAATAGCGGGTCAACCTGCCCTCAGCAGTGATGACGCTTCGCATTCGGACCGGACCTGGCAGCCCTTCCAAGCCAAAGGGTTGTTCTTCCTCCACCAGCAGCGCTTCCCGATGATGTTCAGTGTCCCCTAGCAGTAGTGGCACGAGCGAGCGGCCTTGGATTCCCCGATATCCCTTGGAGCCAGTGAGCTCAATAAGCGTCGGGGCCAAATCCGCGCTGGAAACCAAGGCCCCGGTGCGCCGCGGCGGGCTGCCGGGAAGGTGCACCAGCAAGGGAACATTGGTCACTGCGCGGTAGTGGACAAAGTGCTTCAGCATGAGGCCATGGTCCCCGAACAAGTCCCCGTGATCGCTTGTGAACACCACAATGGTGTCCTCGGCAAGGCCCTGATGATCCAATTCGTCGATTATCCGCCCAATGTGCTCGTCCATCATCGTGATCAGGCCATACTGGGCGGCAGCGGCAAACCTGTACTGTTCCTCAGTAGCCGCCCACGTCATGGTTGGGTCCGCGTTTGGCTCACCACGGTGTTCCATCATGTCCCTCACATGGGCCGGCGAAGCCGAGTGGTCCTGCTCAAAGCCAAGCGGGAGTGGCAAGTCCAAGGGATCGTAGAGGTCCGAGTAGCCTTCCGGGGGCGAGAACGGGTGATGAGGGTCCGGGAAGGACACAAACATGAAGAATGGCTGGTCCTGCCCGGCGGCATCCTTCAGGTGCTCGATTGCTTTCTCGCTCACATAGCTTGTGGGGTGCACATCAGCGGGGATAGCCGTCTGGTACACCTGATCCCACCCGCTGTACTTGCTGGACGAATTTCCTGGACCTCCCAGCGTTTCCGGGTCGACGCCCCGTTCGCGGGCCCAGTGTACGTAGTGGCCGCCTGGCCGGTCCCCGTGGCCGATTACGAGGTCTACGTGCTGGTAGCCGTAGTAGTCGGAGGGGAGCGCAATGAAGCGGTCATCGTGCGCGTCGCGGTTCTCCCATTGGTCCCACCCCGGGGGAAAGCCCTGACGGCGGGCGTCGCCTACTCCGGTGTCCAATAGCAGCGGGTCGGTGGCCCGGATCTCCTCGGCCTGGTGCGGCTCAAATTCCCACCCCATATTTTGGTGGTGCAACTTTCCCACCCCCACGGTCCGGTAGCCGCCCGCTCCCAAGGACCCCGGAACGGTCTGCGTCAGCGGATCCAAAGTGATGCCATTGCACCGCGTCCCGTGTGCGGAGGGCCACCTGCCGGTCATCAGGCTGGCACGATTGGGCATGCACGTGGGATTCGCCACGGTCGCATTCTCGAAAACAATGCTTTTGTCGGCGAGCGCGTCCAGGTTTGGCGTCTTGACGGTGGCGTTGCCACCGAAACCCAGGTGGTCGGCCCGGAGCTGGTCGGCGATGATGAAGAGGACGTTGGGCCGCCGGCTGCCGGCTGCCCGGTGCTGCCCCGTCATACGGGCCTCTTAATGAGGGACAGAACTTCGGTGCGTTGCCGGGCGAAGTCCGGCAAGGAACGTGTAGTTATTTGGTCACGCGGAGCAGGCAGGTCCACGTCCACCACCTTGAGGACGCGGGCGGGCCTGGAACCCAGGACCACCACGCGATCTGCCAGGTAGACCGCTTCGTCGATGTCGTGGGTCACCACCAAAATGGTCATGTTGAAGTCCTTCCGGATCTTCAGGCACAGATCCTCCAGGTCAAACCGGGTCTGCGCGTCCACTGAGGCGAAGGGCTCGTCCATGATGAGGATCTCCGGGCGGTACGCCAGCGCCCGGGCGATCGCCACGCGCTGCTGCATTCCGCCTGACAACTGCCAGGGATATTGATTGTCGGCATGGGACAGGCCGACGGCGGACAGGGCACTATCGCAGCGCTCCTTCACTTCCGCCGCCGGCAACTTGAGGTGCCGCAAAGGAAGGATCAGGTTCTTCCGGACAGTGAGCCAGGGCATCAGGGAGCGGTTGTAGTCCTGAAAGACCAAGGCCATTTCCGGAGGTGGGCCGCTAATGGTTCGTCCGTCAATGGCCGCCCGTCCGCTACTGGCCGGATGAAGCCCGGCCAAGCACTTCAGAAGTGTCGTCTTGCCAACACCTGAAGGACCTACGATGCACACAACTTCGCCGGCATCGACGGTGAAGGTGAGATCTTCAATAACTGTGTGTGATTTTTCGCCGCTGCCATAGGTCTTGGCAAGATGGGCCACGTCCAGCCGCGGAGTGGTCGCACTGATGCGGGTTTCTGGTTGCTGTGCCATGGTGGACTTTCTGTTTCGGATGGGAAGAGTCGGGGCCTGCCGGGCGCTCATGCTGCACGCGCCATGCGACGGGACCCGATGTACCAGGACAAGACCTTGTGCTTAAGCAGGCTGAACAGGATGTTGACCAGGAATCCGATGACACCCAGGAGCAGGATCCCGGCCCACATGTCAGCGGTCATGAAGCTCTGCTGTGCAAGCAAGGTCATGGCTCCGATACCCTGCGAACTACCCAGCATCTCGCTCGCGATCATCACAATGAATGCCACCTGGAGGCTCACCTGCAGACCGGAGAAGATTTGGGGCATCGCCGCCGGCAGCAGGACATTGAGCACCCGTTCCTTTCGGCTGAGCCGGTACACCTTGGCGACGTCCATGAGGTCGTTGCTGACGCTGCGGATGCCGTCCACGGTGGCGATCATGGTCGGAAACAATGCCGCCAGGGCAATGCTGGTCACGCGCATCTGGGTTCCGAAGCCGATGAGGGAGATAAAGATCGGGACCAGAGCCACAGGAGGGATGCCGCGGAGGAAGTGGATCAACGGATCGATCATCCACCGGACGGGAGGAACCAGCGCCGTGGCAAACCCGAGGCCAATTCCGGCCACCGCTGCGATGGCAAAGCCAATAAACAAGTTCCCCAGGCTCAGAAGGACATCGGACTGGAAGTGCTCAAAGAGCCAAAGCTCCTGAAAACGGACAAGGATGCTCTCGAGCGGCGGGAAGAAGGGATCAATGGAGTTCGCGGACAGGAACCACCACGAGGCCAGCAACAGGACGGGCGTGCCTGCACCGATCACCCAGTTTCGTATTTTGACGTTTCTCATCAGGGCACCACTTCCCGGTAGGACTCATGCCAGTGCAGGACCCGGCGCTCGGCCAGCCGGGTGGCACCTTGGAACAACAGACCCAGGACACCGAGGACAATCACCAATGCGTAGAGACTGGCGTAGTCACCTGCCGCTTGGGCTTGGTAAATGCTTTGGCCGAGGCCCGGACCCCCGCCTAGGAGTCCGGCAACGACCGTCACCACCAAGGCGGCAGGAGCTGCCACCCGCATCGCCGTACCGATGTACGGCATAGCGCTGGGCAGTACCACCCGGGCCAGGATTTCCCCCTCGCCCATGCCATAGGAGCGGGCCGTATCGCGTGCCACGGGATCGGTGCCCTGCACCCCATCGACCGTTTGCATGACGATGGGGAGCAAGCACCCGAACACCACCAGGAAGAGCGACATCTCAGCGGTAGGACCCAGTACCAGCACCGCGAGGGGGAGGATGACGATGGGCGGGACGGGCTTCAGGAATTCCAAGACTGCCAAGGTGGCGTATCGTACGGATTCGAAACTGCCCACGAGTAATCCGATAACCACTCCTGCCAAGGCCGCTACAGCCAACGCGAGCAACGCGATGCCAATGGTGGCACCCAGTGCGGACCAGAACGTGCCGGTCCCCAGAATGCCTGCAAGGGTGGTGAACACCGTGGTGGCCGTTGGCAGGGCGTTTCCTGCTACGTTTGCCGCGGCGAGAACCTGCCAGATGACCAGGGCTCCGGCGATGCCCAAGGCACTGAACACATAAGGGCGGATGGATGCCTTCATGATGAATCTCCCATGTCGCTTACGGCCTACTTACCGAAAATTATGTCGGCCGGCAGTTTCACGGGTTCACTCAGGAAGCCAAGGTCAGCGAGGTTCTTGTTGGCACGCTCAATGTCTTCCAGGCGTACATCTTCCGGCCAGTAGTTGACTGCGCCGGACTTCACGACCTCCAGCGGAGTCTTGGTGATTTCGGCGCTGAGCTGCTGTGCTTCATCGATGTGGCCGTTGGCGTAGGCGTTCGCCTTGTACATGGCCGCCTTGAAACCCTCCAACGCCTTCTCCTTGGACTTCACCGTGTTCGCCCCTGACACCCAGAGGCCAATCGCGCCCTGTTCAAAGAACTCGACGCCGGGCGAGGCCAGCAGCCTGTTGCCCTCCGACGCGGCCTTGGACGTGAACGGGGCAACCAGGGATGCGGCATCGACTCGTCCGGAATTCAGTGATTGGAGTGCCGATGACGGATCGAGGACCATCCAGTTCACCTTGGCGGGGTCGCCGCCGTCGTCCTTGACGAGCTTGCTGACCGTAACCTCCAGCTGTGCCTTGCGGGCTGGAACACTGACGCTCTTTCCTTCCAGGTCCTTCGGCCGGTTGATGGCGGACGCCTGCTGCACCAGGAGTCCGGTGTCATCTACGCGGTTGAGGTCCGCCCCCTCACTAGCCCCGTCCTTGTAGCCATCGGCCGCTGCGATGATCTTGAGCGGTACGTTCTGGCTCAGTGCATTCAAAAGTGGGATGGATGGCGTGTAGGTGACGTCAATCTGGCCGCTCTGGGCAGCTGCAATACCGGCCGGCGGATTAGCTATGACCGAAATCTCGACGTTGAGACCCTGCTCCTTGAAGTAGCCTTTGTCAGCCGCGAGGCGGATACCGGCATCGGAACCGATGCCGATTGTTCCCACCTTGAGCGTGGTGGTCCCGTCGGCGGCGGGGGCGGCGGCCGGGCCCGTCCCGCCGCCGCAGGCTGCCAACGTCATGGACAAAACTGCGGCCAGGGCCAAGGGAATAGTGCGTCGCATGGTGCTCCTTGAATCACAAATGGTTGGAACGGAAGGGAATGGTTCTAGCTGGTGGATTGGTGGACTGTGCGGCCACCGCTCAGTGTGAGCCTGACCTCTGTGTCGAGGAGCTTTTCGATCTCCTCGTCCACGGGCCAAGGGTTGGAGAGAAGGCACAGATCTGCTGCCATGCCTGGTGTCAGGGCACCTTTGAAGTGCTCGGCGTGGTCCTGCCACGCGGCGTGGATGGTCATTGCAGCCAATGCCTGTAGGCCGGTGATCCGCTCCGGATCCCGCGGTTCGCCCGGTCTGGAACGTGTGGCTCGGCGGACGGCTGCCACCACGGTGCGCCGCCAATCGGTACTGGTGACGGGGGCGTCCGAGGCAAGGTTGACATGAACTCCGGCTCCCACCGCTGACTTCAGGGGCTGGTGCCGGGAGAAACGCTCCTCACCAAGAACTTGGCGCATGATGTCACCGGCCTCTTGGCGGATGAGGGGGTTGGTGCTGTAACCAATGCCGTGGGAGGCCATGGTTCGCAGTGTCCCGTGATCACCGAAGGCCCCGTGGATGATGTAATGGCGGTTCCCGGATGACGTTGGACCGCCCTCGGCACTGTCATCCGCAGCGATGATCGCCTCAACGGCTGCGGCGGTGGCCGCGTCCCCCGTGGCATGGACCCCTGCCTGCAACCCGGCTTCGTTGATCAGCCCCAGGATTTTGTGCAGCTCCGCAACCCGCTGGGCGTCGGTGGCCCCTTGGATCACCAGGCTGCCGTGCGTACAGGCTTTGCCATACGGCTTACTCATCCACGCGGTGCCGCTGCGCGGAATGCCATCGGCGAAGATCTTGACGCCCGCGATCCGCAACTGCTCCGGATTGATGCCGCGGTTCAGGTAGGTAGCGGCCAGTCCGCTGCGCAGGCCTGCTTTAACCGCGTCGGCATTGGCTCCCCCGGTTCCCGCGAAGAGCATCAGGACGTTGATTCTCAACGTCAGTTCATCCTCCGCGGCGAGGTCGCCCAGCAACTCAAGTGCCGCCGTCGAACCGGTACCGTCCATGAGCCCAGCACTTGCAGGGCCCAGGCCAGGATCCGTGAGGGAAGTGATACCGAGCGAGTGCAGGTGCTCCTGCAATGCCAACAAGGCGGGCCGCAATGTGGACGCCGGAACCGGCGGCATTGCCCTCGAGAGAAGTTCCATGGCTCCGTCCTGGAGCAGGCCTGTGGGGTTGCCGTCGGCGGTTCTCGCCACGACGCCGCCGTGCACGTCCGGTGTTGCGGCGTCAATTCCGGCCCTTCTCAGGGCTTCCCTGTTGGCTATCAACTGATGCCCTGTGCTGTCGAACGCCACCACGGGCGTGTCCGGCCTGGCGTCGAGCAGGAATCCCTGCGCCGGGCCCAGCAGGGCTTCGTCCCAGCCATGGGCACGCACCCAGCCGTCATCCCCC
The DNA here is from genome assembly GCF_059759005.1 of Paenarthrobacter sp. GQ52. Taxonomy (NCBI): domain Bacteria; kingdom Bacillati; phylum Actinomycetota; class Actinomycetes; order Micrococcales; family Micrococcaceae; genus Paenarthrobacter; species Paenarthrobacter sp. GQ52. Next base: position 65,684 of record NZ_JCAXEJ010000003.1, read on the forward strand.
GCCGGCGCTGCCTCCACGACGTCGACGACGGCCGCCCAGTCAGGGGCCACAGCCGGCTCCAGGCGGACATAGCCGAAGGCGGCCATGGCCGCCGAAACGAAGTGCAGGTGGGCATCGTTGATGCCTGGAATGACAGCACCACCCGCGGCATCAATAACGCGCGTGGAGGGGCCGATCAACTGGCTCACATCGTTGTTGCCCAGTGCGGCCACGCGGCCGTCTTTGACGGCCACGGCATCGCTCCCGTGATGAGAAGCCGCCGGGTCCATGGTGTGGACCGAAGCATTCATGATCACCAGATCAGCGAAATCTTCCATCAGTTCTCCTCAGTTCACCGCATCTGAATGTGATGCAGACAACGTTCCTGAAAGAAGTATGTCGCTTGACTGGGTCACTTGACTAGGTTTTGGCGTAAAATTTCTTTCAGAGGACTTTTCCACCTCCCCGGCACGGCCAAAACGACGTCACGGCGGTTAACGCCTACGATCGATGAGACCGCCTGAAAGAGAAGAAGGTGCATGAATGGCCAGGGTTCCCGCTGAGGAAAGGCGGCTGCAGTTCGTTGAAGCCGCAGCAAGGGTGATCGCCCAGGACGGCCTCGCCTCTGCAACCACGCGACGAATCGCCAGTGAAGCTGAAGCACCGCTTGCGGCACTGCACTACTGTTTCCGGAGCAAGGACGAACTCCTTGAAGAGGTCTACAACTTCCTCAGCAGGGACTACGCCAAGGCACTGGAACCTGTGGCCGATCCGGGAATGGGATTGCGCCACATGGTGGGCGCCCATGCCAGACGCATCTGGAGCCGCATGTCAGAGAACCCGCACGAACAGGTCACGACCTTCGAATTGCTGCTCCGGCGCTTCCGGGTAGAGGCCGAAGACCAGCCACAGGCGTTGCTCATGAACCGTTCGATGTACGACGGCTGGGTTAACTCGACGCTGGAGCTGTTCCGTTCGGCCGCAGAAGCCGCCGGAGAACCTGTCCCCGCCAACCTGGAGGACATCACGCGCTTGTTCATTTCCGGGATCGACGGCATCAGCATGCAGCATTTGGCCGACCCCGACGACGAACGGTCCCTCCGGTTGGTGGAACTCATGGCCTCGTCCCTCGCCGGGGCGCTCCACTAAGCCTGAGGCTGGCGCTTCATCACCAACCACGTGAGAACGCCCAGCAGCAAAAGGCCGGCTGCAGCGGCCATCGACACGACGAAGGCCGCACCCGGGCCCTGCGTTTGCGCCAATTGCCCGGCCAGGTAGGAGCCCAAAGCTGTTCCCGCCACAATTCCGCTGGCAAGTGCCGTCATCACTGTGGCCATGCGGCCGGCCGGCGCCACCACGCCGCCGATGCTGAAGACAGTGACCATCACCGGCCCCACGGGGATGCCCAGTACCAGCAGGACAAAGATCATGGGCCAAATACCCGCCGGGAGAAGCAGCAAGAGCGACAAAACGGACATCGCCAGCGCTGCCGCTACCCAGCGGGAAGCGAGGCTGAACCGTTGCGGCCAGAATGCGACGGATAGCGCTGCTACAGCTGAGCTGAGGCCCATTACTGCGTATAGAAGTCCAGCGATTTCGGCTGTGGCGTACTGTGCGGAAAAGGCACTCAGGGCGTTTTGGGTTGCCCCAAAAAAGGTACCCATGCACACCATCGCGACAACCGGCACAGCTACCACCGCGCCTGCCCAACGGTTGCGGCTCGCAGGACTCACCGGGGCCGCTTGCTCTCCTGGAGGCACGGCGCCGGCACTCGGCTTCCGAGGTGCCGGTACAACCGCCAGCTGGCTGGGATGGATCGCAAAAGCAGGAACCAACGTGATGGTCATGACGGCTGCCAAGGCGAGCGGCAACCAGGGTGCCACCATGCTGGCGAGGACACCCACCAGGGCAGGGCCCAGGACGAAGGTGATCTCGTCCGCGGTCCCTTCATACGACAGCGCGGTGTCCAGGTCAGCCCGGTTGGCCGCGACGCTTCGGCCTCCGTTGGCTGAGGACTGGGATAGGTTGCGGGTTGTCAGTGCCATCCATCGGACACGGGCCATGGGACCCACCTGGGGGCAGCTGGCTCCCGCGAGGAAAGCTGCAATGAGGACGCCAACTGCGTCGGCCACCGAGCCGTACGCGGGAGTGAGGTAAGCCGCAGCAAGGAGCCCCGCGACGGCGATTGTGTTGATGACCGCTGCCACGAGGAGCACGATCCGTTGTCCTGCCCTGTCAGCCAGGGTGCCGAGGACGGGGGCGCCCAGGGCCGAGCCGATGCCAACCGCTCCGGCCGCCATGCCGCCGATCGCGTAGGAGTGGCTGACGGCGGTGACCAGCGTCAGGGTGCCGACTGTCAGCATGGCCAGGGGAAGCCTGGCGAAAAGGCCCAGCGGAAGGAAACCGGGTCCGGCCAATTCGGGAAGCCGCGCGAAGCGGCCCGGAAGGCGTGAAGGGCGTGCGGGAGCCGATGATAGAGGCTGTGAAGCTAGAGAAGATTTTTCCATTAATCCGGGTTCGCTAAAGAGTGCGCATCGTCCCTCCTCCCGATGCGCGCGACCCGGTGTAACGGGTTAAGTCTATCGGATAGCTGTCAGACGGGCACGGCGTCGGCAATCCGCACGCTGGAACCGTGCCTGCCCTTGACCACCTGTAGCTGGCTGGTGATGCGTTGCTTCATCTCCCCGACGTGACTGACCAACCCAACTACCCGGCCGCCGTCGCGCAGTCCCTCCAAGGCATCCATCACTTGTTCCAGGGCTTGTTCATCGAGACTGCCGAAGCCTTCATCAACAAACAGTGTCTCGATGTCCACGCCGCCGGCCTCCTGCTGGACGACATCGGCAAGGCCAAGTGCCAATGACAACGACGCCATGAAGGATTCGCCGCCAGAGAGGGTGGAGGTGTCCCGGCGCTGGCCAGTCCATTCGTCTACGACTTCAAGCCCGAGGCCGGACTTCGCTCCCCTGGCGGCCTTGGCGTCCGTATGCTGCAACGTATATCTGCCGTCGCTCATGGCCACGAGCCGCTCGGAGGCGGCGGTTGCCACTTGTTCCAGCCGCGCAGCGAGGACATAGGTGTTCAGGCTCATCCGGTAGCTGTTGTCGCCCGATCCCCTCAAGGTGTCGGCCAGCTCAGCAAGCATGTGCGCCCTGTTCCGCGGTTCGCTTCCCGCTTGTGCCAGGGTTTGATACTCCCTCCGCAACCGGGCAACAGCGGCCGCCGATTTTCCGGCCATGCCCGCAGACAAAGCCTCAGCCCGCGCAGTATTTGCGGCATTGGAAGCAATCAGCTTCGATTCAGCAAGTTCAGCTTCTCCCAAGGGAAGCTCGCCTATGTTCGCTTCCTTGGCGGCAAGGACCAGGTCCTCGCTGGCAAACAACTCATCCAAGCGGGATGATTCAGCGTCGAAATCAGCCAGGTCTTTCTCAAGGCCCACAACATCGGCCGGTGAGAGTATCTCCCGGCGAGCGTCGTCAGCGGAGGTGAAACCGGATTCCGGCAAGGCCCTTTCAAGCGACGCGGCGGCGTCTGCCAGGGCTTGCTCCGCCCGTTCCAGTTCCACATCTGCGTCCGCGACGGCTTGCAAGAGCCCGCGCTCAGCCATGAGTGCATCCAGCCGTTCACGCAGGCTCGGGAAGTCCCCCCTTAAGCCGGCCAGATCCGTTTCAAGGGCAACACATTGCTCCTGAAGCAGGTGAACAGCGGACGACGCCTGTGCCGCCTCGCTCACGGAAGCGTCGTGTTCTTCCTGCACCAGAGAGATCCTCTTGGTGAGGGCTTCCTGCCGGCCGCGAAGCTTCTCCAGCAAGCCTGCCGCCTTTCGTGCCGCCGAGGCAGCGTCCTGCGCGGATATCCGGTTGGCCTCTGCTTCAGCAGCATCGGTTGCACCCCCTTGGGCAACCAGGCCGGCAAGCACCTGGGCTGCGGAGGAAACTTGTTCGGTGAGGAGCCCCAGGGCTTTTTCACTGGCCTCGAACTGTTCCTTGGCTTCTTCCTCTTCCTGGGCCAGGGAGAGTGCTGATCGCACTGCTTCGGCAGGATTGGGGTGCTCTTGGCTGCCGCAAACAGCGCACGGCTTACCGCTTTCCAGTGCCGCGGCCAGCTCCCCTGCTGCGTTGGCCAAACGCAGCTCGCGGACGTCGAGCCACTGTTGCCGGAGGTCCTGTGACGCCGACCGGGCCTGGAGCTGCTTTCCGGTAACCTCGGCCAACTCGCTGGCAGCCGTTTCATGGCGGGCTACGATTCGAACCAGCTCAGCCGCAGCCTCAGCATTCCGTTCCAGTTCTGTCAGTTGGCCGGCCAAAGGCTCGAGGGGCTGGATTTGCGACTCCACAGTGGACACGTCTTCGCGCAGCTGTTCCAGCACGCCCGCCGAAGCCTCGGCAGCGGCTTGATGTTCCGCCGTTTGACTACGCCTGGCTGCAAGGCGCGCCGTGATCTCTTCCAATCGCTGCTCATCGGGCAGCCGGGCCTCAAGGACTGCGCTGCTTGCCTTGACGCCTTCCAAGGCAGCGGCAGTGTTTGTTGTCTCCAAGCCGACCGCGGCAAGCTTCCCTCGCAGGCCTTCCGTCCGCGCAGCCGCGGCTTCGAGTTTGCGCGCTGCAGTATCGACCGCTTCCAGATGGCCGCCGAGAACAGCGGCACGTCGGTGCTTTCCGAGCATCTCCTTGTTCTCCAGAGCCCGGGGCGCTGCCAGCTCCAGCAGGACCCGCCGCTGCATCGCAGCGCCGAGCCGCCCATGCCGTAGCGACTTCTCCTGAGCTTCTTGGAATTGTTCCATCAGGCGGGTAGCCAGGGATTCTGCCTCAGCGGCCTCGTCCTGCCGCCGCTTCCATTCAGCACTGACTCCCGCTTCCACAGCGGCAAGCCAGGCCTCAGGTTCCTGTCCTGGCTCCTTGCCGGCGGTTGGAGCGACTGCGGCAAGGCCCAGCTGTTCCTGCTCCGATGCAACCCGGTCAAGCAGCAACTTGAGATCTGACGCGTTCTCCTGCACGGCCCGGGTGGCCTCAGCTGCTTGCTGAACAAGTTGGCGTTCAACAGCTTCAAAACGGTGCGTGCCGAACAACTTTTGCAGCAGTTCCAACCGGTCGTTGGCCTTGGACCTCAGGAAAGCCGCGAAGTCGCCCTGGGGCAGCATCACCACCCGGGTGAACTGCTCCCGGTCCATCCCAAGGACGTCCGAGAGCTCGGCACCTACCTCATCGTTCCTGGAAGATTTCTCTTCCCAGCTTCCTGCCACCCGTTCCCGGAGGAGGGTCTTGGCCTGCTGGGTGGTGAATCCGTTGCGTCCGCGGGCGCTGGGCCGTTCCCACGCCGGCGATCGCGTCACTTCAAAACGCCGCCCGCGTGCTGAGAACTCACAGACCACGCGCGGCTCCGCGCCTGGCGCCGCATGGTCGCTTCGTAGCCGTTTCCCTTCCTGGCGGGCACCCGGAACGGACCCGTACAGGGCGAAACAGATCGCATCCAGAATGCTGGTCTTGCCGGCACCCGTAGCGCCGTTGAGGAGGAAAAGGCCCTGTGCGCTCACATGGTCGAAGTCAATGTGTTGGGGCGTCGCAAACGGACCGAAGGCTTCGATCTCCAAACGATGGATTCTCACAGCTCAGCCTCCTGCAACCGGACAGCTTCAAGTGCTTCCTGCAGCGCCGCTTCCTCTGCATCGCTGGCACCGCGATCCCTGACGTGTTCCAGGAATCCACAGCAGACTCCAAGGTCGTCTTCGGCAGCGGCGAGCCGATTGCTGTAACTGGTGGAAGTCCGCGCCTCTGCACCTTGGGGATCGAAGGAGAGAACCAGGGTGTCAGGGAAGCGGGTGCGCACCTTTTCCATGGCCTGCGCAGGCCGTTGCGCATCCGTCAACGTGATCTGGCAGTAAGCACTCTCTGCCCAGGCATGCTCTTCGGCGCCGAGCAGATCATCCAGCGTTCCACGCAAGGTGGCAAGGGATTTGGGGGCATCCCACACAACTTCCTCAACAGCGATCACTCCATGGGCGTCAAGGTCCACCAGCCAGGCGCCTTTATGGTGCTTGGCCTCCGAGAATGAATAGGCCAAGGGAGAACCGGAGTACCGGACATTGGGTGCCAGCTCCTGCCGCCCATGGAGGTGTCCCAGTGCGGTGTAGGTGAAGTCTTCAAAGAGATCCAGTGGAACTGCTCCCAGGCCGCCGATGCTCAGGTCCCGTTCGCTTTCCGAGGTAATGCCGCCGCTGGCAAAGGTATGCGCTAGAACCACCGGATAAACGGGTCCGGATGCGCGGCGGGCTTCAACATCCTGCCGGATCCGATCCACTGCCGCCAAGGTGACATCAAAGTGGTTGGCGTTTTCAGCGCCCAGACGCTCAGCCACAAGCCGGGGTTCAAGATAGGGAATGCCGTAAATGGCAACGTGGCCGTTTCCGGTGCCGTCCTTGCCATGCCCATCGGCGCCACGTCCATCGGCTCCGAGGGGCAAGAGGATTGGCACATCAAGATCTTCCACGCGCGTCCTCAGGTGCACTCCCCCGCGTTCCAACAGGCGGGAGGCAAAGCCCAGCCTGATGGCGGAGTCGTGGTTGCCACTGGTCAGGACAACCCCGGCCCCTGCCTGAGTAATGCGCACAAGGGCATCATCCAGCAGTTTGACCACATCCAGCCCGGGCAAGGCACGATCGTAGACGTCTCCTGCTATGAGCACCACGTCAACGGACTTGGATTCAACCAGCGATACCAACTGGTCCACGAAGTTGCGTTGGGCTTCAAGCATGCCAACGCCGTGGAATGATCGGCCAAGGTGCCAATCGGAAGTATGAAGTAACCGCATATTCTCAAGTTAACCGGGGGCACCGACAATAAAGCGCAGGCGAGCCGTCCGCCGTCGACCCCGTGCGGTTATTTGCCCTTTTTCCCGTCGAAGAAGTCACGGGCGTCATCATTGACAGGCGCAGCCGGCGCACGTCGGGAAGCGTTCCCGTCAGATTTCACAGGAGCTTCGCTGACCTGAACATCCTCAACCGGCTCGTCATTGGCGTCGAAGGAGTCGTTCACCCCATCGCTTCCGCCCTGGACGTCGTCGGTCACGGCGACGGTGGCCTGTGACAGGCCTTGGAAACCACGGAAAGCGAGACCCGCAAGCGCGGCACCCATCAGCGGGGCCACCCAGAAGAGCCATAGACCCTCAATCGCCCAAGGCGAGCTGAAGAATGCCTGGGCCGTTGCCCGAGCGGGGTTGAAGGGAAGGTTTCCCAGGACCTGCCCCAGCTGAAGCAGGACAGCCATTGCAAGGCCTACTGCGAAGGGGGCCATGGCCGGAAGAGCGCGTCGTCCAGCGGTCGCACCAAGGAATACGGCCACAATAAGGGCCGAACCGAGGACTTCGACCAGCAGAACTCCTGCCATCTGCGTTTGCGCGGAAGCATGCTCACCGAACCCCGGGGCAACGACGTCGAACGCCGCCCTGGCGTCCGTGAGGACAGGCACGGTGGTCACTACGAAATAGATCAAGGCAGCACCAACGACGCTGCCAATGATTTGGGCCGCCACATAGGCTAAGGCCGCCACGGCACGGATGCGGCCGGCAATCAAATTGCCTAAGGTGATCACCGGATTGAAGTGCCCGCCGGAGACATAGCCGAAAGCCAGCATTGCCACTGTCACCGCCAGGCCCGTGGCAAGAGCCACCGGCAAGGGCGCCCCACCAGGATTCGAAAATATCCCGACTCCCACCGCGGCAACCACAACGAACATCGAACCCAAAGCTTCAGCCGACAGCCGGGCAAGTAGTCCCGGTTGGTGTTCAGGCGTCGCTTGTACAGGAGAGGTCATGTCGAAGGGGTCCTTACGGTTGGTATGGATGCCGGATTGACCGGCCGCATGCTGGTATTGGCAGGGGTAACGCAAGCTCAAAGCCACTGAGTATCCTGCCATCAGAGTCTGGGCGGTTGCTGAATCCCGCCTCCAAGCTTATCCACCCAGGGCAATGGCAGCGATGGCAGTGGCACCAAGGCCCATCACAGCCAGCGTGCTGACCAGGACGAGCCGGGCTGATGCCGCCTCGTTTCCAACTTGGAGTTGGCGTGAGCGAACCCACACCACGGACGCCAGCACGATGGTGGCAAGTGCCGCCATGAGTGCACAGATCCCTTGGTAATCAAGTCCGGGGAGACCGGCGACGAGGTTGCCCGTGGAGGGCTCAGACGTCAGCCAGCTCCGCCAGATAAACAAGTCCACTACTACCAACGAGATCAGCGTCCGGCGCCATGCCAAGGTGGTGCGCTCGGGCTGCAACCCGGGGTCGCGGACTTCCATGCTTACCGCGCCACCAATATCAGCACAGCGAAGGCGAACGCCGCTACGGCCACCACAATGGTCATGAACAGCATGACCCTGGAGAACGGGAGCGCCTGATCGTTGCGCATCGCCGCTTCCATCTGCCCCCAACGGCGGTAGGAAAGTGCCGCCAGGCCCGCCCCGACCAGAGCCAGCAAGACGCAAAGGACCAGCCGGACGGGTGTGGGCGCGATGTTCGGAGCCAGCTGGTCAACGGCAACCGCGCCGGCGAGCAATGCCAGGGACGTGCGGATCCACGCGAGGAAAGTGCGTTCGTTGGCAAGGGAAAACCTGTAGTCGGGCGTCTTGCCTGTCCGTCGCCAAGCAGGTTCACGCAAAATGTCACTCCAAGTTTTGTCAGTGCCGTGCAGCTTCCCCACCATATCAGCGGCGGTTCACGGGCACGGTAAATTACAGGCATGAGTGTTGAGCCTAAATCCCCCGCTGTTCCTTCCTTCGAATCCCGAGTGCACGGGTCACTTCTGGGAGGAGCCCTGGGTGATTCCCTTGGTTATGCCGTGGAGTTCGACTCCATTGCCGCGATCCGTGCCCGCTATGGTTCCGGCGGCCTGACGTCCTTCGCGCAACTCGACGGCGGCAGCCACTTCTCGGATGACACGCAGATGACGTTATACACCGTTGACGGCCTTGTGGAAGCGCTCGAATGGGCCAACGACGGCCTAGCGGCGGACGAAATCGCCTGCCTTTGGTTGGCCTACCTCCGCTGGCTCGCTACCCAGGATGTTGCTGTTGCCTCCTCCGCTCCCGTGCCGCAACCGCGCTGGATCGACTCCCAGGAGGTCCTGCGTCACCGCCGGGCACCCGGAAATGCCTGCCTCAGTGGTTTGGCAACGGGGGAAATGGGAACAGTTGCACGACCCGTCAATGCCGACTCCAAAGGGTGCGGCACTGTGATGCGTTCAGCCCCGTTCGGACTCATCCCCCACATTTCAAGGGAAGCCGTCTACAAACTCAGCTCGGACGCCGCCTCGTTGACGCACGGACACCCTTCGGCGCGACTCAGCGCAGCAGCATTCAGCCTGCTGATCCACAACATCGTGGCCGGAAGCGACATCCGCACCTCCGCTATCGAGGCCCTCAGCTATGTCAACGGTGTCCCCACCAAAGCACCCGAGCTGGCGAAACGACTGGAAGCCGCCCTGCAGTCGTCGTTGCAACCTGCCCCACTGGACCCGGAAGGACTGACCACAGCGCTCGGTGAGGGCTGGATTGCTGAGGAGGCACTCGCCGTCGGGCTCTACGCTGTGCTGGCCACCAGCGGCGGCACGCCAGCAGAACACTTCCGCAATGCAATATCCGTGGCCATCAACCACAGTGGCGACAGCGACTCCACAGGCTCCATTGCGGGAAACATCCTGGGGGCCTACTACGGCGAGGACGGCCTGCCGTCCGACTGGCTCGAGTCCTTGGAAGCGCCGGACGTCATTCGTGGCATGGCGGACAGGTTGCTTGCCGTCACCACCGGCTAAACAATAGCTAGATCCGGCGGAGCGTCACGTTGTTGCAGGCCTCGCACACGTCCTCGGGGATGAGGCCCCTGCGCTGAAGGAACCCGAAGATCGCGCAGCCGAGGCAGAAACCCACAAACGCTTCCAGCGAAGCCGCCACGATCAGCAGTGCCAGCAGAATCCAGGCGGCCGGCTGGAAGCCGGTGAAAAACAGCACGACGGCGGCACTCGTCAGTGCGGCGCCGATCCCTTGGGCGAACCGCTTGGGAGGACCGGCCACAAGCTTGGCGTGCCCGATCCTTGGTGCCAACACCTTGACTGACAGAAGAGCGATCGGGGAGACTCGTGGTCCAAACAGCACGCGAAGCCAGAATCCGACAGCAAGTACCACCAAGCCCCAACCCCAGCCGGTCAGCAAGGTGGCGACGGCCACCACCACAACCAGTCCGGCCGTGATCCGGGCAGCATATTCATTAACGGGATTGGGGAAAGCGAAAAAAGCCCGCCAACCAGCCCCACCGTTTGTTGCAGCGCCAGAAGGAGCGGGACCGCTGGCAGGACGGCGCTCGGGAGCTTGGGGAAGGGCTGACTTGGTCACCCCCCAAGGCTAGGAGTGCCGCTCTTCCGGCGGGAAGGATTATTGCGCAGTATGACCGGATGACCCGGCGGCCGGAAGGTTACGCGCCGCCCACCATCTGCAGGAACTCGCCCTCAGACACAACCTCGATTTTCTGGCCCTTGGCGTGCAGTTCCAGGACCCGTTTGGCTTTGCCAGTGAGTCGGCCGGCGCGAAGGTCGCCTGCCACGAAGCCATCACCGACGATCAGCACAGTAGTGCGTGCTGTGACCCGGCTTTCCGGACGTGCACCCATGTCCGCGGCGCGGGATTTCGCGTCCGGCCTGGTGATGGCGAGGTCGCCCGTGAAGACCACTGTCTGGCCGAAGAGCGGATGTCCGGGTTCCGCAGCCGGGTTCGGCAAGGGGTTTGGGCCCTCCTCCGGCCAGCTCTGAAAACCGCTGGGGACGCCAAGTGCTCGCTCCAGTGTTCGTTCTGCGAAGCTTCCGGCTCTGGCAGCGAGTGCGGACATGGTCGCTTTGGACAGACCTTGGGCTGGATCGAAGGCCGGTTGCTTCGGCAGGTTGAGGCCAAGGGAGAGGTAGAGCTCGGCGATGCTGTTGGCGTTGTTCCGCCGGGCGATGTCCACAAGGATTCCGGCGCAGGCACGGGCGTCTTCCGCGGCGTCGTGGTGGTTGACCAAGGGAACGCCTGCCTCCTCGGCGGCATAGGGCAAAGAGTTGGACACCAAGGAGTAGCAGCGGCGGGACAGCATCACAGTGCACACATAGTCGTAGGCTGGCCCGGCAAGACCGGAGACTTCCAGGCCTGACCGGATAACGCCGAGGTCGAAGGCTGCGTTGTGCGCAGCGAGTACGTCGTCACCGATGAAGGCGCCAATTTCCGGGAAGAGCTCCCCGAACCGCGGGCGATCAGCGACGTCTTCCGCGCGGATGCCGTGGATGCGCGTGTTATGGAACTCGAAATGATCGTGGTTTTCGGGCGGGCGCATGAGCCAGGAGGCTTCCTCCACGACTACTCCGCCACGGACTTTACTGAGGCCTACCGAACACGGCGACCCCCGGAAGCCGTTGGCTGTTTCAAAGTCGATCGCCGTAAAGTCCAATGCCACTGGACAAGATTACAGGTGGAAAAGGCCGCCCTTGCCGATTTCCGCGGCGGGGCGGCCCTTCCGTCCTGCATTGTGGCCAACGCTACATTTGGATGCCTATGGGGTGGCCCTGCGAAGGGTTGTGTAGGAACCGGCCGCCAGGATGACGCACAGCAGCGCAGCCCATCCGCTGATGCTGAGCGGCGTCTGCTGGGCGAACCAGCTTCCAACAAGTCCCCATCCCTGCAAGAACGTCGTGAGGGCGGCGGCACCGATCAGGGCAACTGCTGTGCCCAGGGTTGAAACCAGCGTTCCAGTGGTGCCCCAACGCTTGAAGATGGTGGCGAACCAGAACCCGATGATGAACATGAACATCATCAGCACAAAGAAGAATGCTGCTGTCGAGTACCAAGGACCATCCGTTACCCAGGGGATATTGAAGAAGTAGCCATAGACACCCCAGCCGTTGGTTGCCCGTTCGACGACGCCACCCAGCATGTAGAGCACTGTCATCCCGACCGCGATCAGTGAGAAGAGGCCCAGGGTTCCCAGGTAGAACGCACGTCGGCTGATGCTGAGGCCCTGAGAGAAGGGAAAGACCAAGGTCATACTCTGGATTCCAAGGACCAGGAAGTACCACAAGGGCGCCTGGCTGCCGCCACCATTTTTCCCCTCGGTGACGGGAATGAGCGCGAAGATAGCCAGCGACATCAGGAAGGATGCCGCCAGGATGGTCAATGGCCATCCGATGTACGTCCACTTATTAATCAGCTGCATCCGGGCAACTGCCAGCGTCCTGCTCATCGCTTTGCCTCCATCGTGTCATCGGCGAAGTCTCCGGTAGTTGATGAGAGGCCGGCTTCGGTACCGGCCATGGTCTTCCGCACCACCAACTGCTGCAAGGAAACCGGCGACAGCTCAAGGCCCAACTCCTGGGCTTCGGTGCGTTCGGGGCCGCTGAGAACCTCGTCCACCGTGACGGAGGCCAAGGAGCCCAATGTTTCGCGGTGCAGGATCCTGCGGCCAGCCAGGAAGGCGTCCACTTTTTCTGCGGAACCCGAAACAGTGACAGCCGAACCCCGGATCTCGTCGGCATCGGCGTCCATGATGATCCGCCCCCGGTCGATCACGATGACGTGTTCAAGGAGGTTCGCTACCTCGTCGATCAGGTGTGAGGAAAGGATGATGGTGCGGGGGTGTTCGGCGTAGTCCTCCACCAGACGGTCATAGAACAGTTGCCGGGCGACGGCGTCGAGACCCAGGTACGGCTCATCGAAGAACGTCAGTTCTGCGCGCGAGGCGAGGCCAATGATGACTCCGACGGCGGACAGCTGACCACGTGAGAGCTTCTTGATCCGGCGCTTGACGGGAAGCTGAAAGTCTTCGGCGAGGCGGTCAGCGAATCCTTGGTCCCAGTTCTTGTAGAAGAGCGCCGCGGATCGGAAGGCGTGCTGCGGCTGGAAGTCGTCCGGGTATTTCTGCGATTCACGGATGAAGCAGATCCGGGACAAGACGGCATCGTTCTCGTAGGCGCTGGCGCCAAAAACCAGTGCTTCGCCGGAAGTGGCGAAGGCTTGGGCGGTGAGGATTGACATCAACGTGGTCTTGCCCGCACCGTTGCGTCCCAGCAAGCCGTAAATGCGGTTCGCAGAGAGGCTGAGGTTAATGTTGTCCAGAGCGTTGAGGTCTTTGTAATGCTTGATCAGGTTACGGGCCTCGACGATGGTGTCGTTCACAGGGCCGCGCTCCTTTCCTTGTCTGTCCCGGTTTCCGGTGCAAGCCCGGAGCTGCGTTCAATCATCGTGTTCAGCTGCTCTGGTGAGATGCCCAACTTTCGGGCCTCCATGGCGAGCGGCTTGACGTACTGCTCGAAGAATTCCTCGGTGCGGCGTGCTACCAACTGGGCGCGCGCTCCTGTGGCGACGAACATCCCTATCCCCCTGCGCTTATAGAGAATTCCTGAATCCACCAGCAGATTGACGCCCTTGGCGGCAGTCGCCGGGTTGATGCGGTGGAAAGCGGCGAACTCATTGGTGGAAGGAACCTGCGACTCTTCAGCCATGGTGCCGTCCACGATTCCGTTTTCGATGAGTTCGGCGATCTGCATGAAGATCGGCTTGCTGTCATCGATCATGAGCACCACCGCCTCACTGGTTCATTACTCATGTAACTAACCATACAACCAGCAAACCAGCAGTCAAGGGATAACCAGGAAAAATTCGACGACGGCCGTCAAGTAGGCTTGATGGGTGATCTTTTCTGCGATAAGCGACCTTGCCGTATCCACCTTCGGAGGCGCGGGACCGGTTTCGCCGCCTATGGCTTCGTTCCTGCCGGACTGGCTGAACCCCGACGTCTTCCTTCGCGATTCACCTTTGGGACCGTGGGTGGTCCTCCTGGTCTGCGCCATTGTGTTCGCGGAAACAGGCCTCTTGGTGGGGTTCTTCCTGCCCGGTGACTCCATGCTGTTTACGGCGGGACTCCTGGTCTCCACCGGCGCCATCGAGTTCAATCTGTGGGCCATGTGCGCCATGATCATCGTGGCTGCCATCATCGGCAACCAAACCGGCTACCTCATCGGGTCCAAGGCCGGCCCGGCAATCTTCAATAAGCCGGATTCACGGCTGTTCAAGAAGGAAAACGTGGAGAGTGCCCACGCGTTCTTCGAAAAGCACGGCGGCAAGGCTTTGATCCTGGCTCGGTTCGTTCCCATCATCCGCACTTTCGTGCCGGTAATCGTGGGTGTTGCGCAGATGGACAAGCGCAAATTCTTCCTCTTCAACGTCATTGGCGCAGTCCTCTGGGGCGGCGGCGTTACCTTGCTCGGTGCATGGCTTGGCCAGTTTGAGTGGGTTGGCAACAACATCGACATCATCTTCATCGTCATCGTCCTGATCTCCGTCATCCCGATCTTCATTGAGATCGGCCGGGGATTCATGGCAAAGCGCAGGGCCGCGGCCGAAGGCACCGACCCCGTGGAAGAGTTCATCGAGGAGCACGAGGGCGGCAAGCACAGCGAGCACTAAGGCTCAGACAACCTCCCAAAGCGCAGCAAAAAGGCACCCCGCACAGCGGGGTGCCTTTTGCGTTCACGAAGGAACTAGTTCGAACCGGCCTCGGACAACGCCGACACAATGGCGGGAAGCAACGCGCGGAACGCCTGCCCCCGGTGGCTGATGGCGTTCTTCTCCTCAGAGCTAAGCTCGGCACAGCTCCGATCCATCCCGGCAGGTTGCAGCACGGGGTCGTAGCCGAAGCCGCCCTCCCCACGCGGCTCGCGCAGGAGCGCCCCTTCCAACTGGCCATACTCCACGGTCTCGCGGGCAATGCCGTCGGGACCCGGGACCGCCAGCGCAGCCGCACAGACGAACGCAGCGCCGCGGAACGAGTCCGGAACGTCAGAGAGCTGTGCCAGCAACAGGTTCAGGTTGGCGACGTCATCGCCGTGCCTGCCGGACCAGCGTGCCGAAAAAATACCGGGGGCCCCGCCCAGCACATCAACGGCCAATCCGGAGTCGTCAGCGATGGCCGGGAGGCCAGTCGCTTCCGCCACGGCCCTGGCCTTGAGGAGGGAGTTCTCAGCAAAGGTGACACCGGTTTCGGCAACATCCGGGGCGCCTGCCGCAGCGGCGTCCACCACCTGGGTGTCGACGTCGAGCCCTGGAACCTGGCCCCGGAGAAGTTCGCGGAGCTCCTTCAGCTTGCCCTTATTGTGTGTTGCCAGGACGAGGCGTGGAGCCCCGGGAATCGGCGTGCCGCTCACGGAGCTTCCGCCAGCGTCT
Source organism: Paenarthrobacter sp. GQ52 (assembly GCF_059759005.1). Taxonomy (NCBI): domain Bacteria; kingdom Bacillati; phylum Actinomycetota; class Actinomycetes; order Micrococcales; family Micrococcaceae; genus Paenarthrobacter; species Paenarthrobacter sp. GQ52. The sequence continues at coordinate 80,893 of NZ_JCAXEJ010000003.1, forward strand.
CGCGCTGGATTGCGGACAGCTGGGTGGTGCCGAGGAGGGCGAGATCAAGCAGCGCATTGAGTTCGTCGCGGTCGAACGGGGCACCTTCTGCAGTTCCCTGAACTTCCACAAATTTGCCCGAACCGGTGACCACCACATTCATATCGGTCTCCGCGCGGACGTCTTCCACGTACGGCAGGTCCAGCATCGGAACGCCATCGATGATGCCCACGGAAACTGCCGCGATGGTGTCCACCAAGGGCTCTGCGTTGCGGGCGATCAGCTTGTTCTCACGGGCAAAACGGATGGCTTCCGCCAGCGCCACATAGGCGCCGGTGATCGCGGCAGTGCGTGTACCGCCGTCGGCCTGGAGGACGTCGCAGTCCAAAACGATCGTATTTTCACCCAGCGCCTTGGTGTCGATGATGGAGCGCAGCGAGCGGCCAATGAGGCGCGAGATCTCGTGGGTGCGGCCACCAATCTTGCCCTTGACCGACTCGCGGTCGGACCGGGTGTTCGTGGCCCGGGGAAGCATGGCGTACTCGGCCGTTACCCAGCCGCGGCCTTCGCCCTTGAGCCAACGGGGCACACCCTCGGTCAGCGAAGCTGTGCACAGAACCCGGGTGTTCCCGAACTCGATCAGCGCCGAGCCCTCTGCCTGCTTGGACCAGCCGCGGGTAATGCTGATGGGTCGCAGTTGGTCAGGGGTCCGGCCATCGGCGCGGATGACGGGAGTGGCTGTAGCTTCAGAAGTCATGGTTCAAGCTTAGCCAAGCTGAGGGCCCCAACCCGACGCCCTGCAAAGTTGGATCGAAGCGAACAGCTGGGTCAAGCGGACAGCTAAATTGTGTAGTGGACCCCGGCTACGGCAACAGCCACGTCACCGGTGAAGACCGGTTTGGCTTCGGACAGCACTTTGGTCTGTGAAGTCCATACCGGGATGTGCGTCAGGAGGAGGCGCTTGGCACCGGCATTCATGGCGGCCTCGCCCGCACGTTTACCGGTGAGGTGGACGTCCTTGATGCCGTCGTCGCGGCCTTCCTCGAAGGCCGCCTCACAAAGGAACAGGTCTGAGTCCCTCGCGGCATCTTCGAGTCCCTGGCAGGAATCGGTGTCCCCCGAATACGTCAGGATCTTGGTCACGGATACGCCGTCCTTTCCCGGTTCCGTAGCCGTGACCCGCAAGGCATAAGCCTCTTCAACGGGGTGATTAACGGCGAAGGGGGTCACTGTGAACGGCCCCACTGTGACCGGCTTGAGCTCGGTCCAGTTGGTGAAGTCGAATTCCTCGTGCATGCCGGGATCCAGGTCCAGCCCATAGGCCGTGGCCATTCTGTCTGCAGTAGCTGCAGGACCCCAAACCGGCAGGCGATCCCGACCCCATCCACCGGGCTTCCACCGGACCGCGACATGCAGGCCGCAGAGGTCCATGCAGTGATCGGGGTGCAGGTGGGTGAGGAAGATCGCGTCGATGTCTTCCAAGTCCGTATAGCGCTGGATGGCGCCCAAGGCACCGCTGCCCAGGTCCATCACGATCTTCCACTCGCGCTCACCGTCGTGGGCCGTCACCAGATAGCACGACGCCGGCGAACCCGGACCGGGGAACGAGCCTGTGCAGCCCACAATGGTCAGCTTCACAGGCCACGCCCCATGGTTGTGCCGGTGCCGCCGGCGAGCGCGTCCCCGGGCTGGACGAAGTACGAGCGGCGGGACAGCCCCGCTCCCGATCGTGCCGCTTCCAGCATCTCGGGAGTAATGCGGGCAAGGCTGCCTGTGGGGTACTGGGCCGCAACATGGTCCACGTGCTTCACGGAGAGGACTTCCGGGCCCAGGAAGCGGCGGGCCAGGGTCTCGAACTGGGTGGCATCGCCAGTGGCTATGAATTCGTGGCTGGGTGCTTGGGACTCTGTCCGCTGGATGCCGTGGTTGGCCAAGGCGCGGTAGACGTCCTTGGCGGTCTCTTCGGCGCTGGAGACAAGCGTGACGTCCTCGCCCATGACGAATGAGATGACGCCGGTCAGCAGTGGGTAGTGGGTGCAACCCAGGACCACAGTGTCCACTCCTGCGTCCTTAAGTGGCTCCAGGTATTCATTGGCGGCGGCCAGGAGATCCGGACCGGTGGTGATTCCGGCTTCCACGAAGTTCACGAACGCCGGGCAGGCCACGGACGTAATCGTCAGGTCCGGAGCGGCAGCGAACGTGTCCTCATAAGCCCTGGACCCTACAGTGGCCGAGGTTCCGATGACACCGATCCTGCCGGAACGGGTAGCAGAGACCGCCCGCCGGACTGCCGGCTGGATAACCTCGATGACAGGTATGCCATACCGGGCCGTATAGCGTTCCCTGGCATCACGGAGCACCGCGGCGGAGGCCGAGTTGCAGGCGATGGTCAGCAACTTCACCCCTGAATCCACCAGCTCGTCCATAACGCCAAGCGCGTTCGCCCGGACCTCGGCAATGGGAAGTGGACCATAAGGGCCGTTTGCGGTGTCGCCCACATAGAGGATTGATTCGTTCGGGAGTTGGTCGATGATGGAACGCGCCACCGTCAATCCACCCACACCTGAGTCAAAAATGCCGATTGGCCGTGCCCCTATGAGTTCCCCGTTGCCGATGGGGGCGTCATTGCCCAACGCGCCGCTTGTGGAACCCGATGATGAAGTCATAATTATTCGAGAATAAGGCTTCCCGTGGTGTGCGGCCATTACCTGTGCTCTCCGCCTCGTGTCTGATTTGTCACAGGGCAGTCGCATTTGTTTCAGGGCAGAAGCAGCAACCCGCCATCCGGATCAGGATTTCGCCTGCCTTGCGGCCATCATCGCCTGCACCAAAGACTCCTGGAGCCATGTAGTGAAGTTGTAGACAAGGGCCAGGTAACTCTCCACGTCCTCCGCCTGGCTCCAATCCTGCATGCTGTGGATGTGCTCGGCATCCGCTTCATCACGGATGTCCAGGCGTTCGGCCAGTACAAGCCGGACGTCGTTCAACGCCATAGACCAGCGGGTAGCGTCCTCCGGCGTCAGAACGAGCTCGTTCTTGTCCAGGCCTAAAGCTGCAGCCCTCAAGGCGCCGATCTTGTTTTCCCGCACAGAGCGTTCGGTGAGCTGGCGGAACTCCAGCGAGCCGCCGTCGTCGTCCTTCATGACGTTCGGCAGGAGACGCAACAGGGCGCGGTCGCTGGGCTGCTTGACGTCCATATCCAAGCCGATCAGCGCTGCCAGCGGGTCTTCGTTTTCCCGGACATCCGATTCCAGCATGGAAATGACGTCGTCAAGCAAACCGCGCAGGAGGTCACGCTCCGCCGGCTCCAGGTATCCGCTGATGCCCTTGAGGCCGTACTTGAATGCCTTAGCCACGCTGGCGGCCGCCCTTTCCAGGTGTTTCGTTGCCGCTCGCGGCCTTTTCCACAGTGGCCCAGAGACCAAAACCGTGCATGGCCACCGCGTGCTGTTCCACTTGTTCCTTACTGCCGTGGGCCACAATGGACCGGCCCTTCTTATGGACCTCCATCATCAGCTTGTGGGCTTTGGACTCGGAGTAGCCGAAGTAACTCTGGAACACATAGCTCACGTAGCTCATCAGATTCACGGGATCATTCCAGATCACAAGGTTCCACGGGATATCAGGGGCTGTCAGGACATCGGTGGACGATTGCTCTGCAGCTTTCGTCCGCTCATCGATGTCCGTGCCATACGCAACGCTAGGGCTCATCTGTCCATTCTATGGCGGCTCGCACTAGAGTGAATCCGTGAGTAGAGCCTCGTCGTGGGACCACCCCGCAACTTCCTTGTACACAGACCACTACGAACTGACCATGCTTCAGGCAGCCTTACACTCGGGCGCCGCGCACCGCCGATCAGTGTTCGAAGCATTCGCCCGGCGGCTGCCGGACGGCCGCCGCTATGGCGTGGTGGGCGGCACGGGACGCCTGTTGGAAGGCATTGCCGACTTCCGGTTCGGCAACGACGAACTTGCCTTCCTCGAGCAGAACAAAGTGGTCAACCAGGAAACGCTGGACTACCTCGCCGACTACAAATTCAGCGGCGACATCTGGGGCTACGCAGAAGGTGACGCCTACTTCCCCAACTCCCCGATCCTCATCGTCGAATCGACGTTCGCCGAAGCCTGCATCCTGGAAACCTTCGTCCTCTCGGTCCTCAACCACGACAGCGCCATTGCTTCCGCGGCTTCAAGGATGACCTCGGCGGCCGGCACACGCCCCTGCATCGAGATGGGTTCCCGGCGCACCCAGGAGGAATCAGCGACGGCGGCAGCCCGCGCCGCCGTGATTGCCGGCTTCGCCAGCACCTCCAATCTGGAAGCCGGACGGCGCTACGGCATCAAGACCGTCGGCACAGCAGCGCACTCCTTCACGCTCCTTCATGACACCGAGCGCGAGGCCTTCGAGGCACAGATCGCCGCATTCGGTCCGGGCACTTCCCTGCTGGTGGATACCTATGACGTCGAGACGGCGGTGCGTACCGCCGTCGAGCTGGCCGGTGACAAACTCGGCGCAGTCCGGCTGGACTCCGGCGACCTCATTGCCCAGGCGCAGTGGGTACGCCAAATGCTGGATGACCTGGGCAACGTCAACACCCGCATCGTGGTCACCTCGGACCTCGACGAATTCGCCATTGCGGCCCTCCAATCCGCGCCCGTGGACTCCTACGGCGTTGGCACTTCCCTGGTCACCGGTTCCGGGGCACCGACGGCCAGCATGGTGTACAAGCTGGTCAGCCGCACCAACGACGCCGGCGAATTCATTTCGGTTGCCAAGGCCGCAAAAAACAAGGCCAGCGTGGGTGGACGCAAATACGCCCTCCGCAAGCTCAACGAACGAGGCCGGGCCACCCAGGAAATCGTTGGGATCGGCCACCGCCCCGAAGACGACGGCAACGACCGCGTCCTGCTCCACCAGTTCGTCAAGAACGGCGAAGTGCTGCCGGGATGGACCGGACCTGAAGGCGTCATCCGTGCCCGTGAACGGCACGCGGCCACCATGGCCGAGCTGCCCGCCGTCGTAAACCGCCTGCAGCGCGGCGAGGCTGCCATCCCCACCATCTACGAGGAGAACTGATGTCCAGGGCCCTGATCATCGTCGATGTACAAAATGACTTCTGCGAGGGTGGAACGCTCGCAGTCGAAGGTGGCGCCGCCGTAGCAGGTGCCATCACCGAGTACGTGGACGCCAACCAGCAACACTTTGACCACATCGTGGCCACCCAGGATTGGCACATCGAGCCCGGCGACCACTTTTCAGAGGCCCCGGACATGGTTGACTCCTGGCCTCCGCACTGCAGGGCAAGGAGCAAAGGTGCAGAACTCCACGAAGACCTTGATCCCGAGTACATCCAGGCGTACTTCCGAAAAGGACAGTTCACTGCGGCTTACTCAGGCTTCGAGGGAGTCCTGGCTCCTGAAGACGATGTACCCACCGGCGACCTGAAGGCAGGCACCGCCGTAGCGGAGGTCCTCGATGAAGACGCGATAGGGCTCGATGACTGGCTGCAGAGCCACGACGTCGAAGAAGTGGTGGTGGTAGGGCTGGCTACGGACTACTGCGTCAAGGCCACGGCACTGGATGCCGTCCAGGCCGGTTACAACACGACGGTCATCGCTGAACTTACAGCCGGAATCGCCGAGGACCTTTCGGGCGCCTACGACGAAATGGAAGCCGCCGGCGTCGAAGTCGAACGGGACTGAAACCGCCCTTATCAAGCTCAAAACCAGGGAGGGCGCCGCAACCGCGGCGCCCTCCGGTGTTTTTCGTTTCTGCTGATTTTGGAACCAGCTACTTCCTGCCGATAAACCAGTCCTGGAGCTTTCGCAGGCGCGCCTGCAGCTGCTCCTCGTTCGCTTGGGCCACAGCGGGACCCCCACACACTTCACGCAGTTTGGTATGAACCACCCCATGCGGAGTGCCGGTGCGGGCGGACCAGGCGGCCACGTTCTTAGCCAGCTCGTTGCGCAAGTCCATCAGCATGCGGTGGTCAGGCACCGCAGGCGCAGCAGCAGCTGCCAAGGGCGACTGGCGCTTCTTGCGCGATTGCTGTTCATGCTGGCGCTGACGCAACAACGTGCCTACCTGTTCGGCGTCGAGTAGCCCCGGGATTCCCAGGAAGTCCAGCTCTTCATCCGAACCGATGTCGGCACCCGTGCCAAACTCGCCGCCGTCGAAAAGGACACGGTCAAAGGAGGCCTGGGAGTCCAAGGCCTCAAACTTGCCCTTGGTGAGCTCGTCGGAGGCCTTGTCCTCGCGGTTGGCCTCCGCCATGAGGTTTTCTTCCGGGCTGAAGAGGCCGTCGTCGTCCTTTTCAGGGCGGTCCAATGCGTGATCGCGCTCGGCCTCCATGGTGTTGGCCAGCACCATCAGCGGAGGTACGGACGGAAGGAATACCGACGCCGTCTCGCCCCTCTTGCGGGCACGCACAAAGCGGCCCACGGCCTGAGCGAAGAACAGCGGCGTTGAGGTTGAGGTGGCATAGACGCCCACTGATAGACGTGGAACGTCCACGCCTTCGGACACCATGCGGACAGCCACCATCCACCGCTGATCCCCCGCGGAGAACTCCTCGATCTTGCTGGAAGCCTTGGAATCATCAGAGAGAATGACCGTGGGCGATTGGCCCGTTATTTTCTTCAGCTGACCGGCGTAGGCGCGTGCATCATCATGGTCCGTGGCAATCACCAGCCCGCCGGCGTCCGGCACGGTCCTCCGAACCTCGCCGAGCCGTTTGTCTGCGGCCGCCAGGACGGCAGGAATCCACTCACCCGTGGGGTTCAAGGCAGTCCGCCAAGCCTGCGAGGTGATGTCCTTGGTTACAGCCGCTTCCCCTAGGGACGCCGCCATCTCGTCGCCGGCACTGGTGCGCCAGCGCATCTGGCCTGAATAGGCCATGAACAGAACAGGACGAACCACGTGGTCCCGCAGTGCGTTTCCGTAGCCGTAGGTGTAATCAGCCTTCGAACGGCGAATGCCGTCCCGGTCCTCGGCGTATTCGACGAAGGGAATTGGCGAGGTGTCCGAACGGAAAGGGGTACCCGTCAGGGACAGGCGCCGCGCAGCAGGATCAAAGGCCTCCCGGAGGCCGTCTCCCCACGAAAGCGCCTCGCCGCCGTGGTGGATTTCATCCAGGATCACCAAGGTGCGGGCTGCTTCGGTCTTCGCGCGATGCAACATGGGCTTGCTCGCCACCTGCGCGTACGTGACGGCAACACCCACGAATCCCCGGCCGTGTTGGCCATCGGAGTTCTTAAAGTTGGGATCAATGGCGACTCCCACTTTTGCTGCGGCGTCTGCCCACTGCCGCTTCAAGTGGTCAGTGGGCGCCACGATGGTGATGCGGTTGACCACACCGCTGTCCAGCAGGGTGGTGGCGATGCGCAGCGCAAAAGTGGTCTTACCAGCGCCAGGCGTTGCCACAGCGAGGAAGTCCTTCGGATTGCGGGTCATGTAGAGGTCAAGCGCCTCTTGCTGCCACGCACGGAGCTTGGGCGCCGTACCCCAGGCTGCGCGCTCCGGATACGCCGGGGGCAGGGATGGTCCACCAAAAAGTGTTTCTGTCATGCTGACTCCCCCGGCCTGATGGCAGAGACGGTGTTCTCCGGCTTTCCGGGCACGCCAAAGCGGACCGTAGGCCGGTGAAGATCAGAAAGGGCCGGAGTTCTCTTCCCACCCACTACTTGGAGTTGCCCGGGCCGCCGTTTTTTCCACCGTCATTGCCGGGGCGGAGGCCTTCGTAAATCTCCTTGCACTCCGGGCAGACCGGGAACTTCTGGGGATCGCGCCCCGGCGTCCAGACTTTGCCGCACAGGGCAATGACGGGCTCGCCGGTCAGGGCCGACTCCATGATCTTTTCCTTGCGGACGTAGTGCGAAAACCGCTCGCGGTCGCCGGGCTCCACTTCCTGGCGCGTTTCTTCGCGCTCAATGGTGGCAGTGGACGTTCCGGCTCCGGAAAGCTCGCGCATGGGGTCGTTTTCGAATGGATCCGGAGGAAGCGTAGTCATGCCAAACATCTTACCGTCTACAGGCCCTGCCACTCCGGCTTGTTGTCATAGGTGTGCCGATAATAATCGGCTAGTTTCAGCGATGACGCGGCCGCCTCATCCACCAAAATCGTGGCGTGCGGGTGCATCTGAAGGATGGAGGCCGCACAAATGGCAGCCACCGGCCCCTCCACGAAATCCCGGACAGCCTGGGCCTTCTGGGCCCCCGTTGCGACCAAGACCACATGCCGGGCATCCATGATGGTTCCGAGGCCCTGGGTGACAACGTGGTGAGGAACATCGTCGATGCTGTCGAAGAAGCGAGCGTTGTCCTTCCGGGTCTGCTCGATCAATGTCTTGATGCGCGTCCGGGATGCCAAAGATGAGCCAGGCTCATTGAAGCCGATATGCCCGTCTGTTCCTACGCCCAAAATCTGGAGATCGACTCCACCTACCGCCTTAATGGCGTCTTCGTAGCCCTGGCATGCAGCCTCAAGATCCTCCGCCGCGCCATCCGGCCCATGGACGTTCTCGGGCTTAATATTTACCCGGTTGGTGAACTCGCGCCGGATGACCTCGCGGTAGGACTCTGGATGTCCTGCCTGGAGCCCTACATATTCATCCAAAGCGAACCCATGCGCCTCGCTGAAGTCCAATCCCCCTGCCTCGTACCGCCTGGCCAATTCGTCATAGATGGGCAGTGGTGACGACCCCGTCGCCAAGCCCAGGACTGCATTGGGCTTACGGCGTACCAGCGCTTCGATGGCATCGGCTGCAAGCGCACCGATCTGCTTGGTGCCAGGGAGAATGACAACTTCCATCGTCACGGCCTTTCTTAGTTATGAGCTATCTGACAAAGACGTTATCCCATGTCCCACCTACGGGCACGGTTGTTACGCAGGCTAGCGGTTCACGCTCAGTTGGGCGAACATTTCCGGACCGCGCGCATCCAACCATTTTCCACCGAGCCGAACGCCAACCACGAAGAGGACGACGCCGAGCAAAGGTCCAACAGCCAGGTTGATCCAACCGGCCTCAGGACCCCCGCTGAAGGCCTGGACAGCCACCAATGCAAGCTCCGGAACGAGCAGAAGCGCCAAAACGCCCATACCGACGGCTTGCACTGCCAGCGTCTGGGCGACATTTCCCGGCGGTTTCTTGAACGGACTGTCTCCCGGCAAAGGTACAGCGATGTTATAGCGGGCCGAAATCACCGATGAGAGCCCCAGCCCGGTAAAGAGAGTTCCCAGCGACAACCCCAGAAGGTTGGGGAGCCATTGCCAGTCCCCAGTGACGAAAAGTGGCCCAATAGTAAACACGAGCACCACTGGAAGTGAGATGGCCAAGCAGGCCAGGGCACGACCCAAGCGATCGTCAATGCCCTTGACCCCCGCCGCGAGGTGGAGCGCAAAAGCTGTGTTGTCATACGAGACATCGGCGCAGATGGACCAAGCCAGCATGAACGCTGTCAACGGTCCCAGGATCATGAGCAGACCGTAGCTGCCACTCTGCGATCCGCTGAAGAAAAAGATGACGGGAAACAACGGAACAATCACAAGGGAGGCCGCATACCTTGGATCCTTCATCCAATAGATCAAAGCCCTGGCAGCAACTGCGCCCGCAGGAGTCCCGGGAAGAAGGGCAAACAGTCCGAGTTTTCCACCCTTCCTGGCGGAGCCTCCGGAGTACGGGGGCGTCACCAAAGCACGCTGCAGCAGAAGATGCCAGCACAGAAGGAGGCCGGCAATGGTTGCGGCAGAGATCAGAAATTTCAGCGCTGCGGCGCCCGCGTTGCCGGACTCCAAGTCGCCGCCCAAGGACCAGGCCGCACCCAGCGGCGTCCAGGACACAGTGCGGGCCAACACGGGCAGGTAATCGGCACTGCCGCGGACGCCGTCCACAATTCCCACCATGATGGGCCCCAGCAGCATCAGCGGGATGAAGACAATGATGCTGCTCACGTCCTTGAAGCGTCGCGAGGAGGCAAGGCCGGCCGTCGCGGTCGTTACCACCTTGGACAGGACGATGCATGTAAGGGCACCCAGAATGGCACCCAAAAAGGCGCCGGCAGCAGCCGGAACGCTACGCCACCAGGTTCCCACCGTGCCCAAGGCGGCGAGCAACGTAGCCAAACCCGGAATACCGATGAACCCCGCCAGGGCGAGTCCGGCCAGTAGTTGCCTCGGGGGAATCGCGAACGTGGTGAAGCGAGCGGGGTCCAACGTCATGTCCGCCGCGGAAGCGAGGAGCGGAATAATGGCCCATCCCAGCACCGTGGCCGCACCGCCCAGCACTACTACCGTGTGGGCAATCTCAGCATCAGCCCAACGCAAAGCAATGAGTCCGCCAATCAGAAGGGAAAGGACGCCCAAGGCATAGAGCAACCCGAGTGCCATCCCCACCAACTGCCATGGGCTGCGTTTGAATCCGTTAAGCAGCAGGCGCCACTTCAGGCTCAGAAGGTGCGCAACCATTCGAGCCCCTCCGTCCGGTGTCCGCCGCCCACCAATTGCACAAACCGTTCTTCGAGGGTGGAACCGTTCCGAACCTCGTCCACAGATCCAGCCGCCAGCACCCGACCGCCTGCAACCACGGCGACATGGCTGCACATGCGCTGCACGAGGTCCATGACGTGGCTGGAAACAATGACAGTGCCGCCGGAAGCGACGTAGCTCTCCAATATGCCCCGGATGTTAGACGCCGAAACAGGGTCCACCGACTCAAAGGGCTCATCCAGGACAAGGAGGCGGGGCGCATGAATCAGTGCAGAGGCCAAGGCGATCTTCTTGGTCATACCGGCCGAGTAATCAACCACCAAAGTGCCGGCGTCTGCCTGGAGATCGAGGGCGGCCAGCAATTCAGAAACCCGGGAACCCACAACATCACGATCCATGCCGCGGAGCAGTCCGGAATAGGTGACCAGCTGTTCGCCCGTCAGCCTGTCAAAAAGGCGCACGCCATCCGGCAGGACGCCCATAAGCTTCTTGGCTTCCAAGGGCCGGGCCCAAACATCAACGCCGTGGACCAGAGCCGTGCCAAAATCGGGCCGCAACAGGCCGGTAGCCATGGACAGTGTTGTGGTCTTGCCGGCACCGTTGGGGCCAACCATCCCGTAGAAGGAACCCGCGGGGACCTCCAGGCTCACGCCATCGACGGCGATCTTCTCACCGAAACGCTTGGCCAGGCCGCGGATGGACAGTGCGGCCATCGGCGCGCCCTCAGCCGGGCCACTGGCAGCCAGCGGCAGGGTGCCAGCCGGTAATTGGTTGACCGGCTGCGTTGCCGAAGCTTGTGGCGGCGCGGACGCTTGTGGCGGCGCGGAAGTGGGCGTGGGTTCATGGCGTGGTTCCGTCATGGACCCAGCCTAGCCTTGCCAACACGAACCTGAGGAGGTCCTAGAAGCCGTGGCGGGGAACGGCCCTCTGGTACTGCGGAACCCACGGAATATCGTGGCCCAGTTCGTATGCAGCCCTGAGCCACCAGTGCGGATCCCGCAATGCAGCACGGGCCATGAAAACCGCATCCGCCCTGCCGTTCGCCACAATATCCTCCGCTTGCGTGGCACTCGTGAGCAAGCCCACCGCGCCGGTGGGGACACCGGCGTCATTCTTTACCTGCTGTGCAAATCCAGCCTGGTATCCGGGCACAGCCCTGATCTGCTGATGCGCTACTGCGCCGCCGCTGGAGACGTCCACAAGGTCAACGCCACGTTCGGCAGCGGCGCGGGCCAGGCGAACAGAAGCCTCGACGTCAACCCCGCCGTCAGCCCAGTCCGTCGCGGAAATGCGGAGCAGCAGCGGCATGGAGTCCGGAATGACTTCCCTGACCGCATCCACCACGGCGAGCATGAGCCGATTGCGCCCCTCCTCATTTCCGCCCCAGCCATCGGTCCGGGTGTTGATGAGCGGGCTTTGAAACTGGTGCAGGAGGTACCCGTGGGCTCCGTGGATTTCCACAGTGTCGAAACCCGCCGCAACTGCCCGGCTGGCAGCGGCGGCAAAGTCGGCCACCACGCCATGTATATCCGCGTCGCTCATGACCTCCGGTGCGGCGTAGCCGTCAAACGGATCGCTGCTCGGCCCGGAGGTGACCCATCCGCCGTCGGACTCCGGAACAGAGCCGGAGCGATCGGAAAATGGCCAATACGTAGATGCCTTGCGCCCGGCGTGGGCAAGTTGCGCCCCTATTTTGGCGTCGACGGCGCCATGCCGGTGAACGAACGCCACTACGCGCTCCCATCCGGCCGCCTGCTCATCGGAGTACAAGCCAGCGTCCAAGGGGCTGATTCTGCCTGCAGCGTTCACCGCCGCCGCCTCACTCAGGATGAGCGCGGCGCCGCCGGCTGCAAAAGAACCCAAGTGCATCAAGTGCCAGTCGTTGGGGACGCCTTCGCCGGTCTCCGGGTGGCAGCTGTACTGGCACATGGGCGATACCCAACCACGGTGGGGGACGGTAAGCGAGCGCAGCTGAAGCGGAGTGAACAGCGCGGACGGCACTAGAAGAGAACCCTCGCGAGCCCTTGGCGCGCTTTTGCCACCCGTTCGTCCTGGGTTCCCACAACCTCGAAGAGCTCAAGGAGGCGCACGCGGGCGGTCTCACGCTCGGGACCGAAATTCCTGCCAATAAATGTGATGATGCGTTTGAAGGCGTCATCGATGTGGCCGCCGGAGACGTCAAGGTCGGCCACGGTCAACTGGGCCTGCACGTTGTCCGGCTCTTCGGCGGCGAGCTCGCGGAGGCTTTCGGCCTCGGGGGCCGAGAGCTGGTCTAATCTGGCCATCAGCTCAACCTGAGCCAAACCGGCCTTGGCGTCGGTGTCTGCCGGCTGTTCGAGGAGCGCCTGCTTGTAAGCTGCGGCTGCACCGGCGTAATCGCCTACCTCGATCGCGTCAATGGCTGCCTGATGCAGTGGCGGCAGTGGTGCGGGTTCCGCGTCCTCCCCCGGTGCGGCATCACCTATGCTGCCGGTGACCCCGTTCGCTGCAGCAACCTTGAGAAGTTCCTCAACCAGGTTTCGGATCTGCTCGTCATCCGCTGGTCCTTGGAAGAGCGGGACGGGCTGCCCCTTGACCACGGCAACTGCTGTGGGAACAGCCTGAACTTGGAAGGCCTGTGCCAGTTGCGGGAAGGTGTCCACATCGGCGGCTGCAAGCACCAAGCGACCACCGTAAGTCTCAACAACACGTTCGGCGGCATCGAGGACGGCGGGTGACTCGGGCGCATAGCGCGACCAAAGAAGGAAAAGCACGGGGATCTGTGCGGACAATTGCACCAGATCCTGGAAATTTGATTCGGTTGCATCCACTCGAAGTGGTGCTTTGCCGGTTTCGCCCCCTTGGGGCGTGCCATCCGCCGGCGATCCGCCCTCTGCCGAAGCAGAGGGGGCCGGCACTGGCGGGGAGGCCGGGCGGCGCAGCGACGACAAGTCAACGGCACCGCGAAGATTGAGCTGGCTGGCAGCGGCTGGAGTGGGTCGGTATCCGGGCGAACTCATACCGTCCACTCTAGCCGCTGCCCTGCCATGGGTACGCCTTACTTGAAGCTGGCTCCGACCAGCCCGCGGGTAGCCGCCACGAGCTTCATGGGGTCGGCAGAACCTGCCGGCGGAATGTATACGGCCACGGATTCGGCGAAGTTCAGAACCATGCCCGTGGTGGTTTCCTTACCACCGGCGAATACTGCGGAATCGTCTTCAAGCACCAGCTTGTCGCCTGCAGCCTTGGGCGTGCCTTCGAAAGCGAAATCCAAACGCCCCACAACCACGGCGCCGCCGTCAGCTGTCTTCAGGACCACAGTCTGGTTGGTGACCGGCGTGTGCGTGAACTTGAAGTTTGCGCTGGTTCCGTTCTTCACAGTGTCCGCCTGGTAGGCCAGTGCCCCTGCAATGTAAGGGGATGACTGCCCATCGGCCAACTTGCTTCGGTTGGGCGACTCCGGATTCGTCAGCATTTCACTCAGGATTTCCAAGGCCTCATTACCGCTGTAGGCCAGGCCAGTGCTGTCGCTCGCCGGTACAGGCTCAGTTCCGTTGCGCGGAATGGGGAAGGACGGGAAGTTAGTGCCAGGCTGCAGCGGCGCACTGCCCCACAGCTTGTAGTTTTCACGAGGCGAAAGCTGCACAAGGGTCAGGACCTGCGGCACCACGTTTCCTTCACCCTGGGTGAGGGCGAAGACCGTTCGGGGCCAGTCCCGCTTGGTGCTGATAACGCTGCTCTGAAGCTTGGTGGCCCGCACCGGCATACGCGGCTCGTAGGCAGACACTGCGGACCGGATCTTGTAGTTCTGGGTCCGGATCTGGAGTTCCATCTTGTCTACTCGCGGGGCCAGTTTAGCCGCGTCCTTGGCTGCGTCCGCCGCATCCACAGTGCTCGCTACCTGCTCAAGGATCCGCTGCAGCTGAGATTCCAGCATGACAGGCGTGGCGGCCTCAGCGTCGGCCGCAGCTGACGAGGTCGTGGTGGCCTCGGGGGTCGCGGTGGCTTGGGCGGCGACTGCCGTCCCTCCGACCAGGACGGCGGCCATCGTAGCGGCGAGGGCCGTGATGCGGAGGGTTGGACCTTCAGCGCCGGCACCAGGACGACGACCTTTGTTGCCAGCAGGCGGCTGAACAGTGGGCGACTGGGTAGTAGGCGCCTCAACGCCCGGCGACTTGGCAGTAGAGGGCTGAACCGGGAGCGTGGTGGTCTCTCCGCCATCGCGCGGCTCGTCGTCGTCGTCGTGCTTGCGACGGTTACTGAGCGCTTTGGCGATGAACGGCAGCGCCGCTCCGATCAGGATGATGATGATGCCCAAGACAATCAGCGGCACTGCCCAAGGGGTGGTGGCATTGTTCGGGAACGTCATGGAAATCGACGACGGCGCGGGCTGGGTACCGTCGCCGGCAACCAACAGGGACCACTCACCATCGGCGGGAGGGTTCCAGGTGTAGTCCAAATCGCCGCTGGCGTCCTCGGTGCTGACCCACAAATCGGATCCAGCCGGGGAAGGCGCCGTGGCCTCGCCGTCAGCAGAGGACACCTCCAGCGACTTCTGGTCCGCAGAGACTCCGGTCAAGGTGTTGTGGGCCGTCTCGCCGACCCAGGCTTCGACGTCGTCCGGGCGTCCCGTAGCGACCATGAAGTTGCCTTCACCCTGGATCTTGATCTTCACCGGCCCGTCATGGAGGGCGATCAACTTTTGGTCGATCACGGTCAGCGGGGCAGCTTTGGTATCGCTGGGAACCGAAGCCGTCACGGTCTCGGAGGGGGCCCAAAAAGTCAGCTGGCCAATACCGGCCAGCATCGTCAGCAGGCCCAGCAGCACCAGCAAGGCTGCAGTCTTCAAACGCACAGGATCACCTATCATCAGCGGTCGTTGAACTTCAAGGGTAACCGTTTTGTTATCAGAGAGTCAGATCGAGGTGATCTCCCCGACATCCCGAAAAGCCCGCCACCGCGCCGCTGCAGCGCCAATCCGCGCTCCTGATAGTGTGGCGATGATCATGATATACGGGCCTTCCAGCGCCTAAGTCCACCCTGTACCACCACTGAAAAGGCAGCCAAACCGCGTGAAAGACCACATGGAGCCCCGTCCCGTCGATGAGCCCGGGTCAAGTGCGGTGGATACCCCCTCCGAGGGCACTGCCGCGACGGTTCCGGCTGCGACGGTTCCAGTCCGCACCGGACGCCTGGCTGCAATCAGCCGCAGGCTGAGGCAACCCATCCCCGGCGCCCGGAACCGCGTACGTTTCGAGATGCCCCCGGAAGCTGAATCGGATGAAGGCCGCGAAGGCTTCCGCCCCGAGGACGACCACGGCTTCGGAGCCCCTGGCCCGCGGATGTCTTCCCAGCACCCTGTATATGTCGGATTCATGGGTACTGCAGGTGTAGGAATTGCTTTGGCCGTGTTCTACATCGCCAGCAACACCACCCAGCTCATCTTGTGGATCGTAGCGGCACTCTTCATCGCCCTCGGACTTGATCCCGTGGTCCGCTGGCTGGAAGGCCGCAAAGTGCCCCGGCCCGCCGGCATCCTCATATCCGTCTCAGCCCTTGTGCTCGCGGTGGCCGGATTCTTTGCAACGCTGATTCCCACCATCGTCGAACAGGTATCGGAAATCGTCCGCCAAGCCCCGGACTGGATCCGCAGCTTCCTGGACTCGGACTTCTTCCGCAACGCAGACAGCCAATTTGGCGTACGTGACCGCATCACCACCGAACTGGACAAGTTCGTCAAGGATCCCGAAGCGATGGGCGGAATCTTCGGCGGTGTGGTCGGTTTCGGGTCCACGGTTGCCAACGGCCTGTTCGGTTCCCTGATCGTACTGGTCCTCAGCCTCTACTTCCTGGCAGCCCTGCCATCGATGAAGAAGTGGGCCTACCGCCTCGCTCCCCGGTCCCGCCGTCCACGTGTTGAGGCGCTTTCCGAAGCGATTACCGACTCCGTGGGCAACTACGTCATAGGCCAGGTTTGCGTTGCCCTGCTGAACGCCATTTTTGCCTTCATCCTGATGACCATCCTGGGCATCCCCTTCAGCGTCCTGCTTGCCTTCGTAGTTGCCCTGCTGGCGTTCATTCCCCTGGTAGGCGGCATGATCGCCGCCGTCGTGGTCATCCTGGTAGCCCTCACCGCCGGCTGGCAGACAGCCGTGATCTATGCGATCGCCTACTTCGCCTACCTGCAGTTCGAGGCGTACTTCATCTCACCGCGCATCATGCAGCGTGCAGTAGCTGTACCGGGGGCGGTGGCGGTGATCTCGGTGATTGCCGGCGGCAGCCTGCTCGGCGTCCTTGGCGCACTGATCGCCATTCCGACGGCGGCAGCCATCATGCTGCTGATCAAGGAAGTATTCATCGTCCGCCAAGATCGGCACTGAGTACCCCGCCCTCCACAGGTTCTTCAGACAGATAATGCCCCTGAACACGATGTGTTCTTAGGGGCATTATCTGCACACAGGCTCAGCGGTTCGCGACCGGGTCAAGCACTCGCGACCGTACTAGGCACTCGCGACCGGCCCCGCCCATTCGCGTGGCAGGCCGTCCGCTCCGGCACCCGCCGGAGTGACGTCGTCGACGATTTCATCCAAGACGCGGGCCGCGTACTTCTCGCCCACCCAAAGGTGTTTTGCACCGTCGACGCCGACAAGCCGGGCCTGCGGCACCAGGCTGAACCGCTGGGCTGCTTCGGCAGGCTGCAGGTAGTCGTCATGCTCCGGCACCAGGACCGTGAGCGGCTTGCCGGAGGCGGCCCACTCCTTGAGGTGCACATCAGTGGCGCGGTGCAAGGGTGGGGACAGCAGCACTGCACCTTCGATTTCCGGGGCCACCGGCTCCACCGCCCCGTACATGAGGGCGAGCTCGGTACCGAAGGACCACCCGACGAGCCAGCGTTTCGGGAGCCCGCGTTCCACGGCGAAACGGACGGCAGCCTCAACGTCGTAGCGCTCCCCAATGCCCTCCTCGAACCGGCCATCGCTGGTGCCACGCGGTGATGCCGTGCCCCGCGTGTTGAAGCGCAGGACTGCAACTCCCGACAGCGCGGGCAACCGGTAGGAGGCCTTCCGGTAGACGTGGGAATCCATGAACCCGCCGTGCGTGGGCAGCGGGTGGAGGGTTATCAACGTCGCGGTGACCTCCCCTGATTCCGGCAACGCCAGTTCGCCCAGCAATACCTTGCCGTCCTCGGTGGTGAACTCCACGTTCTCGCGGCGGGCGGGAAGGACCGTGGAGGCGCGGATCTCCGTTGGCGCGTCCTGCGGGGTAAACACGAACGAGGCGGGGTCGAAAGTCATGCAACCAAGCCTAAGGGAATCAGCGGTAGCGGTACGTCCTGCCCGTCCAGCAGTTGGTGTGCCAGTGCCTGCGTTCGGCCAGCCCTGCGGCTTGTCCAAACAGGTGACTGTCGGACCACACCACCAGATGCGCGATGCCGGGGACGATGGCGGTGGAGCAACCAGGGCAGATGTATTGCTTTTCCGCCTTCTTGGCCGTCATGGTCCGCACCATCCAGTCCCCGTCCGGTGCACTTTCGCGCCGGGCGATACCACCGCGCGCCCGCTCAAGGTCGAGCTCCGGCGTCGGCTCCGTCCATTTGCTGCCGCCGGCGCTGCCGGAGCGTGTGCTGGACGCGTTGCGACGAGGACGGTTGGAGCGGGGCATGCTTCCATTCTGCCCCAGCCACCCTGTTGTAGATGGTGAGACGGTAATGTGGGGCGGGTGCGACTCGTCATAGCCCGTTGTTCTGTTGATTACGTTGGCCGCCTCAAGGCCCATCTTCCCCTCGCTACCCGGCTCCTGCTGGTCAAAGCGGATGGTTCGGTGTTGGTGCATTCCGACGGCGGTTCCTACAAGCCGCTGAACTGGATGAGCCCCCCTGCAACACTTCGTGTGACCACGCCTGAGGAAACCGAAGTGGAAGAAGGGGTGGTGGAACAGTGGACCGTCCAGTCCGCTAAGACGGATGACCGCCTCATCATCAACATCTACGAGCAACTGCATGACACCTCGCACGAGCTCGGCACTGATCCCGGCCTGATCAAGGACGGCGTCGAAGCAGATCTCCAGAGGCTGCTGGCCGAGCAAATCGAGCTTCTGGGATCCGGTTACTCCCTCATACGCCGCGAGTACTTCACCGCTATCGGCCCTGTGGACATCCTGGCCAGGGATGCTGACGGCGCCACAGTTGCTATTGAGCTGAAACGGCGCGGAGACATCGACGGCGTCGAACAACTCACGCGGTATCTCGAACTGCTCAACCGCGACCCCCTGTTGGCTCCCGTGAGGGGGATTTTCGCCGCTCAACAAATCAAGCCCCAAGCGAAAGTACTGGCCAACGACCGCGGAATCGATTGCGTCACGCTGGATTATGACGCCATGCGCGGCGTGGATGACAGCGAGTCACGGCTCTTCTGAGTTTTCCCCTTCGGGAGACTGTGCCGCAGGCCACTAGAATCAGAATTATGACTGTCGCATCCGGATTTCCCTCTTCCTCCGCTCCGAGCCACCAGATCATCCGAGGAACGCTTGTCAGCGACGGGGAGGTAGTGGAAGACGGCCTGGTTGCCGTCGACGGGGACAGAATTGCCTACGCGGGGCCGGCCAAAGGCTTCGATCCCGAAGAATTTGAGGGTTTCCAAAGCGCAATCCGCTTGGGGATTCCCAGCGGCAGCTACCTCTTCCCAGGACTCGTGGACGTTCACTGCCATGGTGGCAACGGCGGCGATTTCCCTGGCGGCGAAGAAGGCTCGGCGCGCAGGGCAGTGGAGTTCCTTCATCGCTCAGGGACCACCACTTTCCTCGCCAGCATGGTCACCGCTCCCCGGGCAGATCTCCTTCGAGGCATCGAGCTTTACGTGAAGCTAGTGGATGAAGGCCTCGTGGCCGGCATTCATTTGGAAGGCCCCTTCCTGTCCCATGCCCGCTGCGGGGCCCAGAATCCGGAATACCTGCTGGAGCCCGACCTGGAGCTCATGGACGAACTGGTGGGAGCCGCGGCCGGTAAGCTCGCCACCATGACTTACGCCCCGGAGCTTCCGGGGGCAGCGGCCTTGGTGGACTTGATGACTTCCCATGGAGTCACTCCCTCCTTGGGGCACACGGACTGCGACGACGCCACAGCCGCCGCGTCCCTGGCTGCGGCCCGCGAGGGACTCGAGTCAGCAGGATTCGACGGCGTCAGCTCGCTTCCCACGGTCACGCACCTTTTCAACGGAATGCCTCCCCTGCATCACCGCGCCCCTGGTCCCGTTGCGGCATGCCTGCGCATGGCCCAGGAAGGGAAGGCGGTTGTTGAACTCATTGCTGACGGAACGCATTTGGACCCCAGCACCGTGGCCACCGTCTTCCAGTTGGTGGGAGCGGGCAACATCGTGCTGGTAACGGATTCCATGGCGGCGGCAGGACTGTCCGATGGCAACTACATGCTTGGCCCGTCGCCGGTCACTGTCAGCGACGGCGTGGCCACGCTGGATGCCACCGGCTCCATCGCCGGAGGCACCTCCACGCTCCTGGAAGTCGTCAGCAAAACGGTGGCAGCCGGCGTCGCGCTTCCCGACGCCATTTGCTCGGCAACGGCGGTCCCGGCCGCTGTCCTGGGACTTTCCGACGAAATAGGCGGGCTCCGCCGGGGACTGCGGGCTGATGTCGTTGTAACAAACGAGGATCTGGAACTGACAGGCGTAATGCGCAATGGCCAGTGGTTGTCTTAGTTGAGCGACTGCCCTGGTTGCAGGAAAAGGACTTTGGTAATTGCAGAAGCCGACGTTACCTTCTTTTTACCGAAAATTTTCCTGAATTGCCCAAAACACCGTTGACCTCCGGCAGAGCTCATGAAAGTGTTGTAGCAGTCTTTGTGTAGGTGGTTTTCATGCTCGCAAGACCAGTTGCGAGCGTGAAGCTCCTGCGATCAACCAAGCCCCGGCTTGTGCGGTATTCAGGTCTTCTCGCGGAGTAACAAACCCGGTACGAGGTGTATCGGACTGATGTTCCACAATGAGGAGAAATACATGGCACTGGGAACCGTCAAGTGGTTCAACGCTGAAAAGGGCTTCGGCTTCATCACCCCGGATGACGCGGATGGGGACGTTTTCGTTCACTACTCCGAGATCCAGACCGGTGGCTTCAAGACCCTCGATGAGAACCAGCGCGTTCAGTTCGAGATCGGTCAGGGAGCCAAGGGCCCCCAGGCAACCGGCGTTACGGTCGTCTAGTCTTACCCGTTGATCTCTGCTTGTTGCAGATACAACAAACACGTTGACCCTGGCTTTCGAGCCGGGGTCAACGCGCCTTAACCTAAGGAATGCCCGCCGCAATATACGGTTTGTCAACAAGGCCTGTTACTAACCGTGGAGAAATACCAAAAGGGTCCTTCGGATAAGTAAGTGTTGACAATTCAACCAACCAAGCTACGGAGCAGCCGCGCCGAATGCCGGACTGACAATCCCGGAAGATAGGCCCTGCTGAGCGCACGCCCAATTGCAGGAAGATGCAGCGGGTCTTGGTAATACATGTACAACGTTCTGTACTCGGGCTGGAACCTCGACTTAAAGGACGCCAGCGACCTGAATCCGTAAACAGGTTCCAAGGCGTGCCCCACCACCTCCAGTAGTCCTGCCAGACCTTTGGCCCGCTGCTCGATTTCGCCCTTTTCCCGGGCTAAAGGCGAACCGGACAAAGAAATCAGCTCCACCGAATCCCGCAGGTGCAAAACGGCCGAAGCTATCAGGAACTCCATGACCCCCGGGAAAGCATCGCCCCGCCGCCGCATGAAGTCCAGTGTCCAACTGACAATCACACCTTCCTCATAGACGGGAAGCCAACTGGTGACGCCATAGACAAAACCCTTGTCGTCCAAAGCGACGCAGCACAGGACGTCGTCGTCATCCAACTCGTCCAGGCCTCCCATGGTGAAGCCCATTTCCGGGATTTTTTTCTGGGCAGCCCATTCCTCGGAAACCTCACTCACTTGGGCACGCACTCCATGCGGGAGTTCGGAGTATCGGCCCCACCTGGCCGTGATCCCCATCTTCGCGGCACGGTTGAGGGATGTTCTGACGTTTTGCCACTCCTTGCCCTTGAACTCCAGGCCCCTGATCCGCAGTCGAGTCTCTTGGGCAACCGGCACCCGGCGGAATCCGCGCGATTGCAGCATGGGCCAGAGTTCGTCCGTGCAGGAGTAGAGGCATGGCGTCAACGCATGCTGCGAGCAATACTCCAGGAAGCCTTTGGCGGTAGCCGCGTGATGCTGCCTTGCTCCGAAAGGACCGGCCAGCGTCAACGCCACGTGGCTGTGCTGCTGGTAGGCGACTCCCCCGGTACCTTCGGGAGTGAACCAGTATTTGTTTGGCTCCCAAAGAGCCATCCATGACAAGGAATCTCCGCCCCGCTTCACCAGGGCACGTGCACCCTGACGCGCCTGACGGTCAAGTCCACCCGTGTGGTGTCCGCGGATCAGCAGCACCCATACGCCTATCAAGGCAACGAGCCAAAACAGCGTGCCGGAGTAGGAAAAGAGGATAACTTCCAGCACATCGCGTTCAGCAAAAACCTTGCGGTAAACACCTGGAAGCGGAACGGGGAGATACTGTCTGGCGAGCTCAGCCACCAGACCCAGCACACCGCCGTCGCGAACCAAACCACCGGAAGCCAGCCACACCGCTGCGTAGGCCAAGCCCAGCCCTCCCCCAGTCAAGCCGACCACCCAGAACACCTTTCGGCGAAGGTGGTCGGAGGTCACCACCCGGAAGTGGCCACGATAGGCGAACAGGAGAAGCGCCAAAGCCATGGGGACCAGCACAAGCGGAATGATGTGAACCACGGCCGAGTTGAGCATCCCCACATGTGGGCGTCCCGCCGGCCGCGGCATACCGGCAAAAAGGCCAAGATAGATCGTGGACAAGACGACCACCACCAACTGCACGCCGATGGCAATTCCCAAGGCGAGCCGTCGTCCGCGCCTCATGCCGTCGGCACAGATCAAGAGCAGGACAACCGGCACCACTGCCAAGGCCAAACCGAACGGTCCCGTGTAACCCTGGCGTGCAATCTCGAGGCAAGCGACGTCGATGGTGCCCCCGCAGTTGCTTTCCAGTTGGCTCAGGGTTGGCAGCGGATTAAGGATGACGTCACGCAACAGGGCCAACGGCCCCGATGGACTCTTGGCTGCCGCGGTCACGATGGGACCCACGGCGAAAATTGCCATGGTCAGTGAAAGGAGGTTCCGGACTTCACGGCTGGTGGACCTATGAAGGTGGAGATGGCCTTGGCTGCTTTGCATCCACCAGCCCGCGAGCAAGCCAATCAGCGCGCCCAGAAAACCAACAACTGTCTCCGCGTGACCCACGTAGAGCACCAGCAACAGGGAAATGGAAAGCACCACTGTGCGCAGGCGACGCTGCCACAATGTGGGCAGGAGTGCGCTCGCGGCCAAAACCGTAGCAAGAATTGCACCGTATGGTCCGATCAGACGGGTAAGAGCCATCTCGGAAAGCCACCCGTCATCGACGTATTGCGCCACCTGGGTCACCAAGAGGAACGCCGATATACAGCCGAACTGGCTGCCGAAGAACACTCCAGCCGTTTTGAGGGAGCCCAACTGCCGCTCTGCAAGTCCGAGCAGGAGCAAAATCATGAGGACGGCAGTGGCATAGGCCAACGGATTGGTCGTGAAGAACAGCGACGTCCAGATGGACCACCATTCCCCCGAGCGCAACCCATCCAGGGACACACTGGCCACGGCAAGCCACGGCCGGGGTGGTCCGGTCAGGAAGCTCCCGGAGGCCAACGACAGGCCCACAAAAACGGCAAGCACGAGCAGGGTGAACGGCGTTGACCGCAAATGCCGGCCCGCCTGCCTCAGCGCAGACTCCGCCACACCTCTGAGGGTAAGGCTCACCGCGGCAACCCCCACCGGGTGGCCAGGAAGTCGAGTCCGCCGGGCATTCCACGAATCACGGCATCCCAGGAGTGTCCGGCCTGAGGAATTGAATGATCTTCGGTTTCAAAACCAGCGTTCCGTGCCGCGTCAGCAAGCTCATGCATGTAGTCAGTGAACTCGTGGTCAGCTTCGCCCGAAACCAGATACACCCCGCTGCCGGCAAAGTTGCGCTGCTGCATCAACACCAGAGGTGTCCGGGATTCGAAAGCTTCAACATCGCCGTCGAACGAGTCCGAAATCGTCTTGCTTCGATCTTTGGCCAGGGCCGGTTCCCTTTCTGCGGCGAAAGGCAGAATGGATGCGAACAGATCCGGGTGCAAAGTTCCCATTTGCATGGCGCATGTGCCGCCAAAAGAGAAACCGCCAACGGCCCACTGCTTGTGATCAGTCGCGACATCCAAAGTCTGAGTGATCCAGGCCGGGACATCCTTCGAAAGATAGGTGTCCACCGAGGCGATGTTGCTGTCCATGCACATGGTGTTGGCGTTGGCTGATCCGTTGGGGTCGACCACCACTGTGACAGGAGCAATCCCGTGATGATTTTCAGCGAACTGGTCCAGCAGGGAACGGAGCTGGCCACCAGTCAGCCAATCCGCCGGACCACCCGGCTGCCCGGCGAAGAGCACCAAGACAGGCAGGCTGGGACGGGATGCGGTCTGATAGGCGGGTGGCAAGTAAACATATGCTTCCCGTGCGTTAAAGCCGGAGACCGTACCGGGAATGTCAGCTCTGCGCAGGACGCCGTTTCGGGGCATGGAGTCCGGGGCTTTCCATGCGGAGGGGGCCTGACCGGGCTTCGCGTCTACAGCGCGTTTGAGGCTCGATTCCAGTGGCTGTATGCGCGCCACCGCAGTACCCAGCAGGTCCGAGACCGTGTTATTCAATCCGAAATAGAGATTAATCTGGACCACGCATAAGAGCACGACGCCGAGCATCGCCACCACACTGAACGAGCGGCCGCGCCAGGAGTTTCGGGGGAAGCGCGCAGCGCACAGGAGAAGGGCTGCGACAGCGGGGACTGCCCAAGCTACAGTCTGAAAGGGAAGGTTCTCCGAGAACGTGGCCATAAGATCCACCAGGATCCAGTGAATCAGCGCCACGACACCTACAGCGAGCAGTAAGCTGCTTGCGACGAAAAGAGGCCAGGAACGTCGTCGACGCCATAGGAGGTAGGCCCCGCCTGCTGCACCACAGGCGATGCTGAACCAGAGGAACGGCCCATCAACCAGACTGACGTCCGAAAGAAAGTCCATGGCGCCTAGCGCCAGGTTCCGACGCCAATGACCGGCCCAGCTTCAAGCCAGGACGACAAACCCGCATAGGCATCGAAATTCATGGCGAGCATGAACTTCTTGCCTTCGTACTGCAGTTCAACCACAACCACACCAGGTTGTATCCTGACGAGTTCTTCTTCCGTGGGCTGGCGGCGGCCAAGCAGTTCAAGTGAGCTGCGCGTGAACTTGTGCTTGGGGATGACGCTCAGGGACATCAAGCGGAACCACTCGAGCTCATTGTCCTGATAACGACAAACCCCCATTTGCCAGCTGTTTCCAGCCATGCAAATGGAGGCGTCGACCGTGCCCAGGGCGCGCCGCAGATTGAAGCGGCGCACCCCGAAAAGGCACAGTGAAATGATCAGCAACGTAAACGCTGTTGCCAAGGCGATGAACGGAATAAGGGAATCGTCCATCAAGGTCGTGCTATCGGATCCCCGCTGTAGCCGCTTCGCCCAATTTGGCGTTGTCAGCAACAATGACCACGCGATCGTTGTCGACGGAGAAGAATCCGCCGTCAACAACTACTGCAATGCGATCACCGGAAACCGGCTGGATTGCCAGCTCGCCCGCGGCCATGATGGCCAGAAGGGGCGAGTGGCCCGGCAGGATTCCGATTTCACCATCACTGGTGCGGGCCTTCACCATCTTGGCCGCACCGGACCACACGAAGTGGTCCGCTGCGACAATCTCAACCTCGAGCTCAGCCATACTACTTGGTCTGTTCCTGGATCTTGGCCCACTGACGCTCGACGTCATCCAGGCCGCCGACGTTGAAGAACGCCTGCTCTGCGATGTGGTCCAGCTCGCCGTCACAGATGGCCGTGAAGCCTTCAACAGTGTCCTTGATGGACACGGTGGAGCCCTCGACGCCGGTGAACTGCTTGGCGGTGTAGGTGTTCTGGGAGAGGAACTGCTGGATACGACGTGCACGCGACACGACGATCTTGTCCTCTTCAGACAGTTCGTCAACACCGAGGATGGCGATGATGTCCTGGAGTTCCTTGTTCTTCTGCAGGATCTGCTTAACACGAACGGCCGTGTTGTAGTGATCCTTACCGATGTACTGGGGATCCAGGATACGGGACGTGGACGTCAGCGGGTCAACGGCCGGGTACAAACCACGGGAGGCGATTTCACGGGAAAGTTCCGTGGTCGCGTCGAGGTGTGCGAAGGTCGTTGCCGGAGCCGGGTCGGTGTAGTCATCAGCCGGCACGTAGATGGCCTGCATCGACGTGATGGAGTGGCCCTTGGTGGAGGTGATGCGCTCCTGGAGCAGACCCATCTCGTCAGCAAGGTTGGGCTGGTAGCCCACAGCGGACGGCATGCGGCCGAGCAGTGTGGAAACTTCCGAGCCTGCCTGCGTGAAGCGGAAGATGTTGTCGATGAAGAGCAACACGTCCTGGTTCTGAACATCGCGGAAGTACTCCGCCATGGTCAGGGCGGACAGGGCCACGCGAAGACGCGTTCCCGGCGGCTCATCCATCTGGCCGAATACAAGGGCGGTGTCCTTAAGAACGCCTGCCTCTTCCATTTCAACCCAGAGGTCGTTACCTTCACGGGTACGCTCGCCAACACCGGCGAATACGGAAGTACCACCGAAGTTGCGGGCAACACGGGTGATCATTTCCTGGATCAGAACGGTCTTGCCAACGCCGGCGCCGCCGAACAGGCCGATCTTTCCACCCTTGATGTACGGGGTGAGAAGGTCGATGACCTTGATGCCGGTCTCGAGCATCTCCGTGGAGCCCTCGAGGGAAGCGAAGGACGGAGCCTTGCGGTGGATCGGCCAGTAGGCGTCTGCCTTGATCTCGGACTCTTCGACGTCCAGCGGCTTGCCGAGAACGTTGAAGATGTGGCCCTTGACGCCGTCGCCGACGGGCACGGAGATGGGAGAACCGGAGTCCCGCACAGTGGTGCCACGGACGAGGCCGTCGGTTGCCTGCAGGGAGATGGCGCGAACGAGGTTGTCACCCAGGTGCTGGGAAGTCTCGAACGTGATGGTTTTCGTCTGGCCGTTGAGAGTGATCTCAGTGGTCAGAGCGTTGTAAATCGAGGGGATTGCGTCAGCCGGGAATTCGACGTCGACAACCGGACCAATAACACGGGCAATGCGGCCGGTAGCACCGGCCGTAGCTACGTGTTCGGTAGCAGTGGCAGTCATCTCTCTCACTTCACTCAGTAGATGGCGTGGGTTTAAGTTTATCTGTTTGGTGCAGGTGCGGCTTCGAGCCGAATTCGTTGAGGCTAAGACGCGAGGGCGTCTGCGCCGGCCACGATTTCGGAAAGCTCCTGCGTAATCTCGGCCTGGCGGGCCGTGTTGCGAAGGCGCGTGTACTTCTTGATCAAGTCGGTAGCGTTGTCACCGGCCGACTTCATAGCACGCTGGCGGGCTGCGAGCTCGGAAGCTGCGGCCTGCAGCATGGCTGCGAAGATGCGGGACTCGATGTAACGCGGCAGCAGTGCGTCAAGCACCTGCTCTGTTTCCGGCTCAAACTCGTACAACGGCAACAGCTCGGATTCCGAGGCTGCTTCCTCTTCGACGACCTCCAACGGGAGCAAACGGATGACCGTCGGCTCCTGCGTCACCATGGACTTGAAGCGGGTGTATACAACGTGGATCTCGTCCACGCCGCCCTCTTCAAAGTCAGTGGAGAAGTCTTCAAGAAGTGCAGCTCCGACTTCCTGCGCGGTTTCGAATTCCGGTGCGTCGGTGCCGCCAGTCCATACGCGGGCGTAGGACCGGTTGCGGAAATCGAAGTACGCCTGCGCCTTACGGCCAACCAGGTATGCCTTGACTTCCTTGCCTTCTGCGTGAAGAAGCTCGGTGAGACCTTCAGCCTGCTTGAGCACGCTCGCGGAGTACGATCCTGCAAGGCCACGGTCCGACGTAATGATCAGGACTGCGGCGCGGCGGATCTGCTCCGGCTCGGTGGTCAGCGGGTGGTCGATTTCGCTCTGAGTTGCGACAGCAGAAACGGCGCGGGTAATCGCGTTCGCGTAAGGCAGTGAAGCTGCTACGCGGGCGCGGGCCTTACCGATGCGCGAGGTAGCGATCAGTTCCATCGCCTTGAAGATCTTGCGCATCGACGTCGTCGAGCTGATCTTCTGACGGTAGACCCGAATCTGGGCTCCCATACTTATCCTTTCCTAAGTTTCCGATGTGCTGCCCTGCCGGGGCCCTTGCGGACCCCGGCAGGGCAGGTGATCGGAACTAGCGCTTCTGCTTGACGATCTTTTCCTGGTCGACGTCGCCGCCGGAGATCGCTGCGTGCTCCTCGTGGCCAGCGCCAACCAAGTGGTTGTCGCCCTCGCCGAAGAAGCCCTTCTTGAAGGAAACAATGGCTTCCTTCAGAGCTGCAGCGGTGTCGTCATCCAGGACGTTGGTCTGAGCCAGCGTTGTCAGGATGGAGGACTTGTGCGTGAGGTGCTCCAGGAACTCGGACTCGAAGCGGCTGATGTCCTCAACCGGAACGTCGTCCAGGTAACCGTTGGTGCCGGCCCAGATGGAAACAACCTGGTTCTCAACGGGGAACGGTGAGTACTGGCCCTGCTTCAGCAGTTCCATCAGGCGTGCACCACGGGTCAGCTGCTGACGTGATGCAGCATCCAGGTCAGAGGCGAACATAGCGAATGCCTGCATGTCGCGGTACTGGGCCAGGTCCAGCTTCAAGGTACCGGAGACCTTCTTCATGGACTTGACCTGTGCAGCGCCACCAACGCGGGAGACGGACACACCAACGTCAACAGCGGGACGCTGGTTGGCGTTGAAGAGATCCGACTGGAGGAAGATCTGACCATCGGTAATGGAGATCACGTTGGTCGGGATGTACGCGGAGACGTCGTTTGCCTTGGTCTCGACGATCGGAAGACCGGTCATCGAGCCGGCACCGAGCTCGTCGGAGAGCTTGGCACAACGCTCCAGCAGGCGGGAGTGCAAGTAGAAAACGTCACCCGGGTACGCTTCGCGTCCCGGCGGACGGCGCAGCAGCAGGGATACGGCGCGGTAGGCTTCGGCCTGCTTGGACAGGTCATCGAAGATCACCAGAACGTGCTTGCCGCCGTACATCCAGTGCTGGCCGATGGCCGAACCTGCATACGGTGCCAAGTACTTGAAGCCGGCAGGGTCAGATGCCGGGGACGCCACGATGGTGGTGTACTCCAGCGCGCCGTGGTCCTCAAGGGTCTGGCGAACGGCTGCAATGGTGGAAGCCTTCTGGCCGACACCAACGTAGACGCACCGAACCTGCTTGGTGACATCTCCCGAAGCCCAGTTGGCCTTCTGGTTGATGATGGTGTCCACAGCGATGGCGGTCTTGCCGGTCTGGCGGTCACCAATGATCAGCTGACGCTGGCCGCGGCCGATCGGGATCATGGCGTCGATAGCCTTGAGGCCGGTCTGCATCGGTTCGTGAACCGACTTGCGTTCGGTAACGCCCGGAGCCTGAAGTTCCAGTGCACGGGTGGCTTCGGCCTTGATCTCGCCGAGGTCATCGATGGGCTGGCCCAGGGGGTCGACTACGCGACCCAGGAAGGCGTCGCCAACCGGAACGGACAGGATCTCACCGGTACGGTGAACTTCCTGGCCTTCTTCAATACCGGTGAAGTCACCGAGGATAATGACACCGATCTCGCGGACGTCGAGGTTCTGGGCCAGGCCCAGCGTGCCATCTTCGAAGCGAAGCAGCTCGTTCGCCATGACCGAGGGAAGACCCTCAACACGGGCGATGCCGTCACTTGCGGTGGTCACACGACCAACCTCTACGCGCTCTGCGTTACCGGGTTCGTAGGACGCCGCGAACTCGTTCAACGCATTACGGACGTCGTCGGCGTTGATGGTCAATTCGGCCATCTGCAGTCCCTGCTCTCCTGTTTTCGTGATCATCGTTGCTCACGATGACCGGGTTTTATATCAGTTAAGTTGTGCTTTGTCTTCGCTAGCCAACGAGCTGGCGGCGGAGTTCGGACAGGCGGGCGATGACCGAAGCGTCAAGCACTTCGTCACCCACCTGAACGCGAATTCCACCGATCAGTGCGGGGTCAACATTGACGTTGACCTTCAGTTCGCGGCCGTACAGGGCATCAAGCCCGGCCTGCAGACGGCTGGCCTGCGTTTCCGTCAACGGACGGGTAACGCTGACAGTCGCAATCCAGCGCTGCTGGCGCTTGGCTGCAAGCTTGGCGAATGACTCGACGAGCTTGCTCGGCTTGACACCGCGTGGCTGCGTAACTGCCTGGCGGATGAGAACCTTTGATTCCTCGCTGCTGCCAGGAACAAGTTTCTCGGCCAGTGCAATCTTGGCCGCAGGAGATGCCTGCGGTTCAGACAGAGCACGTTGTACTTCGTGGCTGGAGGCGACGGCCTGGTTGAAGGCAAACAGATCGTTTTCCAGCTCTTCCAGCCCCGTGATACCGGAGGCAGAAACGGCCGACTTGTTTTCAGCTACGGCAATGACAACCGTGGCGGCAAGCGTCTCGAGTGCATCGCCGATATCACGGGCCGATGCCCAGCGCGAGCTGGCCAATCCGCCTGCAATTTCAGCAGCATCAGCGGAGACTTTTCCGCCAACCAGCTGCTTGACCAGCGCCGACTTCTCGTCACCGGAACGGGACGGGTCAGTCAGGGCGCGGCGCAAGCCAGCCGAGCTGTCCACCGTTCCCAGGATTCCGAAGAGGTCCTTAGCCAACTGCAGCGAGGCGAAGGGAAGCTTGGCTTCCAGCTGCGCCAGCGCTGTGGTCAGCGATTCGCTCGATATACCTGCCATTACTTAGCTGCACCTGCGCTCTGGGTCTCCAGATCTGCAAGGAAGCGGTCCACAACACGTGCGGCGCGCTGGTCGTCGGTGAGTGCTTCCCCAACGATGCGGCCGGCCAGTGTGGTGGCCAAAGTGCCAACCTCGGAACGAAGCGAGACAACAGCTGCCTGGCGCTCCGACTCGATGGCAGCGTGTGCCTGCTCGGTGATGCGTGCAGACTCTGCTGCAGCCTTTGCCTTCAGGTCCGCGAGGATCTGGGCGCCTTCGGCGCGTGCTTCTTCACGGATTCGGTTGGCTTCGGCACGGGCATCAGTGAGCTGCTGCTTGTACTCTTCGAGAGCAGCAGAAGCTTCTGCCTGTGCCGCTTCGGCCTTTGCAATGCCACCTTCAATTGCTTCGGCGCGCTCTGCGAAGGTCTTCTCGAACATCGGAACAATGAACTTGATCACGATGTACAGGAGGACCGCAAAGCCGACGAGGACGACGCCCATTTCCCAAACATTGGGAACGAGAGGGTTAGCGGCCTCTTCGCCTTCAGTGGCGGCTGAGATGATCAGCTGATTCATATTTCACCCGTCCTATCTACTCGGTTGCGGAATTCGCTTGTTCTGAATCCGAAGACTAGAGAACGAACGCGAAGACGAGGCCGAGGATGGCGAGAGCTTCGGTCAGTGCCAGACCAAGGAACGCGATCGGCTGCAGCACACGCTGAGCTTCCGGCTGACGAGCAACACCGTTGATGTAAGCCGCGAACACGAGACCCACACCGATACCACCGCCGATTGCGGACAGACCGTAACCTACGAGGTTGAGATTGCCTTCCATTTTTTTCCTTTCAAGATGCCACCCATGTGGCAGGTTGTTTGGTTTACTTCAATCCCCACAAGGGGAAGTTTGGGAGCCTAGTGGCTGTCGGCGTGCAGTGCGCCTTCGATGTAAATCGCGGTCAACAGAGTGAACACGTAAGCCTGCAGGGCCATGATCAATGCTTCGAGCATGTACATGGCGATTGCCCCAACCAGGACCAGGACCGAGGTGCCCTTCAAGAGGACGTTCTCCTGCATGACGAGATACTCGATACCGGAACCGGCAAGCATGACGATCAGGTGACCGGCCAGCATTGTTGCGAACAGACGGAGGCTGTGCGTGACAGGGCGGACCAGGAAGTTGGAGATGATCTCGATCGGTACGACGATCGGGAGGATGTACCAAGGAACACCGGACGGAACGGTGGCGAGCTTGAAGTACTTCAGGCCGTTCTTCTTGATACCGATGATGATCCACGTGAAGTACACGATGCCGGCCAGCACGTAGGCGCCGCCAACGTGTGAGAAGCTCGGGAGCTGGATCACCGGGATGGCGCCGTAAATGTTGTTCACCAAAATAAAGAAGAACAGGCTGAACAACAGCGGGACGTACTTGATGAAGTCCTTGCCGCCGATGATGTCCTTGGCGATGCTGTTGCGGACGAAGCCGTAGGCCATCTCGCCTGCGAACTGCAGCTTGCCGGGAACCAGCTGCTGCTTACGTGCAGCGAGGATGAAGAATGTAGCGATAATGACGACCGAAAGGATCACCAGCAGCATCTGCTTGGAGAATCCGTCGTGTGCACCCCAAGGCAGGATTGCCGGCAGGTGCATTTCGTCGATTCCGGGTGGGGTGAATGACCCCGAATCCTGGGCGGGGAGCGCAAGCGCGATCAACGCGTTTCCTCTCTGCTGTGTCCATCATTGGGCATTGGTTGGAATCCGAACGCGTTGGACGCATTCACAATCCATGTGAAATTATTTGGCATTACTGTCCCCGTCCGTGGACGGACCGCTGTCTGCGTTGCTCTCGCCAGAAGGTTTGGAGCTTTGCCTGGTGAGGCCGTGCATATGGGAAAGATAGAACCCTCCTGCGGCTCCCAGCAGAGCGCCAAGGAGCACAATCCAGCGGGTCCCCCACAGATTATCCAGACCCCAGCCTATCAAACTCCAGACAATGATCCCGCCAATGATGTAGCTGAAGACAGCGATGCCGGCGTTGTATCCGCCGTCGTTTCCTGCTTCGGCGGATTCATTGTGGTTGGCCGGTTGCTGAGCAGTGGCAGCCGGGCGTGAATAACGCTTACGCGGAGACATCCGGGCCACCCTTCGGTTCTGCGGGATCGTTGTAGATCTGGAGGCGGGCCTTGCTGAAAGCGTAGATCTCTGCGGCCTGCCAGAAGACGACTGAAACAACCGCCCCAATGAGGAACCACCGGCCTTCGAGCCAGTCCGGCTTACCAAGCACAAACAGCACTACGGCGAATCCGATGACTTTGATGAAGTAAGTCGCAACAAAGAGTCCGATTGCGCCGGAAGGATTGTTCCGGCCAACGAAGTGGCCAATCAGGAGACTGATGCCAAAGAAGAGCATGACCAGCAGGGCGCCGAGAGCAGCCGAGAGTGCGCTCTGCCCGCCGGCAACGAGGGCCGCAATGACGCACGTGACGGCGGTGGCTGCCAGTGCAGCAACGACGCTGAAATAAAGCAGCCGGAGCCAGAGATTGGTGGTCGCACCGGAAACTCCAACACCACGTTTACCGGACGGGCGTCCGGTTTCGGCGTTGGATGTCATGGGGATACCAATCCTCGTGGCACAGGTGCCATATTCTCAAAGTGGGGTTACGGGCGAGTGACTGTCCGCAGAAAGAATTCTACATGAGATAGAACTGTGACCATAACCAGCCGTCACAACTACTCCCCCGGCCGCGGCGAGTTCCGGGTGAAGTAGGGCCATGCCGTCACAGCGGCCATGACGAGCGCTGCCACAATGATGACGATGAGCACGATTTGCCAGGGGAACACGGCAAAGGCGACGCCACCGAAGGCAAGAATGCACGTCCACACATAGAGCATGACGACGGCGCTGCGGTGCGAGTATCCAAGGTCCACCAGCTTGTGGTGGAGGTGCCCGCGGTCAGCCGACCACGGCGATTGGCCCCTGGCTGTCCTGCGGACAACGGCCATCCCCAAATCAAGAAGGGGAAGGGACAACACCGCGAAGGGCAGCAGGATGGGAACGATGGTGGGGATACCGTTGGCGCGGTCGTAGAGACCGGAGCCGATCTGCCCCGTGGCCACGACGCCGGCGGAAGCCATCAGCAAACCAATAAGCATGGCTCCCGAATCGCCCATGAAGATCTTTGCCGGAAACCAGTTGTGCGGCAGGAACCCGATGCAGCTGCCCACGAGGATGGCCATCAGGAGTGTTGCGAGGTCTGAGTTGTCAGTGGATGGGTTGTTCCTGTGAACCCAATAGGCGGTGAGGAAGAACGCTCCCCCACCAATGATGGCGACTCCTGCTGCCAAACCGTCCAGTCCGTCAATGAAGTTGACGGCATTCATGGTGGTGACAATGAGCCCTGCGGTGAGCACAATCTGCACGACTTCGGACTCAAGGAAGATCGGTTCGGGAATAAAGGGCACCACAGACATCCGCACACCCCAGATAGCCACGATGAAGGCGGCTGCGGCCTGGCCCAGGAGCTTGATCCACCAACGGATGTCCAGGATGTCGTCCGCGACCCCCACCGCGACAATCACAACGGCACCAGCGAGGATGCCCCAAGGGGCATCGTTGTGCCTGAAGATGTCCTTGACGAAGAAGGAATTGCTCGCGACCACCAACGCAGCGAAGAAGCCCACAAAGATGCCCAGTCCCCCGAGTTTGGAGATCAGGGCTGAATGCATGTCGCGGCTTCGGATGGGTTGGTATAAGCGCAGCTTGTTTCCCACGACGCGTGCACCCCACGTCCCCGCGTACGACACAACGGCCGCTGTAAGGGCCATCAGCATGTACATGATCATGACGCGGCCCCGGACAGCAGCCTGCACACCACACCGGAAGAATGAATCATCGAATGCAGCCGGCGGGTTTGATTGCCGTCTGGTTGTGGGCAGCTCAAGGTGTGGAATTCTGTCTTTGGATAAATGGAACTACTCCGTCGCCATGCCTGCACCGGCTGTGCCGAATGTTGCGGGATTACTGTGGACTCTAGTCACGATACTAATGCCAATGGCCGTGACCACCCTGTGATGCAGCCACCAAGCCCCAGCGTGTTCAGCTGGGAACTCAAGCGGCGTAGCTTCTACCTGACGGGCCCCTGGACGTTACGCAACGCGTAGATCCCATCGAGCACCTGGGCGTTGGACCGCGGAGCTTTCAGGCTGTGGCGCAGGCCTTTCAAGAGCCCGGCCAAAAGCACTTTGCGGTTCGGAGAGGCGGCGATGGTACGGGTCCAATTGCGCACCGAAGCGCCGGTAAACAGGACCTTTTCCCACGGCGCCAAGGCGTTCGATCGGGTATAAACCCAGAGCTTGTTCCGCACTTCATAATAGAAGCGCGGGCCGGGATCCGCTCCCGCATCACCAAATACTTTCGTGTGGTGGTTGGCCACCGATGCGTTGGTAGTCAAAGCGGTACCGCGGCGGGAAATCCTCGCGGTGTACTCAAGGTCATCGTTCCAGATGAAATAGTCCGCAATTGGCAGGCCATGCTGCTTGATCTCTCCAGCGCGTATCAGCACCGACACGAAGGAAGCACTCCGGATCTGGGTGGCGCCCAGACGGGCAGCAACGCTGCGTTGGTCCTCGCTCGCTCCCATCCGCGGACGCATACGGTTCATTGGGTGGTCACGGCCATCAGTCCACACAACACGGCTTGCGATGAAGGCCGGGGCCTCGCCCGTTTCCTGTTGGTAGGATTCCGAGACGTCCAATGCTTCGCGAAGGGCATTCGCCTGCGGTTCCGTGTCGTCGTCCATGATCCATACGTGGTCGGCACCGTGGTCCAGCACGGCCCGTTCCATACCGACAACGAACCCACCGGCACCGCCCACATTCGTGTTCAACGAGACCACATCAATGGTCACCGGGCTTTGATACTGCTGGAGGAACTCTGCGGTCCCATCCGTGGAGGCATTGTCCACGATGACCACGGCGTCCGGTACCCGGGTACCTGCAACAATGCCTTCCAAGGTCGTCTGGAGGAGTTCACGCCGGTTATAGGTCACCACAACAGCGACCACGACAGGGTGGGACGTCATTTACTTGCCTTTGGTCTTGGATGGTTGGAAACGGCGCCGAATCAGCAGGCCTGCCAGCTTCCAAGGTTCAACGAAAACTCTGTAGGCCACACGGCCGGGGTGAAGGACCAACCGCCAGGCCCATTCGAGCCCCAAGCGGCCGAGCCAACGTGGCGCTAGTTTTTGGATGCCAGCGACCTGTTCAATGGCACCGCCGACGGCGCAATAGAGGGCAGGCGGCAACTCTGCGAGCCGGCGGTGCAGGACTGTTTCCTGCAGCGGCATCCCAAGTCCGAACAGGACCAGTTGCGGACGGAAATCCGTCAGCCAGTTCACCACCGCGTCCTCCAGGGTGCTGTCCCATCCCTCACCGGGCATTCCATCCACCGTTGCACCGGGGATGATGGAGCGCAGCCGGGCGACCGCCTTCGTATTGGCCGCCCGTCCGGCGCCAACCACGGCTACACGTTCCACACCGTTGACCTTTCCGAGCTCCGGGATCCAATCCATGGAACCGAGCCGGTAGGCCATGGGTCCCTCACCCAGCGCCTGGAGTTGGCGTTTGTGGGCGAGTCCCCAAAGCATCGCAACGGGAGCACCATCCAGTAGGACGATCGAGCTGTCCTCGTATAAGGAACGGACATCCGGGCGCGAATGAAGCAGCGTGATGCTGTGAAGATTATGTCCAAGTGCGGTGGCGGTTGTTCCGGCTGCGATGAGTCCGGCCATCGCTTCAATTAGCTCGTCGACGCGCATGGGAGTGGCGTCGACGTCGAAGACGGGGACGCGTTGGCGCTCCGGAATCATTCGGGTTTGGCTTCGCTCGGGGCCCCTGGTTTCACTGATTCTTGGGTTGAATCCACGACGGCGGCCGTTTCCGTTACTTCGATCGGCGCGTCATCCGCTGCTGGGGTCGCGTCTTCCACAGTAGGCACCTCCGCAGGAATGGTTTCACCGATGCCCAGAATCGAGGGAACGATCTCGCGGAGTCGCTCCAGCTCGATGGCTCCTTGGCGCACTACCCGGAACGGCGTGGAAGTGGCATCCACAATCGTGGAGGGCAGGGCAGCAGTCCCCTTGACGGGACGGAAACCGCCCTCGAGGTAGACCTCTACGGACTCTGCCAGTTGGAGTCGTGCTTCCGAGGCCGTCTGTGCGGCTTCCTGGCCAGTCCTGTTGGCGGAGGAAACGGCCAACGGACCTGTGAGCCCCAGGAGTTCCAGGGCGATCTGGTCATCGGGCATCCTGAGGGCGACGGTGCCCTTGGTTTCGCCGAGGTCCCAGTCCAAGGACGGCTGTGCATGCAGGATCAGTGTCAGGCCACCAGGCCAGAAGGCCTGCGCCAGCGCCCTGGCATCGGCAGGGACATCGGTGGCCAGCCCGTCCAGGGCATTGACCCGGGGTATCAGGACCGGAGGGGGCATCTGCCGGCTACGCCCCTTGGAGGCCAGCAACATGGTCACGGCCAACGGCGAAAAGGCATCAGCGGCAATGCCGTAGACGGTGTCCGTTGGCATCACGATGCACTTCTTTTCACTGATGGCGCGCTGGGCATGCTGAAGGCCTTCAGTCCGCTGGTCATCGGAAGTGCAGTTATAGGTTGTGGTCACAGCGCTATTCTTTCACTCATCGGGAGACGGGCTTGCCAGGACGGCACTGGTGGCACGTTCCTTGCCGTTCAGGTCACAGTGCATGGTGACGTCTTTCCAACGCCCCGTTCGTTGCAGCATGCCGGCGATCCAGGCCGCTTGGACTTCCGCATGTTCCATCACGAAGTAACCACCGGGTTTAAGGAGGCGGGCCGCTGAGGCCGCTGCCGCCGTCGGAAGTTCCATGCCGTCCGATCCCCCACCGTACAGTGCCTCCGGCGGATCGTGGAGGGCGACTTCCGGCTCCGTGGGGATCGCTTCGGCCGGGATGTACGGAGGGTTGGATACGACGACGTCGAAAGTTCCGTTGTGCTCAGGGAGCGCATCCCGCAGATCGCCTTCAATGAGCATGACCCCCAAGGGTTCCAGGTTCCTGGCCGCCCAGGCATGCGCGAACGTACTGTATTCCACGGCATGAACCTCAGCGCCCGGAACCTCATGGGCGATGGAACCGGCAATTGCACCGGATCCTGTGCCGAGGTCCACCACCTTGGGTTTCGGCATTCCAGCCAGGTGGTCAATGACCAACTGCACTACCGATTCCGTTTCAGGACGCGGAATGAAGACGCCGGGACCGACGCGCAACGCCAAGTGACGGAAATACGCGACGCCGGTGATGTGCTGCAGTGGGACCCGTCCGGCGCGCTCCTCCACCAGTTCCCGGTAGCCGTCGGGAGCTGGTGTGTCGCCGAGCATCATGGCGCGTAGGCGGCCAAGGCCGACACCGAGCAAGTGTTCGGCAAGCAACTCGGCGTCGACACGCGGGCTGGGCACACCGGCGTCGGATAAGACGGCAGTAGCCTCGCGAACAGCGTCCGCGAGGCTCTGGCCTTGGTAAAACGTCATGGATGAACTCTGCTGTGGTTGTTGTCCGGCAGCGCTATTCGCCGATGGCGTCCAGGCGTGCCTGTTCGTCAGCTTCAATGGCTGACTGGATCACGGGTTCAAGATCGCCGTTCATGACGGCATCGAGGTTGTAGGCCTTGTAGCCGGTGCGGTGGTCCGCAATACGGTTCTCCGGGAAGTTGTATGTGCGGATGCGCTCCGAACGGTCCATGGTGCGGATCTGGGACTTGCGCTGTTCAGAGTTGGCAGCGTCGATTTGTTCCTGCTGGTGGGCCAGAAGGCGCGCGCGGAGAACGCGCATACCGGCTTCACGGTTCTGCAGCTGCGATTTTTCGTTTTGCATTGCCACAACAATGCCCGTAGGCAAGTGGGTAATGCGGACGGCGGAGTCGGTGGTGTTCACGGACTGGCCACCCGGTCCGGATGAACGGTAAACATCGATCTTGAGGTCGTTCTGGTTAATCTCAAGTTCTTCGGGCTCATCAACTTCGGGGAGCACCAGCACGCCGGCAGCCGACGTGTGGATGCGGCCCTGCGACTCAGTCACAGGAACCCGCTGGACGCGGTGCACGCCGCCTTCAAATTTCAAGCGGGCAAAAACGCCCTGTGCGGGGTCGTTCGAATTGCCCTTAATGGCCACGGCGACGTCTTTGTATCCACCAAGATCGGATTCGGTGGCGGAGATCATTTCAGTCTTCCAGCCCCGCGACTCGGCGTATCGCATGTACATCCGCAGAAGGTCGCCAGCGAACAGTGCAGCTTCGTCGCCACCTTCGCCGCCCTTGACTTCGAGAATCACGTTGCGGGCGTCGTCCGGATCACGAGGGATCAGCAGACGGCGCAGCCGCTCCTGTGCCGCAGGAATCTGCTCCTCCAACTGCACAACTTCTGCAGCGAATTCGGGATCTTCGTCTGCCATCTCTTTGGCAGCTTCCAGATCATCATTGAGCCCGCGCCATTTGTTGTACGCCTCCACAATGCCCTGGAGCTGAGCAGACCGACGCCCCAACTTCCGGGCAGCAGACTGATCGGCATAAACGGCAGGATCACTCAACTGCGCCTGAATAGCAGCATGCTCATCCAGCAATCCCTGTACGGACTCAAACATTTTCAAACCTCTTTCGTGTCGCACCCTATGTTAGTCGGGTGCAGAAATCCGTTCCCCGTCAGGCCCGGCGTTAGGTGAGCCGGGCGCCGGCCGCGCGGATTTCCCGCCCCGGGAGTGGCATCGGGCCTGCCGAAGCGTGGCGGCTCAGGTCCGTTAGGACAGAGCCGCCACGCGAAGGGGCGGGGGCGGGAAATCCGCGCGGCACCAACCGCACAAACACCCGACACCCCGCCCCGATTACAGCTATTTGTCGTTGTCCGACTTCGCTCCGAGCGTCGTCTTCTGAACCTGCATGAGGAACTCGACGTTGCTCTGCGTCTCCCGGATCTTGTTGGTCAGCAGCTCAAGGCTCTGCTGCTGCTCCAGGCCGGAAAGGACGCGGCGCAGCTTCCACATGATCTTGACTTCTTCAGGCGAGAGCAGGTTCTCTTCGCGGCGCGTACCGGACGCGTTGACGTCCACTGCCGGGAAGATGCGCTTGTCTGCCAACTGGCGGGACAGGCGGAGCTCCATGTTGCCGGTGCCCTTGAACTCTTCGAAGATGACTTCGTCCATCTTGGAGCCGGTCTCGACGAGCGCGGTTGCAAGGATGGTGAGCGAGCCACCGTTTTCGATGTTACGGGCTGCACCGAAGAAGCGCTTGGGCGGGTACAGAGCTGCGGAGTCCACGCCACCGGACAGGATGCGGCCTGAGGCCGGTGCTGCCAGGTTGTAGGCGCGGCCCAGACGGGTCATTGAGTCCAGGAGGACCACCACATCCATGCCCATTTCCACGAGGCGCTTGGCGCGTTCAATGGAGAGCTCGGCAACGGTGGTGTGGTCGTCTGCGGGACGGTCGAAGGTGGAGGCGATGACCTCACCCTTGACGGTGCGCTGCATGTCCGTGACTTCTTCGGGACGTTCGTCCACCAGCACCATCATGAGGTGAACCTCAGGGTTGTTGGTGGTGATCGCGTTCGCGATGGACTGCAGGATGAGCGTCTTGCCGGCCTTCGGCGGGGAGACGATCAGGCCACGCTGGCCCTTGCCGATCGGGGCCACGAGGTCGATGACACGCGGACCGATCTTCTTGGGATCCGTCTCGAGGCGCAGGCGCTCGGACGGGTACAGCGGTACGAGCTTGGCGAACTCGACGCGATCCTTGAGTTCTTCCGGCGTCTTGCCGTTGACCGAGGTGACGCGGACGAGCGCGTTGAACTTCTGGCGGGCAGACTGCTGGCTGCGGTCTTCACCGTCCCGTGGTGCCCGGATGGCGCCGACGACGGCGTCGCCCTTGCGAAGGTTGTACTTCTTGACCTGTGCCAGGGAAACGTAGACGTCGTTTGCACCGGGGAGGTATCCGGAGGTCCGAATGAACGCGTAGTTCTCCAAAACGTCCAGGATGCCGGCTACAGGAAGAAGGACGTCGTCCTCCGTGACCTCGACGTCGTCAACGTCCGGTCCCTGCGCGCGGCCACGGCGGCGCTCGTTGCGGTCGCGGAAGCGGTCGCTGCGGGTGTTTCCATCACGGCTGTCCTGACCGCCACGGCGGTCGCTCCGGTCGTTCTGTTCGTTGCGGTCACGACGGTTGCGGCGGTTGCGGCGGTTGCCGGTGTCGTCGCCGTCGTTGTTGTCTTCACGGCGTCCGCGGGTGTTGTCGCGACGTTCGCGCTGCTGGTCGCCCGAGTCAGACTGTTCGCGCTGCTCACGCTGTTCCGTGCGGTCAGCACGCTGCTCACGCTGTTCCGTGCGGTCAGCACGCTGCTCACGCTGTTCGGTACGGTCGGCACGCTGCTCACGCTGTTCCGTACGGTCGGCACGCTGTTCGGTACGGTCGGCACGCTGCTCACGCTGTTCCGTACGGTCGGCACGCTGCTCACGCTGTTCCGTACGCTGCTCGGCTGCTGGCGCTTCTGCTGCTTCGGCAGGTGCCGCGGCAGCTTCGCCACGGCGGCGGTTACGCGTTCGCGGCTGGCGACGCTCAGTTGCGGCCTCGCCGGTCTCGACGGCTGCCGGAGCTTCAACAGCCGGTGCGGCTGCGGTCTCGGCAGGCGCAGCAGCGGCTTCCGCGGCTGCTACTACTCCGTCACTTGTAGCCCGACGGCTGCGACCACGACCACGGCCGCGGGGTGCTTCCTGGGCCGGGGCCTCGACAGCTGCATCAGCAGGTGCGCTGCTTTCAGCAGCGGCCTTCGGCTCTGCAGCCCGGGCTTCCTTGGCCGCAGTTGCTTTCGCCGTGCTGGCCTTGGCGGGCGCCTTGGTAGTTGAGGTGCCGGCACGGTGGGCGGAGATGGCCGTGACCAAATCCCCCTTGCGCATACGGGATCCCCCGGAAATGCCCAGCTGGCTCGCGAGAGCCTGGAGCTGGGCGAGCTTAAGGCCTGCGAGGCCGCTGCTCTTGGTGGTTGCTGCAGTTGACGACTCAGCAGCAGAAGATGTTGTGTCCACAGCTGAAGCCAGCTCAGTGGTTTCTGTCACGAAGGATCCTTCCCCCTCGACGGCGTCCAGAGCGAGAGCTGGACGCGATGATTTGTTCTGGGCTGCAGTTCAGATCTGCAGCCGGTGATTTGGGCCGTGCCTGATGGATTGTGGCCAACAGGGCCGGATACTGATCGTCATCACTGGATCCAGTTGCCCGGACAGCCGGCGTAGATTCAGGAAACAGAGAGATTTCTGCGGCACCTGAGACAGGCCGGAAAGAGACGACACCACCAACGTTGGCACAGTTGACGAAAGGTACGGCAAAACACCGAGATCCAAAATCAGGGAACTGCCCGCGGCTTTACCGGCGGTGCACTTCCACTCTAGCACCTTGATCGTCCACAGCCAGCGTCATCACGCGCCAACCGACGTCGGGTGTGTTGTCCGCCGTGAATGTGCCGATGAATCCGGCGACACTTACTGCTTCCTCAGCGCCATTGGCCAGCACCATCACGGTGGGGCCTGCACCGGAGACAACCGCTGCATGGCCGGCCGACCGAAGAGCAGCGATGAGGTCGGCACTGGGGCGCATTGCCTGAGCGCGATAGCTCTGGTGGAGATAGTCTTCCGTGCCGGGCAACAGCAACGTGGGATCCGCGGTGAGTGCGTGAATCAACAAGGCTGCACGTCCGGAATTCATTGCTGCCGCGTGGTGTCCAACGGATGCCGGAAGCAATCCGCGTGCAGTCTCCGTGGATAGTTCGTAGTCCGGGACTGCCACCACGGGGACCACCGACCGTGCGACGTCAGCGCGTGTGGTGCTGTACTGCTCGCTGTCCTGCCACGACAGCGCCAGTCCGCCGAAAATGGCGGGTGCGACGTTGTCCGGGTGGCCTTCCATCTCGCTGGTCAACTGCAGGATCCAATCGCGGTCCTGCCGGAATTCGGCAGGGACCAATGCGTTGGCGGCAGATACGGCAGCAACCACAGCCGAGGCTGAAGACCCTAGCCCCCGGCCATGAGGATTGACATTGTCCGCAATGATCTTCAGGCCTGAGTGCCGGAATCCAAGCCGATTCAGCGCAAGGTCAATGGCACGAACAACCAGATGGCTGGCGTCACGTGGGAGGGAGTCAGCGCCCTCACCGGAGAGCTCGAACTCGAGCTCTCCGGTACTGAGGGTTTCCACCGTCAAGGTGTCGTAAATCGACAAGGCCAAGCCGAGGCTGTCGTAACCGGGTCCCAGGTTGGCACTCGTACCGGGGACCTTGACGGTCAGCCGCTGACCTGCCGCGACAAGTGCGCGATCGGTCGCGGTGGGCTGCGTTGATTCCACTCTTAGTTTTCTTCCAGTCCCAGTTCTGCGGCAACGGTGACGACATCGTTCGGCACCTTGACGGGCTGGACATCGCTGCCGTCCTCAGTGCGGAGGGCCCACTGCGGGTCCTTGAGCCCGTGCCCGGTGACCGTAATGACGATGGTTTTGCCGGACGGAACCTCGCCTGCAGCGTGCTTCTTGATCAAGCCCGCGACACCGGCAGCGGAACCGGGCTCTACGAACACGCCTTCCTTTGCGGAAAGCCAGCGGTGGGCGGCCAGGATCTCGTCATCGGTGACAGCCTCAATCAATCCACCCGATTCGTCACGGGCCGCAACGGCGGTCTCCCACGAGGCCGGATTGCCGATGCGGATGGCAGTGGCGATCGTGTCGGGCTCGGTGATGGGATGCCCTGCAACGAACGGTGCGGCACCTGCAGCTTGGAAGCCCCACATGACGGGCGTCTTGGTGGAAACAGCCGGAAGTGTTCCGTTAGCCGTCTCGAACGGCGCGGAATACTCCTTGTAGCCCTTCCAGTAGGCGCTGATGTTGCCTGCGTTGCCCACTGGCAATACGTGGATGTCGGGGGCGTCGCCCAGCGTGTCCACAACTTCGAAGGCGCCGGTCTTCTGGCCCTGGATGCGCGCCGGGTTGACTGAGTTCACCAGGAACACCGGGTAGGCTTCGCCGAGCTTCCGAGCAATGTCCAGGCAGTTGTCGAAGTTACCGTCAACCTGGAGCAGGGTGGCACCGTGGGCGATGGCCTGGCTCAGCTTGCCCATGGAGATCTTGCCTTCAGGTACCAGCACCGCGCACTTGAGGCCTGCGGCCGTCGCGTACGCAGCAGCAGAGGCGGAGGTGTTGCCGGTGGAGGCGCAAACCACGGCCTTCGCACCGGCCTCCACAGCAGCCGTCATGGCCATTGTCATGCCACGGTCCTTGAACGAACCCGTGGGGTTCATGCCTTCGACCTTAAGGTAAACCTCGGAGCCGGTCAGCTCTGAAAGCTTCTGCGCGTGGACCAGAGGCGTGCCGCCCTCGCCGAGGGTGATGACCTTGGTGGCTTCCGTTACAGGCAAACGATCAGCGTATTCGCGGATTACTCCGCGCCATTGGTGAGCCACTTAGACCCCTTCTACCCGGAGTACGGATGTTACAGAATTGATGACGTCCAGGCCCTTCACGGCCTCGACGGTTGCCGCGAGTGCAGCTTCGGATGC
Organism: Paenarthrobacter sp. GQ52; assembly: GCF_059759005.1. Classification (NCBI taxonomy): domain Bacteria; kingdom Bacillati; phylum Actinomycetota; class Actinomycetes; order Micrococcales; family Micrococcaceae; genus Paenarthrobacter; species Paenarthrobacter sp. GQ52. The sequence continues at coordinate 124,892 of NZ_JCAXEJ010000003.1, forward strand.
ACGGTGCGTCACGATTTTCAGCTCGGCCGACTCAACGTTCGAGGCAGAGTCGCGGTGGATCGTTTGGCGCATTATTTCGATGGAAACGCCGTTCTCCGCAAAGATGTGCGCGATCCGGGCCAGAACGCCGGCTTGGTCAGCGACGTCCAGGCCGATGTAATAGCTCGTGGTGGACGCATCGATGGCCAGCGCCGGGACGTGGCCAGTGGTGGTCTCCGTCCGGCCCGGGCCGCCCAGGACCAAACGCCGCGCGGCAGACACGAGGTCACCCAGCACAGCGGATGCGGTGGGCGTTCCACCTGCACCTTGGCCATAGAACATTAGTTCGCCGGCGTTCTCCGCTTCGATGAAGACGGCGTTGAAGGCACCACGGACAGCAGCCAACGGGTGTTCGCGCGGCAGGAGCGTGGGGTGGACGCGCACAGAAATGCCGCTGCCGTTGTCCGATGAGTCGATCTTCTCGGCGATTGCGAGCAACTTGATGACAAAGCCGGCTTCCTTGGCGGAGGCAATGTCCGCAGCGCTGACCTTGGTGATGCCTTCGCAATAGACATCGTCCAGGGAGAAGCGCGTGTGGAAGGACAACGATGCAAGGATCGCAGCCTTCGCTGCAGCGTCGTGACCTTCGACATCGGCTGTGGGGTCGGCTTCCGCGTAGCCAAGGCGCTGGGCTTCGGCCAAGGCGTCGGAGAACTGCGCACCGGTGGTGTCCATCTGGTCAAGGATGAAGTTGGTGGTGCCGTTAACGATGCCCAGGACGCGGGTGATGCGGTCGCCGGACAGGCTGTCGCGGATAGGGCGCAGGATGGGGATCGCACCGGCAACGGCGGCCTCGTAGGACAGCTGGACGCCGGCCTTGTCTGCCTCTGCGTAGAGTGTGGGGCCGTCCTGTGCGAGCAGTGCCTTGTTGCCGGTGACAACACATGCGCCGTTCTGGATGGCCGTCAGGATCAGCGAACGGGCAGGCTCGATGCCGCCCATTAGTTCAATGACGAGGTCTGCGTCCTTCACCAAGGTTTCGGCATCCGTGGTGAATAGTTCGCGCGGCAGTTCGACGTCGCGTGGGGAGTCGACATTGCGCACGGCGATGCCGGCAAGTTCCAAGCGGGCTCCGCTGCGGGCTGCGAGGGCCTCGGCGTCGTCAATCAGAATCCGCGCAACCTGGGCCCCAACGTTGCCACAGCCCAGCAGGGCCACCTTCAAGGTTTGCACTTCAGACATTCGCCACTCCCATGTCGCGGTTCAAGAGATCTTCTTCGGTTTCCCCGCGGACAATCAGCCGGGCGGCTCCGTCGCGTACTGCGACAACGCCAGGCCTGGCCAGGTAGTTGTAGTTGCTGGAGAGGGCCCAGCAGTAGGCGCCGGTACCCGGTACTGCGAGCAAATCACCGGCTGCCACGTCCGCGGGCAGATATACATCTCTAACAACTATGTCGCCGCTCTCGCAATGTTTGCCCACTACGCGGGACAGCTGAGGATCCGCCGAAGAGTTCCGGGAAGCCAAAATTGCCGAATAATCCGCGTCGTAAAGCACCGGGCGCGCGTTGTCGCTCATCCCGCCGTCCACCGACACATAGCGGCGGGGATACGTAACGTTGTTGTCCCCGTCTTCCCCCTCAGTAGCGTCAACACGAACGGTTTTGAGCGTGCCGACTTCGTAGAGCGTGAACGTAGTGCTGCCCACGATGGCGCGTCCGGGTTCAATCGAGATACGCGGTGGAGTGATGTCCAGTTCCGCGCACTTGGAACGCACGACGGCGGCCATCGCCTGCGCAATTTCGGCTGGCGGCCGGGGTGTATCCACCGGGGTGTAGGCGATTCCGTAGCCGCCGCCCAGGTCCAGTTCGGGCATGACGATGGAGTACTTGGCCTGCATGGAAGCCAGGAAGCCCAGCAGCTTCTCCGCTGCAAGGGCAAAGCCGTCGGGCTCAAAGATCTGTGAGCCGATATGGCAGTGCAGGCCCAAGAGCTCGATGCTGGCGTAGGAGGTTGCTGCAGCCACCGCTTCCTCGGCTGCTGACAGGCCTGCTTCATCGGTGGTGTCTCCGGCCATGGAGAGGCCAAACTTCTGGTCCTCGTGTGCCGTGGCAATGAACTCATGGGTGTGGGCGTGTACGCCGGGGGTCAGCCGGAGCATGACCTTGGCAGTTTCGCCACGGCTGGAGGCAATCTTGGCCACCCGCTCCAGTTCATCGAGGCTGTCCACCACGATTCGGCCGACCTTCATATCCAACGCGCGCTTGATCTCGGCGTCGGACTTGTTGTTGCCGTGCAGGCCAAGATTGGGCCCTTCGATTCCCGCACGGGCGGCAACAGCCAGCTCGCCGCCCGAACAGGTGTCCAAGCGAAGGCCTTCCTCGGAAACCCAACTGGCTACTGCAGTGCACAGGAACGACTTCCCGGCGTAGTAGACGTCCACTCCCCCGCAAATATCGGCGAAGGCGGAATCAAACGCGTCTTTGAACGCCCGTGCACGGGACCGGAAGTCCGATTCACTCATCACGAACAGCGGAGTTCCGTACTGTTCCTTGAGCTTACTGACGGACATGCCGTCAATGGTGACCTCACCGGCGTCGTTCTTCTCAACCCCGGCAGCCCACATGGGTGCCTGCAAGGCGTTGAGGTCCTCGGGAACAGCCAACCATTCGGGTGCGAGCGGAGAAGCGTGTGTAGCGTTGATGGTCATTTCCCTACATCCGTTCCGGCGCAGAAACGCCCAGCAGTTCGAGTCCGTTGGCCAGCACCTGGCTGGTGGCGTCATTCAGCCACAGGCGCGTGCGGTTAACGTCCTGTACGGGTTCATCGCCTTGGGGCGAGACGCGGCAAGCATCGTACCAGCGGTGGTAGGCACCGGCTATGACTTCGAGGTGGCGGGCCACGCGGTGCGGCTCACGCAGTTCGGCAGCCTTCGCCACAATAGACGGGTAGCTGCCCAGGTAGGAGAGCAACTCGTTTTCAGTGGCGTGGTCCAGGAGCGATGCGTCAAAGACGGAACGCTCCACGCCGGCCTCCGCAGCATTGCGTGCTGTGCCGCGGGAGCGGGCGTGCGCATACTGCACGTAGAACACCGGGTTCTCGTTGCTGTGTTTCTTCAGCAGTTCCGGATCCAGCGTCAGTGGCGAGTCAGCCGGGAAGCGGGCCAGGGAATACCTGACGGCATCCTTGCCGAGCCAAGAAATAAGGTCCTTGAGCTCGATGATGTTACCGGCACGCTTGGAAAGCTTGGCGCCATTGACGGACACAAGCTGGCCGATGAGGACCTCGATGTTGACCTCGGGATCATCTCCCGCGCATGCGGCGATGGCCTTCAAACGGTTGATGTATCCGTGGTGGTCCGCGCCGAGCAGGTAGATCTTCTCCGTGAAGCCGCGGTCCTTCTTAGAAAGGTAGTACGCGGCGTCCGCAGCGAAGTAGGTAGGTTCGCCATTGGCGCGGATCATCACACGGTCTTTGTCGTCACCGAAGTCTGTGGTGCGCAACCAGACGGCACCGCCATCGTCGAAAACGTGGCCTTGCTCGCGAAGGCGGGCGACGGCGGATTCGATCGCACCGGCGTCGTGCAGTTCCTTTTCCGAGAAGAAGACGTCAAACTCGACGCCAAACTCCGCCAACGTGGTCTCGATGTCTGCCATCTGTGCCTGGTAAGCAGCGGCGCGGATAACGGGCAGGGCTGCCTCGTCCGTCAACTCGCGGATATCCGGATGGGCCTTCAATACTTCGTCGCCAAGCTCGCGGATGTACTCACCCGGGTAGCCTCCCTCAGGCACGCCACGTCCGTGAAGGCGGGAGAGGACCGAGTTGGCGAAGACGTTCATCTGCGAGCCGGCGTCGTTGATGTAGTACTCGGCGGTGACGTTGGCGCCCGAGGCACGCAGAACACGGGCAATGGCATCGCCCAGAGCAGCCCAGCGTGTGTGCCCGATGTGCAACGGACCGGTTGGATTCGCGGAAACAAACTCCATATTAACCACTCGCCCTGCGAGCGCCTGGTTGGTGCCATAGCTGGTTCCGGCCTCAACAATGGCTTTGGCGAGGGCGCCGGCTGTGGCAGCATCGACGGTGATGTTCAGGAAGCCCGGACCGGCGATTTCCACTCCGGTAACGCCGGGAATGCCCTGCAGATGGTTGCTGAGGATTCCAGCAAATTCGCGGGGATTCATGCCTGCCTGCTTGGAGAGTTGCAGGGCAATGTTGGTGGCCCAGTCTCCATGATCCCGGTTCTTGGGTCGCTCCACTCGTACGGCGTCGGGCACGGCAGATTCCGTCAGGGCGATTTCGCCGGTGGAAACGGCGTCCTTAAGGCAGGCGGATATGGCAGCTGAGAGTTCTTCGGGAGTCACTCTCCTAGCCTACCGGGGGCCCGCAAAGTCGCGGAATTGAGGGTCTCGTATGTGGATAATCCGCTCACAGCCCACTCACAGGAGCGGCTGCCCGACGCCACAGACTGAACCATTACGCTGAATTCAACGTTGTGAACACGTAGGAGGTGGCCTCGTTGGTCATCCCGGTACGCGCAGTATCCCTTGACGTAAATGACCATTGACGAATTCTTGTCCAGTTGAAACGAGCAGAACCATGACTACGCCACTCCGCAAGAGCCTCTACGTTGGTTTCGCCGGCCTCTCCATCATTGGAACAGCCGCGGCCTGCGCCCCCACAACCGAAGCCCCCTCAACCCAAGCCCCCGCTACCCAGGAGGGGGGCCAGGCAGCTTCCAGCAGTCCTTCATCAGCGGGCACGTCATCGTCAACAGCTGTCGCTTCCACCGGCGCTTCCACCTACAAGGACGGGACCTACAGCTCCGACGGCACGTACACTTCGCCCAATGGACAGGAGACGGTGGGCGTCGAGCTGACGCTTGCAGCCGACAAGGTTTCTGCTGTCAACATCACGGTCCACCCCTCCAATCCCAACACCAAAAAGTTCCAGGGTGAGTTTGCCAGTGGCATCGCCGCCCAGATCGTGGGCAAGGATATCGATGAGCTCAACGTCTCCAAGGTGGCTGGCTCTTCACTGACGTCCGGTGGCTTCAACGAAGCCGTGGAGCAGATCAAGTCCCAGGCCAAGTAGCAGCCATGCCCCACCCTGGCTGGAGCACCTTCCGCTTCGAAGGGATCGGTACGCAGTGGGAGATTTCGACGCCGGACAGCTTAGTACCCGCCGTCCGAAGCGAACTGCTTGAAACAGTAGCGGCATACGACAAGACGTGGTCACGGTTCAGGACGGATTCTCTGGTGTCCGGCCTTTCCCGTAGTGCAGGCAAGATCACCTTGCCGGGGCACGCCGTCGTCCTGCAAGAGGTCTATTCCGCGCTGTATCGCCTCACCGGTGGTGCCATGACCCCACTCATCGGCAGCAGCCTGGAGCGGCTGGGTTATGACGCCACTTATGCCCTCACATCGTCGGGCACTCCCCTCCCTCCGCCCCGTTGGGAAGACGTCCTTGATTGGGCAGGAACCGAGATAACAGTGAAGGAGCCGGTGGTTTTGGACATTGGAGCTGCCGGCAAGGGCCAGCTCGTGGACCTCTTGGGTGAAGTCCTGCGGGAAGCGGGCTGCACCGACTTCCTGGTGGACGGCAGCGGCGACATGCTGCACTCCGGAAACCGCCCGGTCACCGTTGCGTTGGAGCACCCTTATAACCCGCGGCAGGCCGTAGGCACGGTGGAGCTGGATAACTTCGCGCTGTGTGCCTCGGCCTCGAATCGTCGCACGTGGGGTGACGGCCTGCACCATGTCCTGGATGGAACCACGGGCAAGCCAATACACACCACAGTGGCAACCTGGACCATGGCTGCGAGCGCCCTGATGGCGGACGGCCTGGCCACGGCATTGTTCATGCAGGAACCTGCTCCGCTGGAGAAGGAATTCGAATTCTCATGGCTTACGGTGTCGTCGAGCGGTGCTGCCGCCTTTTCGAAGGGTTTTGAGGGGAGACTGTTCACATGATTGCCGCTAAGTCCCGCGTGGACACCTGGTTGGGCCGCTTCACCATGTACCGCTTGATTCTCTGGGTGCTGGGTGTACTGGCGGCCTACAGCATGGTCCTCAACCTCCTGGGATGGCTGACCTTTGGCCTACCTGAGATGTTGGTCCATTTGGTGCTCTGCCTGGGCGCAACCTATGCCTCCGGCCGACTCCTGGCTTTGCTCTTTGGTGTCAAGCAGCATACGGAGTCGTCACTGATCACCGGACTGCTGCTGTATTTCCTCTTCTGGCCCGCCTTTGGAGCGATGGATATGGCGGGCGTTGCTTTGGCTTGCGTGCTTGCCAGCGTGTCCAAGTACGCTCTGGCCTTCCGCGGGCGTCATATATTCAACCCGGCCGCCGCAGGTGCGTTCATTACGGGCCTGACGGGGCTCAATATCGCCACGTGGTGGGCCGCCACCCCGGCGATGCTCTGGCTCCTGGTTCCCGGAGTGGTGATTGTCCTGTATCGCACACGGAAAATGCTGATGGGCACCGTTTTCCTGGTGGCTGCCACAAGCATCATCACCGTGGAGCTGCTGAGCCGCGATATGACGCTGGGACAGGCTTTATGGCAGGCCTTGGCCCAACGGCCGTTGCTGTTTTTCGTCGGCTTCATGCTTTCGGAACCTCTCACCCTGCCTCCCCGCCGCTGGCAGCAGTTGGCGCTTGCCGCCGTCGTGGGTGTCGTTTTCGCGGTCCCCTATAACTTCGGCTTCATTGCCAACTCCCCGGAGCTCGCACTGCTGCTGGGCAACCTCATTGCGTTCTTCCTTGGACAGCGCGGCGGCGTCCATCTGACGTTTAAGGGCTCGCGCCCCCTCACCCCCGCCAGTACTGAATTCAGGTTCGAACCGCAGCGGCCTGTGCGTTTTGAGCCCGGACAGTTCATGGAGCTCAACCTGCCGCATTCCGGGTCCGACGGCAAGGGCCGTCGCCGCGTCTTCAGCATTACCAGCCCACCTGGCGCGGCTGAGGTTACCTTCGGCGTGGGTACGGCCGAGCCGCTGTCGGCAGCGAAGAAGGCACTGCTTGCGCTTCGACCCGGGGACAGCGTTTCCGCAACAGCGGTGGGTGGAGACTTTGTTTTACCGCACGACGCCGGGAAGCCGGTCCTGCTGATCGCCGCAGGAATCGGCATCACGCCTTTCCTGTCACAACTGGCCGCCGACGACGCCGCACGCGACATGGTGGTGGTGTACCTCGCGAAAGGTCGCGAGGAGCTGGCCTGTGTGGAACAGCTGGAAGCCTCCGGGGCCAAGGTCGTCGCCCGCCTTGCGGACGGTTCCACTCCCCCGGAGTACATGGTCGACGCCGGTACCTCCAGAATCGATGCAGCGCGCCTTAAAGAGCTGGTTCCGGACATTGGGGATCGGGAAGTCTTTGTCTCGGGCTCCCCGGCGAGTGTGGATTCCCTTCGAGCTGCAGCACGTGGCGCAGGAGCGCGTCGGGTCCACGTGGACTCGTTTGCGGGTTACTGATTCGAAGAGTTCGGGGCCGGGCTTGCTGGTCCGGCGCCGTGACTTTCGTCTGCTGTGGCGGGTTTTCATTTGCGGCGCAGGGACTGCTAAGCTCTAGGACGTCCCACCGGCAACGGAGGGAACCCTGGATGCCCTCGTAGCTCAGGGGATAGAGCGTCTGCCTCCGGAGCAGAAGGCCGTAGGTTCGAATCCTATCGAGGGCACAACGAATACCCCGCCAGCCTTGCTGGCGGGGTATTTTTGTGTGCCGGATATGGACTATCAGTTGGGGGCTTGCCGGGCTTGGACCGCAATATTGTCAGCCCCTGCTCCTAGGCTGATTTCAGTTGGTCATACCGATAGCCAAAGGGGTTTTGCCGTGATGTGTTCAATCGTCCCGCCGTATATGCTGCGCAGGATTGCTGCCCGGAACGAACCACGACTCCGGGCAGTTGCCAGGGCCGCGAAAGAGTCGTTGCTGCATATCAAGGATCTGCAGGCCATCCGGACAGCCCCCATCCCTGCTGCACCGCCGAGCGCACGTCAAGCCAAACCCGGTCCGCCCAAGCGGACAATCTTCGATGCCGAGTCCTCCGAGGCCTTGCCCGGCCGCATTGTCCGCAAGGAAGGAACCCCACCCGTCGGTGACGTTGCTGCGGACGAGGCCTACGACGGCCTCGGGAGCACACACCGGCTGTACGGGGAGATCTTCGGGAGGGACTCCATCGACGGTGCAGGGCTCGCCCTGGATGCAACGGTTCATTACGGGAAGCTCTACGACAACGCCTTTTGGGACGGGAGCCAAATGGTCTTCGGTGACGGCGATGGCCAGATTTTTCAGCGCTTCACCAAGTCCGTGAGTGTCATAGGCCACGAACTTGCGCACGGGGTCACCCAATACACAGCCAATTTGGCCTATCGGAACCAGGCCGGCGCGCTGAACGAGTCCATGTCGGACGTTTTCGGGGTCCTCGTCGAGCAGTATCTGAAGCAGGAGTCCGCCCGGGATGCCAGTTGGCTCATCGGGGAGGGCCTCTTTACAGATCAGGTCCAGGGCGCCGCCCTGCGCTCTATGAAAGCGCCGGGGACAGCTTATGACGACGATGTTTTGGGTAAAGACCCGCAACCGGATTCCATGGATACGTATGTACGGACGAGTGCTGACAATGGCGGAGTGCATATCAACTCCGGCATCCCCAATAAGGCCTTCTACGTGGTTGCCACGGAACTCGGAGGCAATGCGTGGGAGGCGCCCGGCCAGATTTGGTACGACACCTTGACCAGTGGATCCTTGCCGGCAACCTGCACGTTTGGAAAGTTTGCCAAGACCACAGTTGCAACTGCTGTGGAACTTTTCGGGACCGGATCAGCTGAGCATGACGCCGTCCTGAAGGCGTGGGAGACTGTGAAGGTCAAGGTTTAGTCAGGTGGCGGGACCGGACAGTTTGGTTCGGTCCCTGCCGGTTGGCTGACAACGGAACGTCGAACGAGAAGCAGCCGGCTATGAAGATCACCGTCCAACGCAGTGGGGGAATCGCCGCGATGACACGCGTCTGGAGCGTAGATGCTGTGTCCCCCGATGAGAAGGAACGATGGGTGCCGATCGTTGAGGCCTGCCCGTGGGACGAAGCCAAGAGTCAGTCCCGGACACCTAATGAGCCGGACCGGTTTATGTACTCCATCCGTGCGGGGCAGCGGCGGGCAACTCTTCCCGACCGCGCCGTAACAGGCCCCTGGCAGGAACTGGTGGAATGCGCCAAGGCCGAAGGTGCAGAGTCGCGGGGCGGGTTCGGAAACCGCCGCTAAGAGGAGCCGCACTCATAGCCCGACGCGGTTTCGGTCGGCTTCTGGTTGGGCGCGATTTCAGATGGCTTCCGCCAACTGCCCCCGGAATGCCCGCCTGTAGCTTTGCGGACTTGTGTCCAACACTTTGGTGAAGTGGTGACGCAGCAGGACGGAATGCCCGAACCCTGCAACACGGGCGATCTCGTCGATGTTCAACTCAGTGGTTTCCAACAGTTCCTGCGCACGCAGCACACGTTGCGAGTTCAGCCAGGCTGCGGGCGTCGCTCCGGTTTCGGCCCGGAAACGGCGGGCAAACGTCCTGGGAGACATGTGGAGCCGTGCAGCCAACTCGTTCACGCTGTGCTCTTCGTCGAGGTGTTCAACCATCCAGCGCAGCAACGCCTCCATGGGCGCTGAGCCACAGCGGGGCATGGGCCTGTCGATGAACTGGGCCTGGCCGCCGTCGCGATGCGGCGGTACCACCATGTCGCGCGCGATCGCGGCTGCTACGTTCGCTCCCAGCTCCTCACGAACGAGATGGAGGCATGCGTCGATTCCGGCGGCGGTGCCAGCGCTGGTGATGATGGTCCCGTCCTGAACGTAGAGGACGTTCTCGTCCACGATAGCGTTCGGGTACCGGCTGGCCAGGTCCTGTGAATAGTGCCAGTGCGTGGTGCAGCGACGCCCGTCCAGCAAACCTGCCCGGGCCAGGGCATAGGCACCGGAGCAAATGGACATCACCCACGCGCCCCTGGCATGCGCTGCGCGCAAGGCAGCCATAACGGACTCGGGTACGTCCTGGTCACGGCCAAACGGCGCCATGATGACGAGATCCGCGTCGGCTGCTGCTTCGAGGCCGAGGTTTACATGAAGGGACAAGCCGGATTTCATGCGGATATCACCCGGTTCCGGGGCAACCACGCGGAAGTCAAAAGCCGGTACTCCGGCACCCCGGTCCGATCGGTCAATGCCGAAGACCTCAAAGGCTGTACCGAATTCAAAGACCGAGAAGTTGGGAACCACGATCACCGCCACTGATTTCAACATATTTCCAGTGTGGCAGAAAATTATCTAAATGGGGCATTTCTGCCACTGTTTCTTCAGCTGCCGTGAGAGCAGGCTTGAGGCATGGAAATCTTTGGAATCATCCTCTTTATCGTCCTCATCACCGCCGTCGCTGCCACCGTTTCAGCCCTGTTGAAGGATGGACGCGGGCACAACCCGCCCATCAACTCCAATGAGCCCTGGAGCGCTTTCGACGCTCCGAGCAGCCCGTATTGGAACCCCCGTATCTACTAGGGGGATGCCAAGCCGCCGCGAGGTACACCAGGCCACATCCATATGACGCCCGCCCGTTCACGGAATTCTGCAGGATTCCCCCCGAACGGCGGGCGTCCCTATTTTGCCCATGGTCCGCCAATGGACCCATGCGGATGTCCCATGGGCTAGATTCACATTCATGATCCAAACGTCTGCGCGGCTCCTCCAGCTGTTGTCACTGCTGCAGGTGCGCCGGGAGTGGACGGGACCAGCCTTGGCCCATCGCATGGGTGTGACGGAGCGGACCGTGCGCCGGGACATCGACAAGCTGCGCAACCTGGGATATCCCATACACGCCTCCCCCGGCATAGCCGGTGGTTATCAGCTTGGTGCCGGTGCGCAGCTTCCGCCGCTGCTGCTTGATGACAACGAAGCCCTGGCTGTCGCCTTAGGTTTGAATTCCGTAGCCGCAGGCCCCGTAGCAGGCATCGGTGAAGCATCCGTCCGCGCCTTGGCAAAGCTGGAGCAGGTCTTGCCGTCCCGCCTGCGTCCCAAGTTCGCCATGCTGAAAGCGGCCGTCACCACCCTCCCCAGCAACGCGGGGACCGTTGATCCCCAGCAACTGACCGTCGTCTCCGCCGCCATATCGGACCGGCGCCAAATCTCCTTCGACTACGTGAAATCCGACGGCGAATCAGCACGCCGGCTGGTGGAGCCCTACAGATTAGTGGACACCGGACGCCGCTGGTATCTGGTGGCGTGGAACGTTGAACGGGAAGATTGGCGAACCTTCAGGGCTGACCGTCTTGCTTCCCTGCCGTCGGAACGGAAGAGGTACACGCCAAGGCCCCTGCCTGCGGAAGACCTCGCCGCTTACGTGCAGCAGTCCATCACCCGTTCGCCGTACAGGTTCGACATCGTGGTGCGGCTCCGCGCTCCACTGGCCGAGGTAGCCGCCACCATTAGTTCCCAATATGCGACACTGACTGCCGACGGCCTGAATGCCACCATCCTGCGCTCCGGATGGGACAACCTTGCCGCCCCGGCGGCGTATTTGGCTGCGATGGACCTGGACTTCGAGATCCTCGAGCCTGCTGAATTCAAGGCTTACGCCATGGAACTATCCAGCCGGCTAAGTGCTGCGGCCGGGACTGTGACGGACACAGCGGACGTGGAACCCCACTCACAGTAGACTGACAGCAGCCATGACACTTCATATTTCCTACCCCGCAGAGCTGCCCGTATCCGAGCGCCGCGAGGATCTGATGGCGGCCATCGCCGCAAACCAGGTGACCATCATTGCCGGCGAGACCGGTTCGGGTAAGACCACCCAGATCCCCAAAATGTGCCTCGAACTTGGCCTTGGAGACAAGGGCCTGATCGGGCACACCCAGCCACGCCGGCTGGCGGCCCGCACGGTGGCTGAACGCATCGCTTCCGAACTCGACGTGGAAATTGGCCAGGAAGTGGGCTTCCAGGTCCGCTTCACCGGCGAGGTCAGCGCGTCCACCAAAATCAAGCTGATGACCGACGGCATCCTCCTCGCAGAGATCCAGCGGGACAAACTGCTGCGGAAATACAGCACCATCATCATCGACGAAGCCCACGAGCGCAGCCTCAACATCGACTTCATCCTGGGCTACCTCAAGCGCATCCTCCCCCAGCGCCCGGACCTCAAGGTGATCATCACCTCGGCCACCATCGATCCCCAACGGTTCGCCAAACACTTCGGCACAGAAGAAGATCCGGCTCCGATCATCGAGGTCTCCGGACGAACGTATCCCGTGGAGATCCGGTACAGGCCTTTGTCGCAGCCGGCGGGCGGGGACGAAGACACCTCGGACGATGAACTCGAAGAGGACCGCGATCCCCTGGACGCTGTGTGCGACGCCGTGGACGAGCTCGCCAAGGAAGCGCCCGGCGACATCCTCATTTTCTTCTCCGGCGAGCGCGAAATCAGGGATGCTGCTGAAGCCATCAACGGCCGCATCCAAACGAACAGGCGCCTGGCCGGGACGGAAGTTCTGCCCCTTTTTGCCCGATTGAGCCTGCAAGAGCAGCACAGGGTATTCAACCCCGGCGGTAAACGGCGCATCATCCTGGCCACCAACGTTGCCGAAACGTCGCTGACCGTGCCGGGCATCAAGTACGTGATCGATACCGGAACCGCTCGTATTTCCCGGTACTCACACCGTACTAAAGTCCAGCGCCTTCCCATTGAGCGCGTCTCACAGGCCTCGGCCAACCAGCGCTCGGGCCGCTGTGGGCGCGTTTCCGAGGGCATTGCCATCCGTTTGTACTCGGAAGAGGACTTCGAGTCGCGTCCGCTGTTCACGGACCCGGAGATTCTCCGGACCAACCTCGCTGCCGTCATCCTGCAGATGACCGCGATGGGAGTTGCCCGCGGACCCAAAGACGTAGAGAACTTCCCGTTCGTGGAACCGCCCGACTCCCGGGCCATCAACGACGGCGTCACGCTCCTGCGCGAACTCGGCGCCTTGACGTCGCCCAAGTCCGGTGACGCGGGTGGCAACGGTCGCAGCGGCAGTGGACTGACCGCCGTCGGGCAGAAATTGGCTCAGCTGCCTGTGGATCCACGGCTGGGCCGGATGATCGTGGAGGCGGGAAAGCGCGGCTGTGTCCGCGAGGTCATGATCCTGGCGGCCGCCCTCACTATCCAGGACCCCCGTGAACGGCCAACAGACAAGCAACAGTTGGCTGCGGAGAAGCATGCACGATTCCGGGACGAACTCTCGGACTTCACCGGCTTCCTCAATCTGTGGAACTACATCCAGGAAAAGCAGCGCGAGCTGTCCTCCACCCAGTTCCGCAAGCTATGCCGCAACGAATTCATCAATTACCTGCGCGTGCGTGAGTGGCAGGACCTCTTCACCCAGCTCCGGCAGATGGCCAAACCCCTTGGCATATCGCTGGACAACAAACGGGAAGCGGATCCCGTAGGCAACTACGAGGGCGTCCACATCAGCCTGCTTTCCGGCTTGCTAAGCCATATCGGCCTGCTGGATGAGCGCAAGCGTGAATACGCCGGCGCCCGCGGAAGCCGGTTTGCGATCTTCCCAGGTTCAGCACTATTCAAGAAATCGCCTACGTTCGTTATGGCGGCGGAACTGGTGGAAACCAGCCGCCTCTGGGCACGTGTCGCCGCCAAGTTCGATCCCCTGTGGGCCGAGCAGGTAGCTCCGGACCTGGTAAAGCGGTCCTACAGTGAGCCGCACTGGTCTTCACGGCAAGGGGCCGTCATGGCTCACGAGAAAGTGACGCTCTACGGCGTCCCGATCATTCCCAACCGCCGCGTCAACTACGGACGGGTCGATCCCGAACTCTCACGTGAACTGTTCATCCGCCACGCTCTGGTAGAAGGCGAGTGGAAGACCCATCACAAGTTCTTCCACCGTAACCGCGCCCTCCTGCAGGAAATCGAAGAACTCGAAACCCGCATGCGGCGCCGCGACATCCTGGTGGACGATCAGACGCTCTTCGAGTTCTACGACGCACGTGTGGGCAAGGAAGTGGTTTCCGAGAGGCACTTTGATAAGTGGTGGAAGGATGCCCGCCAGTCAGACCCCGACCTCCTGGACTTCGACCAATCGTTGCTGATGAGCGAAGATGCCGAGGCGCTGGACGACTCCGCATATCCGAAGAGTTGGCTGCACAAGGGATTCGAACTGCCCCTGAGCTACGAATTCCATCCTGTGGCTCCAGGCTCGGCCCCCAACCCGTCCGACGGCGTCACCGCCGAAGTTCCGGTGTTGTTCCTCAACCAATTGGACGACGCCCCCTTCCGTTGGCAAATCCCGGGCCAACGGGTGGAGCTGGTCACTGCCCTCATCAAATCGCTGCCCAAGCAAGTCCGGAAGAATTTCGTGCCTGCCCCTGACGTTGCGAGGCAAGCAACCGCAGCACTGGAAGCAGACTTCGATCCCGCCACCGATGAGCTCGAGCCGTCCTTGGAACTTGTCCTTCGCCGGCTCCGCGGGCACGTCATTCCCCCTGGATCCTGGAATTGGGACGCAGTACCGCCGCATCTGCGCGTGAGCTTCAAGGTTGTGGACAGCAGTGGCAAGGTGCTCGACGAAGGAAAAGACCTCGCTGGACTCCAGGAAAAGCTGGCACCGGCCACGCGCCGCGCCATTGCCGAATCACTCGGAGCAACACCTGCGACGACGTCACGCGCCAAAGGCGTCAAGGCAACCGGCCCGCTGAGCGCACCCAACGGCGGAACGCCGGCTTCAGGGCCGGCTCCTGCCGGTGGCGGAGCGGTTGCCGAACGCGAAGGTATCACCGCCTGGGACTTCGGCGCAGTGGAACGCCAAGTGACGCGCACCGTGAAGGGTCACGCCGTGACGGGCTTCCCTGCAGTCGTCGATGAGGGCAAGTCTGTCGCCCTTCGTGTTTTCCAGACCCGGCCGGAACAGGAAGCCGCCATGCGGGGCGGTGTTATCCGGCTGCTGGCCCTCCGGATCCCACCACCCGACCGTTACGTGCTGGAACACCTCAGTAATACGGAGAAGCTGACGTTCAGCCAAAACCCGCATGGATCCGTGAGTGCACTCATCGCCGACTGTGCACTGGCAGCCATCGACAAACTGGTTCCGCAGGATCTGCCGTGGGACAAGGAGGCCTTCGATGCGTTGTACGAAGTGGTCAGGGCAGAACTGATCGACACCGTGTTCACGGTGACCGCCGTCGTCGAACGCATCCTGGCCAGTACGCGGCGCATCCAGAAGCAGCTGAAGTCCAACGCCAGCCTGCCACTGATCAGCGCCCTCAACGACATGAAGAGCCAGCTGGAGCAACTGGTGTTCCCGGGCTTTGTGGCACAGACGGGTTATGCGCAGCTCAGCCAACTGCCACGCTATCTGCAGGCGATCGAGAAGCGGCTGGAAAAGCTCCCGGGCAACGTTCAACGGGACAGCCTCAACATGGCAATAGTGCAGGCACTGGAGGACGACTACGACGACGCTGTGTCGGCGCTCCTTCCGGGACGCAGGGCGGGCACCGAGTTAACCCGGGTGCGCTGGATGATCGAAGAGCTCCGGGTGAGCCTCTTCGCCGTCGAGCTTGGTACTGCCTACTCAGTGTCGGAAAAGCGCATCCGCACGGTGCTGAACCAAGCCTTGGCACCCACATAGCCGCGGCGCAATGCCATGAAAAAACCCGGCGGCGCTTAATAAGCACCGCCGGGTTAAGTCGTGCAGGACTCAGTCCTGAGGGACTGCATCGCCGTGGCCTGCTTCCCGAAGCGCAGCACGGAGCTTTACAGCCGTGGCCTCCATGACTGCGGGATCGGGGTTGTGGTCCACGTTGTGGATTTCAAAGTCTGCCGTGGAGTAGGCGGGCCACACGTGGACATGCAAATGGTCTACCTCGAAACCTTCCATCAGCACGCCAACGCGCTTGGCGTCAAACAAAGCCTCCTGCACCTTGCCGATGCGCTGGGCCACGTCCATGACCTTTGCCAGCAGTTCAGGGCTGGCTTGCGTCCACGAATCCACTTCTTCACGCGGAACCACCAAGGTGTGTCCCTGGGTAATGGGCGAGATGGTCAGGAAGGCGACCACGTCCTCGTCTTTCCAGACAAAACGGCCCGGGATCTCCCCATTGATGATCTTGGTGAACAGTGTGCTCATGCGTCTGCCCTTTCGGATGGTTCCTGAAGTGTTGCGGTGTCCAGTACGAAACGGTACTTCACGTCCCCGGCCACCATGCGGTCGTAAGCTTCATTGAGTTGTCCGGCTCCCACTATCTCGATGTCGCTCACAACCCCGTGTTCAGCGCAGAAGTCCAACATTTCCTGCGTTTCCTCAATGCCGCCGATCAGTGAACCCGCATAGGCGAGTCGTCGGCGGATGAGCAGTCCCGGGCTGACCGGTGGCATGTCGTCCGCGGGGAGGCCCAATTGGAAGAGGGCCCCATCCAGGCGAAGGGTCCGGAAGTACGGGTTGAGATCATGCGGCGCTGCGACGGTATCGATGATGACGTCGATGCTCCGGTTGGCGGCCTCCATGGCGTCCGCGTCCTTGGAGAGGACCACGTGGTCAGCGCCCAGTTCCCGGGCAGCCTCGAACTTGGATTCCGACGTCGTGAAAACGGTGACGTCGGCACCCATGGCTTTGGCGATCTTCACTGCCATATGGCCAAGGCCACCCAAGCCTACGACACCCACGGAGTCGCCTTCCTCCACATCGAAATAACGCAGCGGAGAGTACGTGGTGATTCCGGCACACAGCAAGGGAGCGGCCGCTGCCGGATCAAGGGCCTCCGGGATGCGTAGCACGAAGCGCCTGTCCACCACTACCGACGTCGAGTATCCCCCTTGCGTAATGTCGTCCCCATGACGCGGGTCCGCAGCTCCATAAGTACCAACGTTGCCCCTCTCGCAGTACTGTTCCAGTCCTTCAAGGCAGCTCTCGCATTCGCGGCAGGAGTCCACCATGCAACCCACACCGACACGATCGCCGGGGGCAAATTCCTGCACCCCGGCACCCACACGTGTCACACGGCCTACGATCTCGTGGCCTGGAACCAACGGGTAGGGAGGAACCCGCCATTCACCGCGCGTTGCATGCACGTCCGAGTGGCACAAACCACAGAATTCAATCGCGATTTCGACGTCGTCCGCTGTAGGGGTCCGGCGCGCAACAGTCAGCGGCACCAAACCACTGTCCGGGGAAGTAGCCCCGTACGCTGCAGCCAGCGTTCCGGACCGGTCTTCACTGCTATCCAGGGTGACGGGCTTGGCGAGGGGCGGGGGCACAGGGCGTCCGGGAGTCATGCTCCGACGCTACTCCCGGCAGCCGTGCTTGTGCCACTTGGGGCCGCGGAGTCCTCGTCAAACGGCGTGCTGCCCACAATCACGTCATTCGCAGCATTGTTTGACCACTGCGAGAATGAACCCGGATAGAGCGCCGCACGGTATCCGGCGATCTCCAAGGCAGCAATCTCATGGGAAGCTGTCACGCCGGATCCGCAATAAACAGCAACGTTGGACGACTGATCCAGACCCAACTCCTCAAAACGCCTCCGCAGCTCTTCCCTTGGAAGGAAGGTGCCGGCGGCTGAGACGTTCCCCGTGGTCGGCGCGCTCACCGCACCCGGAATGTGCCCGGCCCTGGGGTCTATCGGTTCTACCTCGCCCCTGTATCTCTCCCCTGCCCGGGCATCCAGCAAGACACCATTGCGATGCCATTGTGCCGCCTCCTGCTCCGTGATGGCCGGCATGAGGCCTTCGCCCAAAGTGACATTTCCGACGGCGGGACTCACCTCACCGGATTCCACCGGGTAACCAGCCGAACGCCAAGCGGCGAGGCCGCCGTCGAGCAGGTACACAGAGACAAATCCAGCGTTCCGCAGGATCCACCAAACGCGTGCCGCGGCCATGCTGCCGCTGTCGTCGTACGCGACCACGGTGTCGCCGTCGTTAATCCCCCACTTTCGAGCCGACTCCTGAAAGCGGTCCTTGGTTGGCAATGGGTGGCGGCCCAGCCCGGTCTGTGCGTGGTCGGCCAGCTCTGTGGGCAGGTCCACGAAAACGGCGCCCGGAAGATGGGCGCCCAGATATTCAAGGTGCCCGTCAGTGCGGCCCAGGACCCATCGGACGTCGAGAAGCACAGTCCGCCGCCCGGTTTCGAGTCGCTGGTGCAGTTCTGACGCACTCATCAACGTGGCCATGGGATCTCCTTCGTTCTGGCGGCTGGTCTTCCCGCAGAGGTTTCGTTGCTGCCGGTGTCCGAATTCCAGCCTAGGCTTATCCGGTGAGCAATTCGTGTATTCAGGACAGGGCATGGGCCAGCGAGGCCATCCGTAAGATCGAGGCCGAGAATAACCGCTCCGCCGACACCCACCTTTATGCGGTTCCACTCCCGGACCACTGGGGAGTCCAGTTGTACCTGAAGGACGAGTCAACCCACAGATCCGGCAGCCTCAAGCACCGTTTGGCGCGGTCCCTGTTCCTGTATGGCCTGGTCAACGGCTGGATCACCGAGGGCACCACCATCGTGGAAGCCTCCAGCGGCAGCACGGCCGTTTCAGAGGCCTACTTCGCCCGGCTCATCGGCTTGCCCTTCATCGCAGT
Source organism: Paenarthrobacter sp. GQ52 (assembly GCF_059759005.1). Classification (NCBI taxonomy): domain Bacteria; kingdom Bacillati; phylum Actinomycetota; class Actinomycetes; order Micrococcales; family Micrococcaceae; genus Paenarthrobacter; species Paenarthrobacter sp. GQ52. The sequence continues at coordinate 143,458 of NZ_JCAXEJ010000003.1, forward strand.
CATGACTAAGACCACCAGCCCCGAGAAGATCGCCCTGATCGAGGATTTCGGCGGCGCCTGCCTGTTGGTGGACCACGCCTCGGAAGTTTACGCCGTGGCCGAAGAGACGGCCAGGACGTCCGGTGGCTACTACATGGACCAATTTACGTTTGCCGAGCGGGCAACGGACTGGCGGGGCAACAACAACATCGCCGAGTCGATTTTCGAACAGCTTTCCTTGGAAGAGCACCCGGTTCCGGAATGGATTGTTGTGGGCGCAGGCACCGGCGGTACCAGCGCCACCATCGGCCGTTACCTGCGGTACAACCGATACAACACCCGCCTGGCCGTTGTTGATCCCGAAAACTCGGCTTTCTACCCGGCGTGGCGGGACGGAAACGCAGCCGCAGCCACTGGCCTGCCGTCCAGGATTGAGGGCATCGGCAGGCCTCGGTCTGAGCCCAGCTTCGTGCCGGCGGTCATCGACCATATGATCCAAGTGCCCGACGCCGCGTCCGTAGCCGCCATGCGGCACCTCCGGAAACTCACCGGCCTGCATGCAGGGCCTTCAACCGGGACCAACCTCTGGGGCGTTTGGCAGTTGGTTGCCGGGATGGTGGCTGAGGGCCGCAGGGGCAGCGTCGTTTCCCTGATGTGCGACGCCGGCGACCGCTATGCGGGAAGCTACAACGACGCCGGATGGTTGGCCGCGCACGGCCTGGACCCCGCACCGCATGAAGCAGTTTTGGAAAACTTCCACAGCACAGGAGTTTGGACCGGCTAGACCTCCACGGACTCCTTGGGCGCCAGTCGCGCGTAAGTGGTTCCGTAGCGGGCCCCTATCCGGGTGACATGTCCCTCGACAATCCCCCGGCCCAGTTCGTTGAGCAGCCCGTCATGGACAGGGAATGCCTTTGGAGCACGTACGGAAATGACGAAGTCCACTACCTCGCCCACCTTGGACCACGGCGCATGAATGGGGACAAGAAGGGTTTGGACGCTGATTCCGTCAGGGACCACGAACGAATCCCCGGGGTGGAATACGTTGTCGTCCACCAAGTAGCCGATGTTCGCTACCACCGGGATCTGGGCGTGGATGACGGCATGTTGCCCACCGTAAGTCCGGATGTTGAAGCCTGCCGCGTCAAAGCCGGAGTTGGGTTCCACAGTATGCACGCGGCCGGCGACATCCCCGTTTTCCTTTAACGCAGCTGCCACCCGGGCTGGCGCGTGGACCTCCAGCATGGTGTTGCTCCGCAGGGCTGCCGTCACTGCCGGGCGGTCAATGTGGTCATCGTGCTCGTGCGTGACAAGTACAGCGTGGGCTCCGCTTAACGCTTCCTCTGACTCGGAGAAAGTCCCGGGATCAATCACCAGGACCTTTCCTTCCTTCTCCAACCGAACACAGGCATGGGTGTACTTGGTGAGCTTCATGGAGACAGCCTAGGGCCGCCCGCTGACAGTTTCCAAGGTTCCCCTACTGGTAAAATTGGGGTTTGCCAGCATCCCCAGGGAAGTGAGTCTTTCAATGCCACAAGGCACCAGTCCCGCCACGACCGGCCATGACGCGCCGGCCACCAGCGGCGTCAAGGAGCAGCGCGTCACCAAGCAGCGCTTGGCCGTCAGCGCTGCCCTGGATGAATTGGATGACTTCGTCAGCACCCAGGAGCTGTACCGGCTGCTGCAGAACAAGGGCATCTCGGTGTCATTGGCTACTGCGTACCGCATCCTGCAGTCCTTGGCGGACGACGGACTCATTGACGTCCTCCGAAACGGAGACGGTGAGGCCGTCTATCGTCGTTGTGCAGTCACCGGGCACCACCACCACCTGCTTTGCCGCAACTGCGGCAAGGCAGAGGAAGTGGAAGCACCCGCCGTCGAAACCTGGGCTGCCCGCACGGCAACAGAACATGGCTTCACCGAGGTAGCCCACACAGTGGAAATCTTCGGACTCTGCCCCGAATGCACGGCCAAGAAGGCAGCCGGCAAGCTCTAGAGGGCACCTGCCGGCTGGTCCCGCGACACCCGGCCGTTAATGCCTCTGTTGGCGCGGACCCTGCCAATGACCCGGCACACCACGTAGATCAGGAAGGACAGCGTGGTGACGTAAGGGCTGATGGGAATGCGGCTACCCAAGGCCAGGAGAATACCGCCCACGGTGGCCGTCATCGCGAAGAGAACACTCAGCAGCACCACCAAACGCGGCGATGTGGTGACCCGCAGAGCAGCTGCTGCAGGGGTAATCAGCAAGGCAAGTACCAACAGCGCGCCAACAATCTGGATGGACAGTGCCACGCTGACACCCAGGAGAACCATGAAGCCGATGGCCAGGCCGCGAACCGGAACACCTCTGGCCTCAGCCATCTCCGGGTCAACGCTGGCAAAACTCAGTGGCCGCCAGATCGCCGCCAGTGCCGCCATCACCACCACTGCGGTTCCGGCCAAAACCTGCAGTTGCACCGTATCCACGGACACAATCTGACCGGTCAGCAGGCCGAACTTGTTCGCCGCACGCCCCTCATAAAGGGCGAGGAACAGGATCCCCAAGCCCAGCCCGAACGGCATGATCACACCGATGATCGAGTTCTTGTCCCGGGCCCGGACACCCATGAAACCGAGGAGCACTGCCGCGGCCACCGAGCCGATCAAGGAACCAAAAATGATGTCGGTGCCAATCAGGAGAGCAAACGCCGCACCGGCGAAGGACAGCTCGGAGATGCCGTGAACAGCGAACGCAAGGTCGCGCTTCATCACGAAGGTGCCAACCAGTCCGCCCAGCAATCCGAGGACAGCTCCTGCCCAGATGGAATTTTGGACAAGTACCAGCAACTCACCGTAATTCTCGAAGTTGAAAATGGTCTGCAGAATGCTCTCAAGATCCATCTAGAACTCCTCCCCCGCGGTGGCGTGGGCATCGTCATGGAAGTGCGTGGTTGCGTCTGGAAGACCGACGACGACGATCCTTCCGTTGGTGTGGATGACCTCCACATGACTGTCGTACAGTTCGGAAAGAACTTCCGTGGTCATGACTTCCTGAGGCGTCCCTACACGGAACTGGCCGCCGGCAAGGTAAAGGACCCTGTCTACATAGTCGATAACCGGGTTGATTTCGTGGGTCACGAAGACCACGGCACTGTTCCGATCGTGGCATTGCTTGTTGATCAGTGAACTGACGCCCTGCTGATGATGCAGGTCCAGGGAGAGCAGCGGCTCATCACACAGGAGAACCTGAGGCTCGGTGGCCAGTGCCTGAGCCACCCTGAGACGTTGTTGCTCGCCACCCGATAACTGCCCCACCGGCACCTTGGCGTAGTCTGACGCGCCCACTTGCTCCAACAACTCGTCGATCCGCTGGTTGACCTTGCCGGATGCGAACCGCATTCCCCAGCGGTGCCCATCGATCCCCAGCCCAACCAGGTCGCGTGCCCTCAACGGCGTATCCGCTGCAAAGGACTTTTGCTGCGGTATGTATCCAATACGTTTACTGCCGCGTTCCACTGCGTGGCCGCCCAGCGACACAGTTCCGGAATGCAGTTCCTGCAGCCCCAGAAGAACTTTCAGGAAGCTTGTTTTTCCGCTGCCATTGGGCCCAAGAACGGCAAAGAACTCTCCGGGGTGGATGTCCAGGTCCAGATCCCGCCACAGTGTCCTCTTGCCGAACTGCAGGCTCGCTCCGCGGAGGCTCACTACCGGTGTCAAAAGTTGTCCTCGATCCATGCGCCCCGGAGGAGCGCAATAGTTATGCCGCTGGTATCCGCGGCTGTGCTGATGGCAGGAAAAGGCCCCGCAGCCATCCTGAATATCTTAGGACGCCAACGGGGCTCTCCCCTGCACGTTGTTATGCGGGGACGGCTACTTCTTGAGTGCTGCCGAAATGGATTCCACGTTATCCGCCATCCACTGAAGGTACTCCTTGCCGTCCGGAAGTGTTTCGGTGAAGTTCACAACCGGCACCCCGGCACTTTCAGCGACGCGCTTGACGGACTCGGTCTGTGGCCCCTCCGTCTGCTGGTTGTAGGCGAGGAGACGCACAGATTTGGCGCTGACGAGATCTGTGGTTTCCTTCAGGACGGCGGGAGGGACATCTGTTTCCTCTTCGATCGCGGCGCTGTAAGCTTCCGGCGTCTTATTTTCCAGGCCGGCCGCCTCCAGGAGGTACAGGGGAACGGGTTCGGTAACAGCAACGGGTGCGTGCTCGTTGCCGGCCTTGATGTCACCGAGCTTGCCGGTCAATTCAGAAATTTTGGTCTTGAAGGAATCCGCGTTCGCAGTGAATGTGGAGGCAGATCCGGCGTCCAGACTGCCCAACTTTTCGGCAACGGCATCGGCGAGCTTGCCCATGGCGTCCAGGCTGTACCAGACGTGCTCATTGAACTCGCCATGATCGTGCGCGTGCTCATCTTCGTTGTGGGCCCCGGCACTACTGGATTCCGTGCCGTGGCCTTCTTCTTCGGGAGCCAGCCCTGAGACCTCCACAGCGCTGATCATATTCTCGTGGCCGACCTTGGTCTCGTCAGCAATTTTGTGAAGGAATTCATCGTACCCGCCCCCGTTCTCCACCACCAGCTTGGCCTTGGAGATCAGCAGCTTGTCCTGGGCCGTGGCTTCATAGGAGTGCGGATCCTGGCTGGTCTTGGTGATGATCGCACTCACGTTGACCTTGTCACCACCGATTGCCTTGACCACATCCCCATAGACGTTAGTAGAGGTCACAACCTCAATGGCATCAGATGAAGACGGAGTATTGCCGCCGGCCGGGGCAGCACAGGAGGACAACAAAAGGGCAGCAAGACCTGCAGAAACGGCAAGGGAAAGTCGGGCGGCGGAACGGCGCACGGAGACCTCGGATCTAGTCAAAATGAGAATCAAACACAATTAGGGGCTCCACCTAGTGTACCCCTAAATAGGAATGATTCCAGTTTAGACGGATCTGGCGCCGATGGTGATCCATCGACGCCAGACTAGCTTTCTCTTGCTATTGCGCTTGCTGACCACCGTAGCGGCGAATGCCGGTCGCCTGCGTGGCGTCACGGATTTCACCTACCAACTGCTCAATGACGTCCTCCAGGAACAGGACACCCTGAGTCTCGCCGCCCGCACCAACAACACGGGCCAAGTGTGAACCCGTCCGTTGCATAACGGACATTGCCTGTTCGATCTCGTCATCCGGGGAGAGGTTTGCCAGTGACCGGATGCGACCCTCTGCGATGGGGTACCTCCGGCCCTCGTCGGGAATGGACAGGATGTCCTTCACGTGCAGGTATCCGGCGAGTTCACCGTCGTCGTCAACCATCGGGAACCGGGAGAATCCGGTGCGGCTGACCGCCCTCTCGAGGTCCACGGGCGTGGACGCTGTCTTCAGTACCACCAGCTTGTCCAGGGGAACCATGATGTGCGAGGCAGTATGTTCCGAGAACTCCAAAGCACCGCTGAGCAAGCCCGCTTCGTCGTCCACAAGGCCGTGGCGCGTGGACTCCTGGACGATCGACTGCACCTCCTCCAGCGTGAACGTAGAGGAGACTTCGTCCTTGGGTTCAATTTTCATCAACCTAAGGATGTGGTTGGCCAGCCAGTTCAGCGTCCAGATGATCGGATTGACCACCTTGGCTATGAACATCAGCGGCGGGGCCAGCAGCAGGGCAGCCTTGTCCGCAACGGAGACCGAAATGTTCTTAGGCACCATCTCACCAAAGGTGACGTGCAGGAACGTGACGAACAGCAACGCAATGGCAAAAGCGATGATGTCTGCCAGTTCAACCGGAACACCGACCAGCTCCAAGGGCTCCGCCAACAAGTGGTGGATTGCGGGCTCGGCAACCTGAAGAATTAGGAGGGAGCAGACAGTGATACCCAACTGCGCACAGGCGAGCATCAGCGAAACGTTTTCCATGGCGCGCAACGTTGTTTGCGCGCGCTTGGATCCCGCTTCGGCAAGCGGCTCGATCTGGCTGCGACGCGCAGACATGACTGCGAACTCTGCACCCACAAAGAAGGCGTTGCCGATCAAAAGGACCACGAGCCAGACGATTCCTGCCCAGTCGCTCATACGGCACCTGCTTCGTGACGCGTGCTTCCGGAGTCAGCGGATGATGATTCGCCCGTCTCCACGTGATGGAAACAGATCCGGTCGATCCTTCGGCCATCCATCCTGGTCACCGTCAGCGTCCCACCAACGGTGTCCACAACATCGCCTGTCCTGGCAATGCGGCCCAGCTGGCTCATGACGTAACCACCCACAGTCTCGTAGGCGGATTCATCAGGAACAGTGAGGTTGGGGATCTGCTCGGACACTTCGTCCGGCCTCAGCAAGCCCGGGAAATACCAGTCACCGGATGCGCTCTGCAGCACTCCCGGCCGAACCTTGTCATGCTCGTCGGATACTTCGCCGACGATCTCTTCCACAAGGTCTTCGAGGGTGGTGATTCCCGCGGTGCCGCCGTATTCATCCAGCACGACGGCTAGCTGAAGGTTGCCTTCGCGCAGCTCAGACAGGAGTGCGTCCAGATGGATAGTCTCCGGGACCTGCAGGACGTCAGTCATGATCGCGCCCGCCTCAAGCTTGGCCCGACGCTCCGCAGGGACAGCAACTGCCTTCTTGACGTGAACAACCCCGCGGATATCGTCCGTCGAATCGCCAATGACAGGGAAACGGGAGTATCCGGTTCGCCTCGCAGCGTCCAGGACGTCTGAGACCGGCTGATCGGCGTCGATGGTTTCCATGCGGATGCGGGGGGTCATGACGTCCGCCGCCGTGCGCCCGGAAAAGTTCAGGGTGCGGGCAACGAAGTTGGCTGTCCCGGCATCCAGCGTCCCCAGCTCGGCCGAGCGCCGCACCAAGGACGCAAGCTCTGCGGGGGTCCTTGCCCCCGAGATCTCTTCCTTTGCTTCGAGGCCGAACAGGTTCAGCACCTTGTTCGAAAAACCATTGAGCACCACGATCGCCGGTTTGAAAACGGCGGTAAACATCAGCTGGGGCCGCGCGAGGCGCTTACCCAAAGGGAAAGCGAGGGCAATGGCCATGTTCTTGGGGACCAGCTCGCCCAGAAGCATCGACAGCAGCGTGGCAAACGCCATGGCAACAATCAGCGCGACCGAATGCGCTACCTCAGGGGCGAGGCCAAGCAAGCCGAGGGGCCCAACGAGCAACTGCCCCACAGAGGGCTCCATCACGAAACCTGTCAAGAGAGTCGTCAATGTGATGCCGAGTTGGCAACTGGAGAGCTGCGTGGAGAGCGATTTGAGGCACTTGAGCAGCGGCGCGGCAGCGTGGTCGCCGTTATCCACCGCCCGCTGAACGCTTGCCTGGTCCAGGGCAACAAGGGAAAACTCAACTGCTACAAAGAAGCCGGTGCCAAGAATCAGGGCAAAGCCGGCAAGGAGAAGAATCCATTCCACTTAGCGCATCACTCCAAGAGTGGGCACGTGCAATGGCGGTAACGCCTCTGGCGCGGGGATTCGCCCCGGCGGAGGCTGGTCGGGTCCCGCGGACGCATGGTCTGCGGCACCACCGGCTGTGAGCGCCGGCGCGTGATGGGCATGTGAACGGGTGTTGCCGGCTCGACGGGCGCGCTGTGCGGAGTTACCAGATTGGCTCCCCCGACAGTTCCCAGGCCGGCACCTAGATTTACTGTCCATAAGAATTTCAGTCTACAGTCCACCCGGCCAGGGCGCCTCGCTGGCGTCACGTGCGCTTACATGAATGAAGGACATGCTCATTAAGTCAGCCGCAACATGATTTAGGTCACCACTATTGGCAGTTAACCAACGATCCTAACTAGACTGACATGGGTCTGAGTTCGCGGGACCCGGACCCTGGCCCATCGTTGTGGAGAGCATCTGTGGCCAGCGGGAAAACAACACTCATGGAAGAGGCGTATTTCAAGTGCCAGAGCAGCCCAGCCACCGTCTACCAGAGGAATTTGGCGGAAACGAGTGGCTCGTTGACGAACTGTACGAGCGGTACCAACAGGACAAGAATTCGGTCGACGCCAAGTGGTGGCCGCTCTTCGAGTCCTTTGCTTCCGGTGACGGCACTTCTTCCAACGGATCCTCCGCAGCCGCAACGGCTGCCAATCCCCCAACCCAAGTACTTCCCGTGGTAGCTCCGTCTGCAGCGGCACCGGCACCGGCGCCGGCCGCTCCGGCAGCTGCCCCCGAGGCTGCACCGGCGGCACCCGCCCCGGCGAAAAAGGCACCCGCCACGGTTGCCCGGGACGGAGCAAAGAAGCCCGCCGCCGGCACCACGGCCCAGCCCATCCCGGCACAGCTGCCCAAGAGCACCAAGGCTCCCACGGCACCTGAGGAAGACGTCGTTTCCGTCCTCCGCGGCCCGGCCAAGGCTATTGCCACCAACATGGTGACCAGCCTTGAAGTTCCCACTGCCACGAGCGTCAGGGCAGTTCCTGCCAAGCTGCTCATCGATAACCGGGTGGTCATCAACTCCAACCTTGCCCGCGCCCGCGGTGGCAAGGTGTCCTTCACCCACCTCATCGGTTATGCCGTTGTCCGTGCACTCTCCCAGTTCCCCTCGATGAACGTCTACTACGACGAAATCGATGGCAAGCCGAGCGCGGTGCAGCCGGCTCACGTCAACTTCGGCATCGCCATTGACATGCCCAAGCCCGATGGCACCCGCCTCTTGATGGTTCCGAACATCAAGAAGGCAGAGACCATGGACTTCGCCGAGTTCTGGCACACCTACGAGGACCTCATCAAGCGCGCCCGCAACGGCAAACTGACCGCTGATGACCACGCTGGCACCACCGTCTCGCTGACCAACCCCGGTGGAATTGGTACGGTCCACTCGGTGCCGCGTCTTTCCAAGGGCCAGGCTGCCATCATCGGCGTCGGTGCCCTTGACTACCCGGCTGAGTTCCAGGGCGCCAGCGAGAAGATCATCGCCCAGAACGCCATCAGCAAGATCCTGACCCTGACCTCCACCTATGACCACCGCGTCATTCAGGGCGCAGGCAGCGGCGAGTTCCTCAAGCTTGTTCACCAGCTCCTCCTCGGCGCGCAGAACTTCTACGACGAAATCTTCGAAGCCCTGCGCATCCCGTACGAGCCGGTGCGTTGGAGCCCGGATCTCCAGGTTGATCCCGCTGACGAGATCAACAAGGTTGCTCGCATCCAGCAGTTGATCCACTCCTACCGTGTGCGTGGCCACCTGATGGCTGACACCGATCCCCTGGAGTACGTCCAGCGCAAACACCCGGACCTTGACGTCCTGACCTATGGCCTGACCCTCTGGGACCTGGACCGGGAATGGCCCACCGGTGGTTTCGGCGGAAAGCCGCAGCTCAAGTTCCGTGACATCCTCGGCGTACTGCGTGACGCCTACTGCCGCACCACCGGCATCGAGTACATGCACATCCAGGAGCCCGCCGAGCGCAAGTGGTTCCAGGACCAGTTGGAGCACCCGTACTCCAAGCCCAGCCGCGAAGAGCAGTTGCGCATTGTCTCCAAGCTCAACGCTGCTGAGGCATTCGAGACCTTCCTGCAGACCAAATTCGTCGGCCAGAAGCGCTTCTCCCTAGAGGGTGGCGAGTCGCTTATTCCGCTGCTCGACGCCGTCATTTCAGACGCAGCCGACGACGGCCTGGACGAAGTTGCCATCGGTATGGCCCACCGTGGCCGCCTTAACGTGCTGACCAACATTGCAGGCAAGACCTACGCGCAGGTCTTCCGCGAATTCGAGGGCACCCAGGACCCCCGCTCGGTCCAGGGATCCGGTGACGTCAAGTACCACCTCGGCACCGAAGGCACCTTCACATCGGACAACGGCAAGCAGACCAAGGTTTACCTCGCCGCCAACCCGTCCCACCTCGAGGCAGTCGACTCTGTGTTGGAAGGCATCGTCCGCGCCAAGCAGGATCGCCTTGACCAGGGCGAATCCTTCCCGGTTCTGCCCATCATGGTCCACGGCGACGCAGCCTTCGCAGGCCAGGGTGTTGTGGCTGAAACCCTCAACCTCTCGCAGCTGCGCGGTTACCGCACCGGCGGTACCATCCACGTGATCGTCAACAACCAGGTGGGCTTCACCACTGCTCCGTCGTCTTCGCGTTCGTCCACATACTCCACGGACGTTGCCAAGATGATCCAGGCCCCTGTGTTCCACGTGAACGGCGATGACCCCGAGGCCGTGGTGCGCGTTGCACAGCTCGCCTACGAGTTCCGCCAGCGTTTCCACAAGGACGTCGTCATCGACATGGTCTGCTACCGCCGTCGCGGCCACAACGAAGGCGACGACCCCTCGATGACCCAGCCGCTCATGTACAACCTGATCGAAGCCAAGCGCTCCGTTCGCAAGTTGTACACCGAGTCGCTCATCGGCCGTGGGGACATCACCGAGGAAGAAGCAGAGCAGCTGCTCCGCGACTACCAGGAGCGCCTCGAGCGCGTCTTCGCCGAAACGCACGCTGCGCAGACGTCGCCGATCCCGATCATCACGGCTGACTCCGCGGCGGTCTCGGACATCGAGCGTCCCATTGCCCAGCAGTCGGACTTCGGCACCAATTCGCCCGCGTCCACGGCGATTTCCGCAGAGACCCTTGCCCGCATCGGCAAGGCGCACCTGGAAATTCCGGACGGCTTCACCGTTCACTCCAAGCTCAAGCAACTCCTGGAGAAGCGTGAGCAGATGTCCCGTGAAGGCGGCATCGACTGGGGCTTTGGCGAGATCGCAGCCTTTGGCTCGCTGATCATGGAAGGCGTACCCGTTCGCCTGGCCGGACAGGACTCCCGTCGCGGGACGTTCGTCCAGCGTCACGCTGTGTTCCACGACCGCGCCAACGGCAACGAATGGCTGCCACTGGGCAACCTTTCCGACGACCAGGCCAAGTTGTGGATCTACGACTCCCTGTTGTCCGAATACGCTGCCATGGGCTTCGAATACGGCTACTCGGTTGAGCGCCCCGATGCCTTGGTCCTCTGGGAAGCCCAGTTCGGTGACTTCGTCAACGGTGCGCAAACCATTATTGACGAGTTCATTTCCTCGGCCGAACAGAAATGGGGCCAGCGCTCCTCGCTGGTGCTCATGCTCCCGCACGGCTACGAAGGCCAGGGGCCGGACCACTCGTCTGCACGCATCGAACGCTTTCTGCAGATGTGCGCCGAGGACAACATGATCGTGGCCAACCCAACCACGGCTGCCTCTCACTTCCACCTGTTGCGCCGCCAGGCTTACAGCCGTCCACGGAAGCCGTTGATCATCTTCACGCCTAAGCAGCTGCTCCGCCTCAAGGGTGCCGCCTCGGCTGTCGAGGACTTCACCACCGGCGGATTCAAGACGGTTATCGGCGATCCGGAAGTGCAGCCCGCCAATGTGGACCGCGTCATCCTGGTCTCCGGACGCTTGTACTATGACCTCCTGTCCAACCGCCAGAAGTCCGGGGATACGTCCACGGCGATCATCCGCGTAGAGCAGCTGTACCCGCTGCCCAAGGCTGAGATCGACGCCGAGCTCGCCAAGTACCCGAACGCTGACATCGTGTGGGCACAGGACGAGCCCGCCAACCAGGGTCCGTGGCCGTTCATGGGCCTGAATCTGGCACCGGAGCTCGACCGCAAGCTCCGCCTCGTTTCACGTCCGGCTTCAGCATCCACTGCTGCCGGTTCCATGAAGCGCCACGCCGCTGAACAGGACGCCCTGATCAAGCAGGCGTTCGAACGCAAGTAAGCGAAACTGCCCGGCCTGAGGAGCGATGAGCGCGCCTTAGGCCGGGCAGTTCTGTTTAATGGGACAGGTACCCGGTTCCCAAACCGGCCGGTGATCCGGAAACCGTGCAAGGACCGTAACGAGTGTGAAGAGGTAACCGTGGAAGACAGGAAGCTGCGCATCGCAGCTGTAGGAGATGAACTGCTCGCGGGCCTGGGGGATCCCCGCGCCTTGGGTTGGCTCGGAAGAGTCCTGGCCCGCACACCCCAGGATTCCGTCGTGGTGGAAAGTTTCCCGCTCCCCTGCCCCATGGAAGGTACTGAGGGCCTTGCCGCCCGCTGGCAGGATGAAGCCGGCAGGCGTTTCAGTGATACGCATGAGAATCGATTGGTGATCGGCCTTTCGGGGCGGGATCTCGAGTTTGGGCTGTCCACCGCGCGCAGCCGCTTGAATCTTGCCAACATCCTTGATGGCGCTTCGCACAGCAGCGTGGAAGTCTTTGTGGTGGGCCCGCCTCCCACGCTTGATCCCACACGCAATAAGCGGCTTGCTGAACTGAACACTGCGTTTGCCGATGTCACCACCCGCCGAAATCACCATTACGTTGACACCTTCTCCCCCTTGCTCAATCATGAGCAGTGGAGGACGGACCTCGCAGCCAATGGGGGAACACCGGGCCAGGCCGGCTACGGATTGATTGCGTGGCTTGTTCTGCACCGCGGCTGGTTCCAGTGGCTTAATATCGCTCAACCGGAGTAGCCATGACGCGGAACGTGCAGGTTTCTGTCAGAGCAGCATTCACAGCGGCCGTTTTTGCCGGGGTGGTAGCCACAGTTTCCTGCAGTTCCGGTCCACCGGCTCCTTCAGCGACGTCGTCTACGGCTACGCCTGCGTCGTCACCATCACCCACTTCGCCATCACCCACTTCGCCATCGCCGTCGACGCCCTCGGCTGCATTGCAGCCCTTCGATGCCGGAACCCTCCGCGCAGACTTCGAGCGGACGGCAAAGGAAGTCCTCGTACCCGGGGCCATGATGCTGTTGGTTACCCCTGAAGGGACCCTCACAGCTTCGTACGGCACTGGAGTCCGCGACGCCCAGCGCGCAGTATCCACCGAGGACCATATCCGGGTGGGCTCCGTCACCAAGACCTGGACCACAACTGCCATTCTGCAGATGGTCCAGGAGGGCAAGCTTTCCTTGGATGATCCGGTGTCCCGGCACCGGCCCGACGTTCCCAACGGGGACAACATCACTATCGATCAGCTGCTGACCATGCGGAGCGGGCTGTTCAACTACACGGAAACCCTCGAGCTCAATTCGGCCATGGACACGGACCCGCAAAGGGCTTGGCAACCGGACGAACTTCTTGCCCTGGCCTACAAACACCCACCGTACTTTGCGCCTGGCCAGGGTTTCCATTACTCCAACACCAACACGGTCCTGCTGGGCCTCATCGCCGAAAAGATCGACGGGAAACCGTTGGGGCAACTGTTCAAGGAACGCATCTTCGAGCCGCTGGGGATGAAGGGAACAGTGTTCCCCGACATCGCGTCGAACAGTATTCCCGAACCCCATCCCCAGGGCTACTTCTTCGGGGACAACGTCCTGACCATGACGAATCCCGCACTCCCGGAGGCCATGCAGCAGGAAGCCATCGCTGGCACGCTCGCACCCAACGACGTCACTGACGTCAATCCATCGTGGGCTTGGGCAGCGGGTTCGGGGATCTCCACGGCCACTGATCTGAAGACTCTTGGTGAGGCCCTCGTCAACGGAAAGCTCCTGGACGCTGAATTGCAACAAAAGCGGCTTGAGACCGTCACGCCCACGAACCCGGACAAACCGGACGGCGCCTCGTATGGTTTGGGGATTGCGAAGTTCGGTAATCTCTTCGGCCACACCGGAGAACTTCCAGGCTTCAACACCTTTATGGGCAGTGACCCCATAAACTCCGTCACGCTGGTGGTGTGGACTAATTTGGCGCCCACTGCCGACGGCCGCGATCCCGCAGTAATCATTGCCCGCTCGCTCATCGGCAAGATTTACCGGCCTTAGCGTTAGGCCTGCCGTCCCGCATTAGCCAACAAACCATTGCCCCTGGACCAGACGCGATATATCGTGTTCCTAAGCAACGCGATATATCGCAACTTGGAGGGATCATGTCTGACGAACTATGGACCGTGACGGGCCCGCAAACACTAGATGTAGAGGAGGTCCGCTCTCTCAAACTGGGCATCGTTAGGGGCCGCTTTGACGTGGTGACACACGACGAGCCATACGTCCGTATCGAAATCAGTGAGATCACTGGCGACCCCCTGACGGTCACGCTTGTTGACGGCAGACTGGAAGTCCGCCACCAACTCCAAGGACCTCAGGGCTGGTTCCGCAACCTGATGGGGACCGTCAATAACACAAGCACCAACTCTGTGATCGTCGGCATTGCGCTGCCGTCCGGCGTCGACGTTGAAGCAGGTACCGTGAGTGGTGACGGCATGGTGTCCGGCATCAGCGGGCGCATCCGCCTGAACACCGTCTCCGGTTCCGTCCTGGCGGACAACACAAGCGGCGAACTGCACGTGAACACAGTCAGTGGCGAGGTCATCGCCAGAAACCACGACGGCGTCCTCACCGCCAAAAGCGTCTCCGGCGAAGTTACCGCCTCGGGCAAGTTCAAGAATGTCCGTGCGAGCACCGTGAGCGGCGACCTCAGCTTCGATCTCCAGGACTACACCAACGACCTTGGCGCCAACTCCGTCTCCGGCGACCTGACCATCCGGCTGCCGCACGACGTCGGCCTGGACATCGTAGCGAAATCGGCCAGCGGAACCGTGGTGATCGACGACCAAATGTACGCCCAGCCTGGCAGCAACGTTCACACCATTGTGGGCCCGGACGAAAGGCTGATGCTGGTTCGGACCAACACGATGTCCGGGAAGACCTACATCATGCACGGATCGGCGCCCACACCGGAAAACGGCCACCCGGCCCCCGGGGAAGCGGGCCTCTGATGCCGCCGGTTTTTGCCCACGGCGCCCTGCGACTGTACCTGCTTGCCTTGCTGGAGGCAGGTCCGAAGCACGGCTATGAGCTGATCAAGGAGTTGGGCGAGCGCTTCGGCGGCACCTACTCCCCCAGCGCCGGAACCATCTACCCGCGCTTGGGAAAGCTGGAGGCGGAAGGCCTCGTTGCCACGGAGACCGAAGGGCGTCGCACCAAATACCTCATTACCGATTCCGGCCGTGCTGAGCTGGACAGCCGCCGGCAGGAGTTGGCCGCCGTCGAGGACACCATATCGGCCTCCGTCAGGAGGCTGGCAGACGACCTGCGGGAGGACATCCGGGCAAATATGCGTGGCCTGCGGGCAGATCTTGCGGCAACAGCGGAGGCTGCGCGCACCAGCGCCTCTTCGGCTGCTTTTCGGAGCAGGACGGCGGGCTACACTCCCGAAGGCCAGCGCATCCTCAAGGAAGCGGAACTATTGGTTCAGTCCTTCAGGGACGACATTCGTGTCGAATTGCGCCAGCATGGCGCCTCGCATCCGCTGACTCCCATTGCCCTTGAAACCGTGCGCACTGTGTTGGACCAGGCCCGCATCTCGATCAGGAACTCGCTGCGAAACTGACTAAGGGGCTGCTCCGAGGCAGCACAACACCCGCCCGGTTCGCGGCGCAGCGCTCTGATGTGCGAAACTGGAGGGCAGCTTTATTGAGTATCAATCCTTGAAGGAGGCCAGCTATGAGCAAGCGTGCACGTAAGCGTCGTGACCGTAAGCGCGGCGGCGCGAACCACGGCAAGCGTCCCAACACCTAAGCCATCGGCTTAGCGTCACAGGCTTAAAAGCGAAGGCCCCGGAAACCATGCGGTTTCCGGGGCCTTCGATGTTAAACCCTAATGAGTGGAATGAGAGCCGAATCAGGCGTCCACAGGCTTGATGGAGTGAATCCTGTCAAGGATGGAGTTTTTCAAGTTCTCCGGCGCGGACTCAGTGCATGATCGCTTGACCATGGTGCGAATGAGGCACTCAAGGTCATACTGCTCGGCGCACTCCTCGCAGGAGTCCAGGTGCTGCTTGATCTCAGTTAAGTCCTCGCGGGTCAACGCACCGTCGAGGTACTCGTAGATCCGCTGCATTCGCGTATCGTCGCAATCGCCCAATCCTTGGCAGTCGCTCATTTCTCTTTCTCCTGATTGTTGCTTCCGGCCGCGGCCTGATCTTCGGTTTGGGCCCTGAAGCCCCGTTCGGCGGCGTAATCCGCCAGCATGTCCCGCAGCATCTTCCTGCCGCGGTGCAACCGTGACATGACCGTGCCGATCGGGGTATTCATAATTTCTGAAATTTGCTTGTACGCATACCCCTCAACATCCGCGAAGTAGACGGCCAGCCGGAATTCCTCAGGGATCGACTGTAATGCGTTCTTCACGTCGGAATCAGGGAGGTGGTCAAGGGCCTCAGTCTCCGCGGACCTTAAACCAGCCGAAGTATGCGACTCTGCCTTGGCCAACTGCCAATCCTCAATCGTGTCCGAGTTGGACTGCAGCGGCTCACGCTGCCGCTTCCGATAAAGGTTGATGTACGTGTTGGTCAGGATGCGATACAACCAGGCCTTGAGGTTGGTCCCCGGCTTGTACTGGTGAAAAGCAGAAAACGCCTTGGTGTAAGCCTCTTGAACCAGGTCTTCAGCATCGGATGGGTTGCGTGCCATCCGCATGGCTGCCGAATACAGCTGGTCCACGTACTGCATGGCGTCGCGCTCAAAGCGCGCCCGCCGCTGTTCTGGAGTTTCCGTAGCAGGATCGACGTCGGTTACAGCCGCCGCGTCGTCCGCGCCGGTTGCCTGGTACATGGCCGCTGCGGCCGGTTCAGTGGTGCTCATCGTTGCCAAGTCTACTGTCAGCTGCCGGGATTCCGGCTGCATCCCATACGCAGGCTCCGGTAGAACCAACCGGTCCTTAACCAAAGTCAAAAAACCAACTCCGTTCAACAGGCGGCAAACACGATGCCGCAGTCCGGTCTCCACCGCACCTGAAGTTCACAACGGCTGCTGCTGGGTAAATATTCCGCAAAAGTGCAAGACTAGAGCAGACTGCACCCCTTGAACACAACACTTATCAAACTAATGTGGCAAGCCATCCAGGAGGCAAGACATGTCTGTTATCCGTTTTCTCGCACGTCCCATGCTCGCGTCGAGCTTCGTCGTCGCAGGGCTGGATAAGCTCAGGAACGCGGACGACACTGCGAAGCAACTCTCGCCAGTCCTTCGCCGTGCCTCGGAATCCCTTCCCTTCAAAACTGATGAAAAGACCTTGGCGCGCGTCATCGGCGGGGCACAACTGGGCGCCGGAGCCTTGCTCGGGCTCGGCAAGCTCTCCCGTTTTGCCGCCACGGTCCTGGCTGTGACGTCGGCTTTGAACTCCTACGTGGAGTGGCGGTCCGCCGATATCAGCACCAAAGAAGGCCGAAGTGCCCGCAAGGCCCAGCTGCTGAAGAACATTTCCCTCACGGGTGGTGTGCTTCTGGCCTCTGTTGATACCGCGGGCCAGCCGAGCATCGCCTGGAGGGCGGAGCACCTGGCCGCCGATGCCAAAAAGGTGACGGGCAAGCAGATCAAGCGTGCAGACAAAGCAGTTCGCAAGGCCGTTGACAACGCAGTTGGAGCATAAGGAAGCATGACCGGTACCACCGCCGCAAACACCGAATCAACCAAAGCCGCCACCATGCTGCCACTGTGGCCGGCCCCGTACGCCAAGGGGCCTGTGGACGCAACCGTGACGGTCCCTGGTTCAAAGTCGCTGACCAACCGGTTCCTGGTGTTGGCCGCACTGGCGGATGGTCCTTCACGGCTGCGGGCTCCCCTTCATTCCCGCGACTCTGCGCTCATGATCCAGGCCCTCCGGCAATTGGGGGCAAGGGTCACCGAGGTATCCGGGGACGGCGCCTTCGGACCGGACCTGGAAATTACTCCCATGGATCCCGCCGCAACAGGGGCTGAAACGGCAATTGACTGCGGGCTGGCCGGAACTGTCATGCGGTTCGTCCCCCCGTTGGCTGCGTTGCGTACGGGCGTCACAGTCTTCGACGGCGATCCCCACGCCCGCAACAGGCCCATGGGAACCATCATCGAAGCGTTGATCGCCCTCGGCGTGCCAGTGGCAGCAGACGGCGGCAGGACGCCGTCGTCCCTTCCCTTCGCCGTAGAGGGAACCGGCCAGGTCCGGGGCGGCCACCTTGTGATCGACGCCAGCGCCTCATCGCAGTTCGTTTCCGCGTTACTGCTGGTGGGTGCCCGCTTCGTTGATGGCCTGCATCTGGAACACGTGGGCAAGCCCGTCCCCAGCTTGGACCACATCACCATGACCGTGGAAGTCCTCCGCAGCGTCGGCGTCGTCGTGGACGATTCCGTGCCCAACCACTGGCGGGTCTCTCCGGGACCCATCCGCGCTTTTGACCAGCGGATCGAACAGGACCTCTCAAATGCAGGACCTTTCCTCGCCGCTGCGCTGGCCACACGCGGCACCGTCCGCATCCCCAATTGGCCGGCCGGGACCACACAAGTGGGCGACCAGTGGCGCACCATCCTGACCACCATGGGAGCAGAAGTAACTTTCGAAAACGGGACACTGACGGTGACCGGCGGGGCAGAAATCAAGGGTGCCGACTTCGACGAAACAAGCGAATTGGCACCCACTGTGGCCGCCCTGTGCGCATTGGCCAGCGGCCCCTCCCGGCTGACCGGTATTGCCCACCTCCGCGGACACGAAACGGACCGGCTCGCCGCGCTGGTTGCCGAAATCAACGGCCTCGGGGGCGACGCGGAAGAGACCGCCGATGGCCTGGTTATCCGCCCGTCGGCCCTTCACAGCGGCGTGGTCCACAGCTACGCAGACCACCGCATGGCCACTGCCGGGGCCATCCTGGGGCTCGCCGTCGAAGGCGTACAGGTTGAGGACATCGCCACGACATCGAAGACCATGCCGGATTTTCCAAAGATGTGGGAAGCAATGCTGCAGCCAACTGATGCCAACACCGATCTTGATGAGGCCAGCAACTAACCATGGGCCGTGACGCACGCTCCTGGGACGAATCCGACGTCCGGATCCGTCCCAGCAAAAAAGGATCCAGGCCACGCACCAAGGATCGCCCCAGCCACGATGACGCCGTAATAGGCAGGATCATCACCGTGGACCGCGGACGGTACAGGGCAATTGTTGGCGAAGATTCCGCCGACGAACGGATCGTTATCGCAGCCCGCGCCCGCGAACTGCGACGCAACCCCGTTGTCCCCGGCGACTTCGTCGCATTGGTGGGTGACGTCTCCGGGTCTCCCGATACCTTGGCGCGCCTGGTCCGGGTGGAAGAGCGGAAGACCCTCCTTCGCCGGAGTGCCGACGATACGGACCCCATCGAACGGGTGGTCGTGGCCAACGCCGATCAGCTCGTGGTGGTTGTTGCGGCGGCCAACCCGGAGCCACGCACCGGATTCATTGATCGCGCCTTGGTCGCAGCGTACGACGCCGGCATCGAGCCGTTGCTGCTCATCACCAAGGCGGATGTGAAGGACCCGGCGGAACTCCTGGCCAATTACCTGAGCTTGGATTTTCCCGTAATCATCAGCCGGACCGCTGACTCCGAGGCCGGCGGCATCGATGCCCGTTCCGATGACGGACTATCAGCCCGGCTGGACAAGGTCGCCGTATCCCAACTCCGCTCGCACTTGGGTGGAAAAGTCACCGTCATGCTCGGTCACTCCGGCGTTGGCAAATCCACCATGGTCAACGCGCTGACAGGCGCAGAGCGCGCCACTGGAGGCGTCAACGCGGTTACGGGCCGTGGCAGGCACACATCATCCTCGGCTTTGGCGTTGAAGCTGGACGATGCACCGTCCGGCAGCTGGATCATCGATACTCCCGGAATCCGCTCCTTCGGCTTGGCGCATGTGGATCCGGACCGGATACTGCACTCGTTCCCGGACCTTGAGCCCGGCACCGAGACCTGCGACCGCGGCTGCAAGCACGGTGCCACAGCCACCAATTGCGGGCTGGATGCATGGGTGAACGATGGCCATGCCGGGCCATCGGGAGTGGCCCGGTTGGCCTCCTTGCGCCGCTTGCTGGGTGCAGACCCAAGGCTCGAAGCGAAAGAGACCAAGGAACTGGGCACCGTCAACTGATTCGTTGTCTGCTTCACGTCCCCAATGCAGCGAACGATTCAGGATAGTTTGGTGGCATGACCCATCCCGTTTCCACCTACAACGATGACCTGCGCCTGGCCCACGTCCTCGCCGATTCAGTCGACGCCCAGACCATGGATCGCTTC
Source organism: Paenarthrobacter sp. GQ52 (assembly GCF_059759005.1). NCBI lineage: Bacteria > Bacillati > Actinomycetota > Actinomycetes > Micrococcales > Micrococcaceae > Paenarthrobacter > Paenarthrobacter sp. GQ52. The sequence continues at coordinate 163,409 of NZ_JCAXEJ010000003.1, forward strand.
AAGGCACTGGACCTGCAGATCGAAACCAAGCCCGACCTCACACCTGTCACTGACGCTGACAAGGCCGCAGAGGAAGCAATCCGCGGTCAACTGTCCCGCTCCCGTCCGCGGGACGCGGTCCTGGGCGAGGAGTTCGGCAGCAGCGGTCACGGTTCACGTCGCTGGATCATAGACCCCATCGACGGGACCAAGAACTTTGTCCGTGGTGTCCCGGTGTGGGCAACGTTGATCGCCCTCGTGGATGAGGGGGAACCTGTGGTGGGCGTAGTCAGTGCGCCTGCGCTGGGCAAGCGATGGTGGGCTGCGAAGGACATGGGCGCCTACATGGGCCGCTCCCTGGCCTCGGCAACGCGGCTCAAGGTGTCCAACGTTTCCCGCCTGGCTGACGCCTCCATGTCATATTCCAGCCTTTCGGGGTGGAAGGAACGCGGCAACCTGGATGAATTCCTGGGGCTGACGGAAGACATCTGGCGGACACGCGCCTATGGTGATTTCTGGTCGTATTGCCTCGTGGCCGAGGGGGCAGTGGATATCGCTTGCGAGCCTGAACTGAACCTCTACGACATGGCAGCACTCGTCCCGATCGTCACCGAGGCAGGCGGCCGTTTCACATCCTTGGAAGGCGAAGACGGTCCGTTTGGCGGTAACGCCCTGGCCACCAACTCGATCCTGCACTCCGAGGTCCTCAAGCGCCTCAACCCCGGATTGGACGACCTTCTCTAAACTTATCCACGCCTGGCCACCCAGCGGCAGGCGGAATTTTCGACGGCGGATGGCCCCCGCAGGGGGTCTCCGCCGTTTTTTATTCGGCGAAGAAGGGATTTCGCATTCGACGTAACAAAGGGCTTAACAAAAGGAAGCGGCTTTGGAAGCCTCCCCGGACGTGCCTTAGCCTTTTTTACAGGTCACGAGTGCCAGCGCTAAACCCCGGTTTGCTGGCCGGCAACCCTCCATTCGCGGTGGGGTGCCCCGGGTGACGACCCGGCCGGTCCGGAACGGATGCGGCAAGCGCGGATCCCCCTATGGGGGTCCCTCTTGAGTGAGGTTCCATGAGCACTGTCACGTTCAACTCCACCACCATTCCGTCCTTTGTTGAAGAATCCACAGCGGAGACGATAACCGCTCTGCGTCCGCTTGCCGCGGTCACTGGCGCTGAGCTTCAGGCTCCCCTGATTCAGGGTGGCCACGTCCGCTACGCAAACTTGGACTACGGCGCATCGGCCCCGGCCCTGACCATCGTTTCGGCCTACCTCAACGAGGTCCTGCCCTACTACGCCAGCGTTCACCGGGGCGCCGGGTACGCCTCCCAAATCAGCACGTCGGTGTACGAGAACTCGCGGAACATCGTCCGTGATTTCGTCGGCGGGCGTGCCGATGACTCAGTGATCTTCACACGGAACACCACTGACTCGTTGAACCTCCTGGCCGGATGCCTCCCGCAGGTGGATGGCCAATTTGCGGGCGAGGTCCTGTACTTGGACATCGAGCACCACGCCAACTTGCTTCCGTGGCAGGGAGTCCCCCACCGCAGCGTCGTCGCGGCACCAACCCTGGCCGAAACGGTGGACAAGCTCGAGGCCGAACTTGCCCAGGGCGGGGTCAGCCTGCTGGCTGTTACCGGCGCCTCGAACGTGACGGGGGAAATTCTTCCCATCGCCCGCCTTGCTTCGCTTGCCCACGAACACGGCGCAAGGATCGTGGTGGACGCTGCGCAGCTCGCACCTCATCGCCGGATCAACATCACCGAGGCGGACGTCGACTACATCGTCTTCTCCGGACACAAGCTTTATGCCCCCTTCGGCGCGGGTGTCGTGGTGGGTCGTCCGGACTGGCTCGACGCCGGCATACCGCACCTGGCCGGAGGCGGCGCGGTACGTGAAGCGCGCCTGGACTCAGTGAGCTGGGCCGCGGGCCCGGCGCGCCACGAGGGCGGCTCCCCCAACGTGCTGGGCGCCGCGACACTTGCCCGCGCCACCCAAGTCCTCGCAGGGCTCGATCAGGACGCGTGGCATGCCCACGAGTCCGCCATCCGCTCGTACCTGGTGCAGGGCCTGGAGGCCATCGATGGCGTGACCGTCCACAAGATCTTCGCTGACTCCCTGGACACCATCGGTGTGGTCAACTTCTCCGTAGAAGGATTCGACGCCGGGCTGGTTGCGGCTTACCTGGCGGCCGAGCACGGGGTTGGCCTCCGTGATGGCCGGTTCTGCGCCCACCCGCTCCTCAAACGCCTCGGGCTCCCCTCCGGATCCCTGCGCGCCAGCTTCGGCGTCGGCTCCCGGTTGGAGGACGCCACCAGGCTGCTCGCAGGCATCGAAGGACTCAAGCGCGACGGACTGGGATGGGACTACGTGGTGGACGAGGGCCGTTGGGTTCCTGCAAATGACCATCGCAGCTACCCCGAATGGGCCCCGAACACTCCCGGCACTGCGGGCGCAGCTCCCTGCACTGTTGACTAGGAACACTGCGGACCAGGAACACTGCGGTAAATTCATAGGGTACTTTTAGCGACCCTGTGAAGGAGCTTTCGTGGCCCTGCGTTCACCGGCTGCCTCCAGCGGACAGCCACGTACTCCCGGACCAGCCGGGCCGCGTGGTCCAAGGCTGCATGCTTCCCGCCGGCATGAACTCGGTCAGAGCTTCCAGGACGGCGGCGAACACTATGACCGCGTGCGACCCGGCTACCCCGCCGATTCCGTGGACTGGCTGGTTCCTCCGGGGGCAAGGTCAGCGGCGGACCTCGGAGCCGGCACAGGAAAGTTCACGGCACTCCTCGTAGAACGCGGCTTGGCGGTTACCGCGGTCGATCCTTCCACGGACATGTTGGAGCAATTGCGAAAAGCCTACCCCCACGTCAGTGCGCTGGAGGGAACGGCCGAGGCAACTGGACTGACGGACTCAGCATTCGACGTCGTCAGCGTTGCCCAGGCCTGGCACTGGTGCGAGCCCCTCGCAGCGAGCACGGAGATCGCCCGGATCCTGCGGCCTCATGGGATCTTGGGACTGATCTGGAATCAACTGGACACTTCAATCCCGTGGGTTCACCGCCTTTCACGCATCATGCATGCAGGCGATGTCCACAAGCCCGGATTCCGGCCAGTCATCGGCCCGGAGTTTGAAGGTTTGGAAAGTCATCTGACCCGGTGGGAGGATGCCCTGACGCCGGAGGACATCATGGAACTGACCAAGTCGCGCAGCTACTACCTCCGCGCCAACGACGCCACCCGTGCGAAGGTCATGGGCAACCTGGAGTGGTACCTCTACGACCACCTCGGCCATGTCCCTGGTGAAACCATCGGGTTGCCCTACATGACGCAGACCTGGCGGGCAGTCAAGGTTCAAGGTACAACGCCACGGTAGGCTTGGGGTGTGAAGACCAGTACGCCCTCATCCTCGATCGAGGACTACGTCAAGGTCATCTACTCCTACACGGAGTGGCAGGACAAACCAATTACGTCGTCCCAACTTGCCCAGCGCCTGGGAGTGGCTAACTCCTCGGTGTCTGAGATGGTGCGCAAGCTCAAGGACCAAGGCCTGGTCGATCACCAGCCTTACAGCGCCATCAGGCTGACCACTCAGGGAATGCGGCTCGCGCTGTCCATGGTGCGCCGGCACCGGCTGATTGAGACGTACTTGGTGGATGAACTCGGCTACAGCTGGGACGAGGTCCACGACGAAGCCGAAATGTTGGAACACGCTGTGTCCGATACGTTCATTGAGCGGATGTCGGCCAAGCTTGGACATCCTGTCCGGGACCCACATGGAGACCCGATTCCCTCGGCAGATGGTTCGGTCGACTTGCCGCACGCTTACCGAATGATTGAACTGGATCAGGGCCACTCAGGCAGGATCACGCGAATCAGCGATGAGAATCCGGACCTCTTGCGATACCTTGCCTCTGAAGAGATTTCCTTGGACGCGCCCGTTGAAGTGGTGGGCCGCAAACCCTTCGGCGGAGCTTTGGTGGTGCGCATCGGCAGCGGCGCAAAAGGCCGCGAGTTCGACCTCGCGGACGAGGTCACTTCAGCTCTCTGGGTTCAAAGCGCGGAGACGCACGAAGGCTGCATCCTTCCAGCCCGGTAAGCCCGATCCTGACAAGCCCAGGCCCCATTGAGCCCAGGCGCGCCTTAGGTCAGCTTGGCTGCCCGCTCGCACCGCCGTCGTCGGACGCGGTATGAGGTTCGCTGACGGCGGCCGCCGGAGCTTCCTGCACAGGATTCCGGATTCCGACGGCGGAGGCCAGCGCCCCGAACAGGAACAGGCCCGCGGTCACCAGCAAAGCGTTGTACAGTCCGTCCCGGGTGAAGGCCGGCCCCACAATCACCCCAGCGAAGGCGATGGAGATCAGACCCGCAATACGGGCAACCGCGTTGTTCACGGCTGAACCGATCCCGGCCTCCTCCGAGGGAACAGCGCCTAGAATGGCAGCCGTGAGGGGCGCAACCAACGTCGCCAGGCCAAGGCCAAAGACAATCTGCCCCGGCAACACCTGCGTCCAGTAGTTGAGCGGCTCTTGGACAGTCAATGACATCAGGAAGCCCGCACCGCACAGTAGAGGGCCTACCGTCATGAACCATCTGGGGCCGTATTTTCCGGCGAGACCACCAAAGTAGGACGCACCCAGCATCAGGATGACTGTGCCGGGAAGCAGCGCCAGGCCCGCCACGGTGGCGCCCATGCCGCCTACCTGCTGCAGGTAAATGCCCAACACGAAGAAACCCAGGGAGATCGCGGCATAGATGGCCAGAGTGGCGAGATTACCCCAGGCAAAATTTCGGATACTGAAGAGTCGCAACGGCAACATGGGCTCAGCAGTCCGGGCCTCGTGGATGAGGAACAGCACCATCGCAACCACACCCACCACCAGTGGGACCCATACCTGGGCGCTCCCCCACCCCATCCTCCCCTGTTCGATGAAGGCATACACTGGCCCGCCCAAGCCAACCATGGCCAGGAAAGCTCCCAGGTAGTCGATGCTTTTGCTCTTGTCCCTCGCCGCATCCGACGACCGCAGGCTTGCAAGCATCGGCCAGATGGCAACAGCAGGGATGACATTGATGAAAAAGATCACCCGCCATGAGAGCAGGTCGACAGCGATGCCGCCGATCAGCGGACCCACAATAGCCGCAGCGCTCGTCCAACCCGACCACTGCCCGATGGCTTTTGACTGCGCCGGGCCGGTGAACGACGAGATGATCATGGCGAGCGAACTCGGAACAAGGAGGGCGCCGGCTATCCCTTGCAGTGCCCGGGAGACTACCAACACTTCGCCCGTCCACGCGAGCCCGCACATCACCGAGGTCACGGCAAAACCGGCCAGCCCCCATTCAAGAATTCTTGCCCTGCCGAAATGGTCAGATAGTGAACCGGCAACCAGGATCAAGGCCCCCAGTGAGAGCAGGTAAGCGTCCACCACCCACTGTTGGATGACCAGGCCGCCACCCAGTTCCCTTCCAATGGCTGGCAACGCGAGATTCACCACAAATCCATCGAGGATAGCGATGAACGACGCCACAATTGCCACCACCAGCACGCGTTTCTGGAGAGGTGTGCTCGGCGGAAGGACCGCAGCGTCAGTCATGTGCACAGCCTACGCCCGGGAAGTCCCGTATCGTTGAATAGTGATTAGCAGACGTGATGCCGCATTGGCCCTTGATATTTCGATGGAAATGGCCCAACGCCACGGCATTCCGTCCCGCCTCTCCGAGGCCGAACTCCGGGACATCCAGGACAATCCCCCGGCGTGGTTGGTTCAGTCCAGGGCCAACCGCACCGGCAAGCGACCCGTCTGGGTACACCTGACGTGTGCTGTCTGCGGATACACCGAGGCCGTTCGCCCCAAGAAATGGTGGCCGGACTTTTCGTTCGTCTTCTGTGGCACCCACCGGAACAGCGAACTTCCCGAACTGTTCCTCGGCGATGTCCGCAGCGAATATGAAGGCGTGGGAAGCCGTTTCATCGGCGTTGTCGACGTTCGCGAGGGCTAGGCCAGCTGGCTCATTTCGGATGGGAGGGCAGTCAGCTTCACTACTGTGCCTTCCCGGAGCACCGTCAGCGGGAACGGCTGGCCGATAGCCTCGGCAAACAGCAATTTCTGCAAACTTTCGGCGCTGGACACCGCACGATCCTGCGCACGCAGCACCACATCCCCCGCTTGGAGCCCGGACAATTCCGCCGGCGAGCCCGGAATGACCTCCACTACTCGCAGGCCTTCTTTCTGGCCGGTCCGAACCACCGAACTTGCATCCAGTGGTATCGGAGTGCTCACCAGGCCAAGATAAGCGCGGCGCACGCGGCCGTCCCTCAGCAGCGCGGCGATGATGCGCTGGGTTGTGGTGTTTATGGGTACTGCCAGCCCCAGCCCGAGACCCGCTACGGCGGTGTTGATGCCCACGATGCGTCCCCGCGTATCCGCCAGTGCACCCCCGGAGTTCCCTGGGTTGAGCGCAGCATCGGTTTGAATGACGTCCTCAATCACCCGCCTGTGTTCGCCCGCTCGTACGGGGATGGAACGCCCCAACCCGCTCACCACGCCAGCAGTTACCGAACCGGCCAAACCGAGCGGGTTCCCCACAGCAATCACCAGCTGGCCCACCCGTAAGGTGTCAGCGTTGCCCAGCAAAGCCGGAGGCGGGGTTGACTTCACTCCACGGACCACGGCCAGGTCGGAGAGGGGGTCTGCGCCCACCAGCTCCACATCAGTTTGCTTGCCATCCGCGAAAACGGCCCGTCCGGACTGGATGCCTGCCACCACGTGGGCGTTGGTCAGCATGTATCCGTCGCCGGTGAAGACCACAGCTGAACCGCTTCCTCCGCGGACCCGCCCGCGGCGGTCTGTACTCGTCATTTCGATTGCAGCAACGTGGGGCGTCACCGACTCGGCAACCCGTATGACGATCTGTGAGTACGCGTCCAAGGCTCCGTCGTCGTCTGACGCCTTTTCTTCGAAAGCCTGGTTTGTCGTCATCTCGTGCCTCCTGCCAAGGTCCCCCGCGCTTCACCGCTAACCTTCGGCGACGCGTCTACCCTGTACAACTGCCATGCAGTTGCCGGTAGTCCGGAACTTGCTACGCCGTGGGTGAACGATGGCGCGTGGCAAAAAGAAAACCCCCGGATCACGAGGATCCGAGGGCTTTCCGGGGTGGAGATGGGGGGAATTGAACCCCCGTCCGATGTCGTTTTGTCAGGGCTTCTCCGGGCGCAGTTCGCGTCGGATTTTCTCGGCCCCAGCCATCCTGCGAACAGGTGGCTGATCCGGGCCCAGTCATCTAAGAGTCCCGTTTACCTCAATGACAAAGGCAAACAGCAGTGGCTATCTAAATGACGCCAGGAACCGGGGCGATAGCAACCCCGGGCTGACGGACTGTCTTACTGCTTAGGCAGCGAGAGCGAAGTCAGTGCGCTTAGATTCGGCACTTATTGGTTTGCAGACAGCGTTTACGAGATAATTCTGCATCCTCGGCCCGCTTCACCTGTCGCGACTAACATCGTCGAAACCGATCATCCCCGTATTTTGTTACCAAACCCGGCAAGAGTCTTTGAACTCCCGTCGGACTACCTATCATAACGCATCCATCCGGCGAATCATTCCCGAAGACACGCTGCCTAGCGTCGGTTGCGTTCCCGCAACTCACGCAGCGACTCACGCTTGTCCTGCTGCTCACGGAGTGTCTGGCGCTTGTCGTAATCCTTCTTGCCTCGGGCGATAGCAATTTCCACCTTGGCCCGGCCGTCCAGGAAGTAGAGCTGGAGCGGCACAACGGTAAAGCCGGACTCGCGAATTTTCTGCGAGATCTTGTCCAGTTCATCGCGGTGCAGCAGGAGCTTACGACGCCGGCGTGCAGCATGGTTGGTCCAGCTCCCTTGGTGATACTCAGGGATGTGGATGCCCTCCATCCACAGTTCGTCGTTGTAGAAGGTGCAGAAGCCATCAACCATGGAGGCATGACCTTCACGGAGGGACTTCACCTCTGTTCCCATGAGGGCAATGCCTGCCTCATAGGTGTCCAGGACATGGTAGTTATGCCGGGCCTTCCGATTGGTGGCCACTACCTTACGGCCACTTTCCTTGGGCACGGTAGAACTCCTTGTTTAGATGCGGATTTCAACTAGTGTACGCCAGCGCGGCATAGCCTCTGCGCGCTATCGGCACGCTAGAGGAGAGTCATGGGGTCCACTGCGGCACTGTTGAGCCAGGTTTCGAAGTGCGCGTGGCAACCTGTCGAGTTACCCGTGCTGCCCGAGTATGCGATGAGTTGCCCCGCCGATACTTGCTGGCCGTTTGCTACGACAATGCTGCTGTTGTGGTAATAGATGGTGGTCAGCGAGTTGCCTTGCACCACACCATGGGACAGTTTTACCCGCCATCCGCCGCCGTCGGCCGAGTTCCAGCCCGAGTTGAAGACCTCGCCCGCCGCCGCTGCGTAGACGGGCGTGCCACATGCCGCACCGAAGTCGATGCCGGTGTGCATGTAACCACCGGTGCCATAGAAATCAATGGTGCCTGGTGGCGTTGCACGCCAGCCAAATCCGGAGGTGATGGGGACAGCACTTGCGAAGGGGTGCCGAAGGCCGAACGCCGACGGCGAACCAGCTGGCGGAGGAGAATACGGCGGTTCCGGAGGTGCAGGCCTACCTTGCGCTGCTGCTGCAGCAGCAGCCGCGGCCGCAGCCTCTTCGGCAATCCGGCGCTGTTCCGCTTCCCATGCTTCCCTCAGCTTCCGGTCACGCTCCACGATCTCGGCGGCCACCGTATTTTGTTCGGCCTTCACCCGGGCAAGATTGGCTTCGATGCCCGGCTTGGCGGCCTGCAGTTGCCCGTTGAGGCGGGTGGTGTCTTCAATGAGCTTGTCGACTTCGGCTTTCTTGCTCGCCGCTTCGTCCCTCGCCGACTTTTCCCGGTCAAGTGCGGCGTCCGCCTTGGCCTTCAGGTCCTGGATTTCTTCCTCGACAGCAACAAGCCTCGCTTGGGAGTTCACGTTGGTGGCGTTCTGCTGGGTGAGTTTGGTCATCGCCGCGTTTTGGCTGCGCATGGCCTGGTCAGCCAAATCCATGGACTCGGTCAAGCTTCCGGATTCACTGGAGCCGAACAAAAGTGCAATGTTAGTGGGAACTCCACCGGACTTGTAGGCCTGCGAGGCGATCTGTCCGATCAGCTTCTTGGTGTCAGTGATCTTCTGCTTATCGCTCTCCAGCTGCTCCGTAATTTTGGCCTTGTTCTGCTGGGCGAGCTCAACCCTGGCAGCAAGTGCCTCGACTTCCTTGACCGCACTCGCCACCCGACCCTGCGCTTCAAGCAGAGCCTGCTGGGCGCCAGGAAGCCGCCCCTGGTAGATCACCAGGTCACCGGCAGCCTTTGCGATGTTTGAGTCAACAAACTCGAGCGAAGCCTGGACCCGGGCCGCTTCTGCTTCCAGCGCAGCCTGCTGGTCCTCAAGGCTGTCTGCCTGGGCTGATGGAGCACCTGAAAGGAGACTGACAGCCAGGCCAACAGCAAGAACCGCCCCCAGAAACCGAGCATGGCCCGACGCAAGGCGCCTGCGCAGGGGGTTCGGGTCCAACGTGGTCATCAGGATTCCTTTTCGCTTGTCAGCATGGCGGTTGTTTCAGTCAGGGCGTTCACGGTTAGACCTTCAGGTAACGCCGGAGAGTCAGGAGGGAAGAGATGCCGGCAAGACCAGCGCCAAGGGCAATCAACACCGGCGCGATCACCAGGACCTGCGTGGAGGAGATGAACGGGGTGTTGAGGAACTGCCTCGACAAGTCGCCGTTGAGCCAGAAGTGGGCCATAAGCCAGAGCGTGACGGAGGCCAGCAGCGCTCCCACAACGGCAGCTATGACACCTTCAAGGATGAACGGCAGTTGAATCACCGTCTTTGACGCACCCACCAGCCGCATGATTCCTGTCTCCCGGCGTCGACTGAAGGCCGACAGCCGGATGGTGGTGGTGATCAGGAGGACTGCACAGAAAATCATCACGGCTGCCACGCCAATGGCCGCAACCGATGCCCCGTTCATCCAGGAAAAAATGCGCTCGAGCACCTGCCGTTGGTCACTGACCGTTTCAACACCCGGTTGCGAGGAAAACGTCTCACTGATGATTTCGTATTTTTCGGGGTTCTTCATGTTGATCCGGAACGAGGCCGGCAACTGGTCCTCGGATACGGAATCCACTATCGGCGAGTTGGAGAACTGCTCCTTGAAGTGCGTGTACGCCTCGGCTTGGGACTCAAACTGGAAGTCGTTGATGTACGGCTTGATTGCCGGGGATTCGAGCATTGCCTGGAGGTTATCCTGCTGTTCCTTGGTGGCCGACCCCGAAGCGCAACCGACCGCCGTCGAACCATCATTACAGAGGAAGACAGCTACCTGGACTTTGTCGTACCAATAGCCCTTCATCTGGTTGATCTGCATCTGCAGCATTCCCGCCGCGCCCACGAACGTCAGGGAAACAAAAGTCACCAAGACCACGGAAATCACCATGGAGAGGTTCCGACGCAGGCCACCACCGATTTCCCCGAGGATAAACAAAAGCCTCACAGCTGTGCCCCCTGCGCACGGTTGAGCTCTTCCCCGCTGGCGTCCCGCAGCCGGCGCGATTCCCCAACCACGGGAATCATCGAGGTGTACAGCGCCTTGGCTTCGTCGCGAATGACCTTGCCGTTCTTGAGTTCCACCACGCGGCGGCGCATTTCATTGACGATGTCGTCGTCGTGGGTTGCCATCACTACCGTGGTGCCGTTCTGATTGATCTTGTCCAGGACTCCCATGATTCCCATCGACGTGATGGGGTCAAGGTTTCCGGTCGGTTCGTCCGCCAGCAAAATGCCGGGGCGGTTTACGACGGCGCGGGCGATCGCCACGCGCTGCTGCTCACCACCGGAAAGTTCATGAGGCATGCGACGTTCCTTGCCCTCAAGTCCAACCGTCTTCAGGACCTCAGGTACTGTCTCCCTGATAATCGAGCGGCTTTTGCCGATCACCTGCATCGCGAATGCTACGTTGGCGAATACGTTCTTCTGAGGGAGCAACCGGAAGTCCTGGAAGACAACGCCGATTCCGCGCCGGAGCTTCGGGACGCGCCAACTCGAAATGTTGGCAACATTCTGGCCAGCGACATAAACGGATCCGGACGAGGCTTTGTCCTCTTTCAGGATCAACCGCAGGAACGTGGACTTGCCTGATCCAGAAGCGCCCACCAGGAAGGTGAATTCGCCGCGGTTGATCTCAAGGCTCACAGAATCGAGCGCCGGTCGGGCATTCTGCTCGTAGACCTTGGTGACATTCTCAAATCTGATCATGGCCCTTTAGAACCCCGCCGGACATGACATAGTCGCCCAGTCCAACAGCCGGAGCGCGGGCTTTCGATGGGGGAAGTGAGAGCACCGGCCACTCGACTATACGCACGGTTCAGCCGCTATTCCGCGGCTTTCAAGGGCGTGTCGCGGAATCCAAAGCCCTGGGTGACCCGGGCCGCCTTACACGGTTCCTAGTTGGCCGCTGCATTTCGGTTGCCGGTACGCCAGCGAATGCCGGCGTCGATGAAATCATCTATATCTCCATCAAGCACCGCCGAGGTGTTGCCCACCTCGTGTTCCGTCCGCAGGTCCTTGACCATCTGGTAGGGATTGAGGACGTAGGAACGCATCTGGTCACCCCAGGACGCTTTAACGTCTCCGGCCAAAGCCTTCTTTTCCGCGTCTTGCTGTTCCTTCTTCACCAGAAGCAATCGGGACTGGAGCACACGCATGGCGGCCGCCCGGTTCTGAAGCTGCGATTTCTCGTTCTGCATCGAAACCACAATGCCCGTGGGGATGTGAGTCAGCCTCACTGCGGAGTCAGTAGTATTGACCGACTGGCCGCCCGGGCCCGAGGACCGGAAGACGTCCACGCGGATTTCGTTGTCCGGGATCTCGATGGAGTCTGTTTGCTCGATCAAGGGGATGACTTCTACCGCTGCGAAGGATGTCTGACGGCGCCCTTGATTATCAAAAGGACTGATGCGGACCAACCGGTGGGTTCCGGCTTCAACACTTAACGTGCCAAAGGCGTATGGTGCCTTGACTTCGAAGGTGGCGGATTTCAGACCGGCTTCTTCGGCATAGGACGTGTCCATCACAGTGGTCGGGTAGCCATGGCGTTCCGCCCAACGCAGGTACATCCTCATGAGCATCTCTGCGAAGTCGGCAGCATCAACGCCGCCGGCTCCTGCCCTGATGGTCACTACAGCTTCGCGTTCGTCATACTCGCCCGACAAAAGGGTTGTAATCTCGAGTTCCGCCAGCGCCTTGCGGATAGAGGAAAGTTCTTTGGCCGCTTCCGCCATCGAATCCTCATCGCCCTCGTCCTGGCCCAGTTCCACCAGGACTTCGAGGTCGTCAATCCGGGATGCGAGCTTGGACAGGCGCTCAACGTCGGACTGCCGGTGCGACAACCGGGAGGTGATCACCTGAGCAGAAGCGGGATCATCCCAAAGGTCCGGAGCCCCTGCCTGCTCGCTCAGCTCAGCGATCTCAGCCTTGAGGGCATCGATATCGGTGACGTTCTCGATTGAGCTGTACGTTGCTCGAAGTGCGCGGATTTCCGCGGGAAAATCAATTTCAGCCATGATCTTCCCAGCGTACGCTATCCGTTGACCTCGCTCATGGCGTCCTCGCCCTGCCCGTGGAAGATGCACTTACTGGGTCAGCCGGGAACGGGCCGTTGACCTCGCCTCAATGAGAATCCCTTCGGGGAGTAGAAAGCTGATCACCGGCGGATGCGCCATGGCGGTGAGGACTACCACCGCTGTACCCCCCGGCTCGCTACCCGTCCCCGCTGCCACAGCAAGCTGGTCATGGCGGGAAAAAGCGTTGCTGTCGTCGAGGTAGGAGACGGTCGCGGCCAGGACCCTCGCATCCACCAGCGAGGTAGAAGGAGTAGTACTTCCCCCAATATCCCCCACTGTGTAGGAATCCGCGGCCGCGAGAGCCGCTCCGTCAGCCAGGGACAAGAGCTTCTTGCGCTCCAGATAGATAGCTGAAGCTCCCATGACCACCGAGGCCAGGAGAAGCGACAACAGCACGAACCCCAGGATGAGAACCGTTACCTGGCCATCCTCCCGAGAGTGTCCACTCGATGACCCCACTGTCATTGGTAACGCCCTACAACCTGCGATGCCGAGGCACTGAGTCGACTCGCGTGCAATTGCAGCACGTCCCCGAACGGCATCAAGGGCAAAGACACCTCCAGGCGCACTGTCACGGTTACGGTCGCACCGGCCGCCAAACAACTCCCACGATCACAATCGATGGTGATACTGGCCTTCTCGAGTCCATGGCCGTGGTCCTTGAGGGCCAGAAGAACACTGCGCTCCGCTGCGATCCTTGCGCTGGCGGGATCCCCTTGCGTCACGAAGACTTTAGCTGCCTGGTCAGCAGCACCCACCACAGCAAACGATCCGCCCTGAATCTGGCCTACGGTCACCACGAAATAGACCACGGGGACCATGAGCAACAACGCCAGGAAGGTGAATTCCACCGTGGCGTTGCCCCCTTGGGCTTCCTGTTCCTGATGGGGAGCGTAAGTCGTTGCTGTCCCAAGCGGCTCCGTCCGTAAGCACAAGGCCGCCCGCAGCCTAAGCCGGAAAGCGACGAGTAGTGACCTTGGCGTGTCACCCCGGGAGGTCTGCATGACCCTTGACCTCCAAGGTTTGGGCGGGGCCGATCAGGCCAACCACCGGCAGAGGTGCCCTCACTGTCACTTCCAAGGTTCGGATCCCATCCATCGTGATTTCAGTCGACGTGACATCGCGGGCAAAATCACCGCTCAACGCGGCACCAATCAACTCGGCAGTCCGGGAACGGGCGTCCGCGGACGTTCGATCCGACAACGCCCCGTACCCCGCTCCGGAAGCGGCAGCATCAATAAGCGTGTTCCGAACGTGCAGCACCAGCATTAGTTGAACAATCGCCAGGAAAAACAGGGTCAGCAATGCGCCAACCAACACGAAGTCAACAACCGCTGATCCGCGCTCGTTCACATGTCCAACACTTGCCGGCTTGAAACAATCACCCACGGGGCCCTTGATGTCCATCCCGACGCCCTACTTGCCCACCTTGCTCATTGCTTGATTGAAGAGATCGCCCAACGCCGGTGTGGCGATGGCAAGTAGTCCAGCCACGAGGATCGCTGACATCAGGGTGATCATCACCCAACCAGGGACATCCCCGCGCTCGCGATTTTCCTTGTAGGGCAGTGCCCTCAAAGCAATGGCCACGAACACCCATGAGGGGCAAAGCAGAGGGAGAGAGACAGCGGACAGTTTGTTTGTAACTCGTTTCATGGTTTCCCCAATGTGTTTCCAGCAGGCACTGACGTAGCGTCGCTGGTTGAATGTACGGATAGGACAGATTGATGGCTGTGCGTTAGAGGCTCATTTCCAGAGCCGCGATGGCCGGGAAAGCAGCGAAGACTACGGTCAGAGGAAGCACGCCAAAGACAAGCGGCACCATCATGGCAATCTCTTTTCGGCCTGCAGACTCCATAAGTTCCCGTTGTGCGGCGTCGCGGACGTCTGCCGCTTGCGCCCGTAGGACGTCCGCCAAGGGCGTTCCGCGTTCGACAGCAACCACCAGACCGTCGATGAACCTAACGAGGGGCGGCAATTCCGCCCTTGATGAAAAGGCCTGAAGTGCTTCCGTCAGTGGTTTCCCCGACCGTGTATCCGCCAGGATTGTGGCAAATTCCCCGGAAAGTTCACCATTCGAGCTACGGCTCACCCTGTCCATTGCGCCCATCGCGCTCTCTCCCGCAGCAACAGCGAGCGCCATGAGCTCCGCGAGACTGGGGAAACTCGGACAACATCCTTGATTCCCTCCGTTTGATCCTCAGTCCCAACACAAAATCGCGAAGCAGGTAACCTCCTAGCGCGCTTCCCAGGACTGCGATACAAGAGCCGGCCGGACTGAATCGCCCGGAGGTCGCGCCCGCGATAACCACGAGGACAGCGAGCACGAAAGCGGCGCTGGCCCACAGAAGCTGCTCAGCCCGGAAATCCAAGGTGGATTTTGTCGATCCGGCACGGGCAAGCCTCTTGCCCAGGGCTGTTAAACCGGGATTGAAGCTGGACATAGCGATGATTGCATCGCGAATGACTGGACGGAGAATCCGTTCCAACGGGCCGAAGGGCGTGAGATTCTGTGTTGGCGCGCGGAGCAGGCGCGAATCGAGATTTTGCGACTTCAACTGCGCTTCAATGCGGTCAGAGAATCTCGGTGGCCGCATGAACGGGAGCCGCACCAGCATTAGCCAGCATCCGGCTCCGAGAATCAGGCCGCACAACATGGCGATAGCAACCGAGGTGTTCATTGAAAAACCCGCTCATCCTCTGGCAAGGCACCAACGCGAAGCATCACGGAGTAGCAAAAAACTGAGATCAGCAGCCCTCCCAGTAACACCACCGCGCCCATGCCGGAGTTGAAAGCCATCATGGCTTCTGGCCGGCTTGCCATGACCACCAAAACTATCCAGGGAGCAGCTACAGCAAGCCGGGCAGCATTGATGGTCCAGGACTGCCGGGCCTCAAGCTCACTGCGGGTCCGGGCGCTGTCACGCAGGAACACCGAGAGGGTACCCAGCATGCGCCCAAGGTCTGAACCGCCCACTTCGCGGGTCATTCGCAGGGCCTCTATGATGCGGTCGGCCACAGGGTCTGCCAGCCGACCTTTGAGCCTGTTCACCGCCGCCTCAAAATTCCCGGCAGCTCTATAGTCGGCTCCAAAGTCCAGGAACAATTCCCTTAGCTCTTCCGGTCCATTGTGTCCCAGCTGGATCAACGCCTCCGGCAGTGCAAGACCCGCACGAATCGCGGACCGCAAGTGGTCCACAACATCCGGCCACAGTTGCCGGAGCGCAGTCCTGCGCTTCCGGGCCCGCCAGCGTACAGCCGCAAACGGAATCCAGGAACCGAATATCGCAAAACACGAGGCAACCGGCGGCGACCCTGTCAGAACGTAAAACGCCAGCAGGGCAAACAAGCCGAAGCCGGCGCAGGTGGCAAGGAGTCCGCCGCCCGTTACTTTTTCGATCCCTGCTGACATCAGAAGGAGGTCCAAGCGACGGGGCCTGCTTCTTCTGGATTCAACCGGTGGCTCGACCCATGCGGACCACCAAACGAGGAACACTCCCAAACCACCCACGATCCCAAGCAACGGGGCCATCAGTTCAACTCCAAGAGGGCAGCCACGTCAAAGCCTGCCCTGGCAAACTTTTCCGCTGCCGGCATGGAGTTTGCCCTGGGCTGCAATTGACCTGCAACCAAGCCGAAGACACCAGTGGATTCGATGATCCCGTTTTCCACCCTGCGCCCCAGGGAGAGAATTTCGGTTACCTGCCTACGCCCGGTTGAATGTCGGCCGCAGTGCACCACGAGGTCGATGCAGGATGCCACTGTGGGTACTACGAAAGCGCTGGAGATATTCGCTCCTGCCAGGAGTGGTAGCGTGCAGATCTTAGTGACGGCATCATGTGCAGAATTGGCATGCACAGTGCACATCCCAGGCAACCCGGAATTCAGGGCGATCAGCATATCGAGGCTTTCGGCTTCGCGGACCTCTCCCACCACCAAGCGATCCGGACGCATCCGAAGCGCTTCCTTAACCAGCCGCCGCAACGGAATTTCCCCTCCCCCTTCGAGATTCGCCTGGCGGCATTGCAGCCCGACTACGTCGCGCAGCGGGAGCTGCAATTCAAAGATCTCCTCGACCGTGATGACACGTTCACGGGAACCGATGCTTGCGGCAAGGCAGTTCAGCATGGTTGTCTTTCCCGCCTGGGTGGCTCCCGACACCAGGATGTTGAGCCCGCTGGCTACTGCCGCGCCAAGGAACCTGGCAGCTTGGGGTGTCAGACTTCCAAGCTCAACGAGGTGTTCGAGTCGGTTTGCCCGCGCGATAAATTTCCGGATGTTGACAGCCCAGTGCTGACGGGTGATGTCCGGGATCGCTACGTGCAACCTGGATCCGTCGGGAAGTGCCGCATCCACGAAAGGGGATGAGAGATCCAAACGGCGCCCCGAGCTCTTGAGCATCCTTTCCACGAGATCCCGCACCTGCTGCTCGGTGAGTGTTACGGTCGTCAGCTCGGATTCCCCATTGCGGGCCACATAGATCTCGTGCGGCGCATTGATCCATACCTCTTCGATTCCGGCATCATCCAAGAGCGGCTGCAGCGGCCCAAACCCTGCTACGGCATCGAAGATGTGTTGTCGGGCGGCCTCGAGGTGTCCGAGTGACGGCAGGGGGCCCAGGAGTGCCCGCTCGTCGTAATCGTTGACGGCCTCATCCACGAGGAGCCGAACGTCCTTTGTTTGTTCCAGCGGATCCAGCCCGCGGCGTCGTATGAGTTCCCGGACTTCTCCTTCGACGATTTTTACAGCATCCACATCTCTCCCCATGATCACGAACCGTAAATGAGAGGCGCATCTCGAGTCATTCACGCTAGGCGAGCCAGTCGCTTCGCCCAAGTCACCGAGGAAACACGTGTGGATAAGTGCCATCATCTGTCACACAAGCAACCTGAATCCCACTAGTCACTCCAGTTTCGGAATGTTAGGGTAAAGCCCGTTAGGAGCTGGCCTTTGGTCTCATGCGCAGGCGCCCGCCCTGGAGCTTGTCCGCAAGCCACACCATGCGCCGCTAAGCCGCGGTACAGGGCCGGATGTGAAAATGAAAACTAATTCGATGGACCCGGTCCACCGCATCCCTCTTGCACGTGCCGGCCTGGCGCTAACTGTCGCATTGCTGGCGGCTTGCAGCCTTGGAGTTCCCGCATGGGCGCAGCCTTCCGGACCTCAACCGGCCCCGCATTCCAACACTCAGGAAAGCCCGCCGCCGCAAGGCCCCCGGCCGGCCGGTGACGGCTCCGGGTCCGCGCCGGACAGCGAGTTGCCAACGGATGCGCAGGTGCCCGAGCAGCAAGAGCGGCCGGCCGCCGTCGAACCCTCACCCGTGGTGACAAGCCCAACCGCCTCCGGTCAGCCCGAAGCACCTGTCGCAACACCCAAATCCATGCCCGGCAACGCCCCGGACGCCGAAGCCATGAAAACGGCCATGCGAGCCGCCATTCCAGCCGGTGGTGCAGAAATGGGGCAGCGCTCGCCGAGAGTAATGGCCAAGCAGCAGAAGGCGGCTTCGCAGCCTTCTGGAGCGAAAGCAATCGGCGGAGCCGTGGACTCAGCGTTCCCCATGGCGGCTGACCCGGGACACTGGCGCCCCTCCATCGGCATTGCCGGACAGGACGTCAGTGCCCACCAGGGCAACGTCAACTGGCAGAACCAATGGAATCAAGGTTCCCGATGGGCATACGTCAAGGCTTCTGAGGGCAACTACTACCTCAATGAGAACTACACACAGCAGTACAACGGCTCCCGCAGCGTAGGCATGGTCCGGGGCGCCTACCACTTCGCCATACCCAACTGGTCATCAGGTGCTGACCAGGCCCGGTATTTCGTGGCAAACGGTGGCGGCTGGACAGCCGACGGTTACACGTTGCCTCCCGTCCTGGACATTGAGTACAACCCCTATGCCGGACGGACCATCAACGGGTTTTACTTCGGCAACACGTGCTATGACATGTCCAAGGCGCAGCTCGGACAGTGGGCGGCCGACTTTGGTAACACAGTCAAGGCCCTGACCGGCCGTTTCCCGGTGATCTACAGCACCACTGACTGGTGGAACACCTGCGTGGGAAACTCCACATTCGGAAGCTACCCCCTGTGGATCGCGTCCTACTGGAACAACCCAACCAACTCCCCGGGCAACCTGCCGGTCAGTTGGGGCAACTACACCATGTGGCAGTACAGCAGCACCGGCCCCTTTGAGGGTGATTCAAACATTTTCAACGGCACCTATGACCAGCTTCGGACATTTGCGCGCGGAGTCCCCCGCCCATCCAGCCCCTCCATCCGGTCCGGGGCTGACGTGCTCGCTGCCATGCCCTCCGGACGCCTGGACAATTTCCCCGCAGACGGCCAAGGCCGCATCACGGGCCCGGTAACGATTGGGTCCGGTTGGGGTACTGCGCAGTCCGTCCACGTCGTTGACTGGAACCAGGACGGAGTCCAGGACATCCTCGCCCAGTGGCGGGACGGCTCGCTCCAAGTGTTCCGCGGCGCCTCCGGCGGCGGATTCCTTTCGCCTTTGCTGGTGGGAACAGGGTGGCAGGAGATGTCACTCACGGCTGGGTGGTGGAACTCGAGGGACGGTTATCCGGGTGTCATCGGCCAGGATGGCAAAGGAAACCTTTACCGCTATACGAATGCGGCAGGAGGCGCCCTCAACGGAGGCGTGCTTATCGGAACCGGCTTCGGAGGGCACCAATTCAATCAACTGGACTTCGACGGTGACGGCAACCAGGACATCGTCTCCCGGACGGCCGACGGCATCATGCGTCTATACCGCTCCAACGGTGTGGGATCGTTCCTCTCCGAGTCGAGCCGGGTGATTGGCAACGGCTGGTCCGGCATGACATCGGTGAGCTCCGCGGCGGGTTTCAACGGATCCGGTTCGCAGGGGCTCCACGCCCGGACTGCCAATGGTGACCTGTACTACTATCCGGCAGTCTCCGGGTCCTGGGGCAACCGCTTCCTCATCGGAGTGGGATGGAACGACGCGAACGTGATCAGCGGCGCACCGGTCAACGTTGAGAGGACTCTCGGCGTCGACGCGCAGGACGTCGTGGCCGCACGTCAAGACGGCAACCTGTACCGTTACGCCGGGTCCGGGTCTACTTCCTTGATGCCAGCCGAGCTTATCGGCACGCAGTGGACCGGCCTCAAGGCGGGTTTCCTCGCAGACTGGAACAACGACGACGCTTTGGACATCGTTGCGCAGTGGACCGATGGGCGGCTTAGTGTCTACCCAGGATTCGCGGGCCGGGGCTACGGGGCGCCGATCAGCCTCGGGACCGGTTGGAAGGACTGGACTCTTACAGTTGGTTCGTGGCGGAAGTCTGATGCACGACCGAGCATCGTTGGCTACGATCCCGCTGGTCGCTTGTTCCATATCAGCAATCCATCCGGAACCTCATTAGGCGCCCGGGTTCAGATTGGTACAGGTTGGGCCGGATTGGACATCGCCCAGATGGACTTCGACAAGGACTCCAACATGGACCTCCTGGCCAAGAATTCCGCCGGTGACCTGTTGCTATACCGGTCAAACGGCAGTGGAGCCCTGGTCCAGGAAGCGCCCGGCATAGTGGGAACCGGTTGGAACGTGGTCAACAGCTACGGAGCCATCCGTGGTTTCGCAGGAGTCGGTTCCACCGGAATCCTGGCGCGGACCACCGGCGGCGATCTGCGCTACTACCCGGTAGGACAGAATCGCAGCTGGGGCTCACCCACCAAAGTTGGCACTGGTTGGGGCGGGCTGAGAATCCTCGCACCCGCCTGAAGGTAGACCCCGGCACGCTCCGAGTCCGAAATTCTCCAAGGGCCTGCACACTCCGAAAAGGAGTGCGCAGGCCCTTTCGCATTTGGAAAAACTACGTAAAGGAAACAAATAATGTTTAGGCCAACGGACAGGTCTAAATCCCGGGATTGCGTGATCTAATGAAGGTGGTCTCACGTATTGGCTGTTCAGCGCATTCGGGAAACGGGCTTTGTTTGGGGGCAAGCGAAGGTCACCAATGCGCACAATCAAGGAGTGATCTTTCATGGCGTTTACCGTTTCAACGGCCAAGGTCAGCATTTCGCCGCCGCTTTCCGTCAATCCCTACATGGCGGGGTACGGGACCCTCGACGGCGGCCGGGAGGCCACCAGCAGTGCACCCTACGAATCACTGTGGGTTCGGGCGATCATCCTTTGGGAAAACGGCTCCCCCAACCTGATCATGAGCGTGGATATTCTTGCCCTGCCCAGATCCATCCATCAGCGGGCCCGGCAACGGATCCTGGAGTTGGCAAGCTGGTCCAACGGCGACATCCTGATCCAGTCCACCCACACCCATAACGGGCCGGCCATAGTTGACACCCTCCACCCGTTCATGTGCTATGGACTGTCAGATTTGTCAATGGTGGAGACCTACAGCCAGCACTTGGAGAACGACCTCGTGGACGCTGCCAGTGAGGCGCTCAACGCCTCGCAAACCGCCGTCACCCTGGATTACAAGGTCACTACGGCCAGCATTGCGTACAACAGGGTGGGCCTTCCCTACCTTGAGAACACAGTCCCCGTCATCGTGGCACGCAAGCCAAACGGCAACGCCGCGGCGGTGATCTTCAATTACGCATGCCATCCGGTCGCGGCAGGTATGCGCACACTCTTCGACGGCGATTTTCCCGCCGGGGCGTGCAACTACATCGAAAACACCAACCCCGAGTGTTTTGCCTTGTTCCTGCAGGGAGCGGCCGGAGATCAGAATCCCATGGGAGTACCCAGTTGGGAGTTAAGGGACGAGTACGCCACCAGGCTCGGGGCTGCTGTTGATGTGGCCATGCAGACCCCGGGAAGGATCATTGGCAGCCCCCTCCAGACCAGCTACCGGGAAGTGGATATACCCTTGGATATCACGCCCACGGCAGGCAACATGGCCGCGGTCCGGGCCGCATATGCATCCCGGCTACCCAACCTCGATGGCAATCCCGCTTGGTATGGACGCCACGCCCAGGTCATGATGGGTCGAATTGATAGCGGCAGTTATGAAACGTCAGTCGTTTGTCCCTTCCAGGTGTGGAAGTTTGGAGGCAGCCCTCAACTGAGGATCGGGATCGTCGGTGGCGAGCTGGTGAGCGGCTATGCCGCATATTTCAGGGCAAGGTTCGGCGGTGCAAACGGCGTGATCGTTGGGGGCTACGGAAACGAATCGTGCTACTACGTGCCTAGCGCACAGTTCCTACCGCCCTACTCATCCGGCGGCAGCTATGAGGGCGGCTGGGACCCGGACCATCCCGGGATCGCTGGCGGCTCCATGACCGTTTACGGACACATCGGCCACTTCCGTGGCGGAACAACGGGCGTAGAAGCAACTGTCATCAACACGCTGAACTCGATGTTCGCCTAAGCACCGTATCGTCGAAGGCCTTGGTCCCCGGAGCAAGGCCTTCGGCGAACACGGATCGCCTTTTCGTAGCGGTATCGATACCCGATTCGCAGCCAAATTCATTGACCGGCCTTCGGGTTATGGCAACCATGGAGGTGGAGGTCACCATGCGAACCCTGTACCCGGCCGCTGCGGCGCTGCTACTGCTTGTGGCTGGTTGCTCAGGCGCAACGACACCAACGACGACGCCTTCGGCTGGGGCATCGTCCGGTTCTTCTGCATCGGCACCTCCCACCACAACACCCTCATCATCAGCAGCCTCGAGTCCCGAACCGACGGAACCAGGCGAAGGCAGCGGACAGGGTGTCGGCGCGCCTGATGATTCAGGCCGGTTCTCGTACTTATGTTCAAGCCTGAACGAGGCCGTTCCAGACGTTGCGTACACAAGCCTCGCCGAGGTTTGGGCTTCCTCGGAATATGTCCGGCTGGCTTCCTGCTCGGCAAACTACGAGGGGCCTGTCCCGTTCGAACCCACCGAAGATGAAGCGAGGATCATCTCCATAGCTGAGCCCGGCGTGCCGCCATCCGAAGGACTCGAAGCCTACCTAACTGCATTGTCGCTTTGTAGCCGCGTTAGCGACGAAGCAGCTTCCGAGCTCTTCGGACGCAGCAGCCGGCAGATGCTGCAGGCAGCCAGCGAACTATGTCCCAGGGCGCCGCAAGGAAGAATCATTGGATTTTGGGCGTCCGGCGAAAGAGCCGCGGACGGCGAGTATGCGGTGACGAACGACGGCCTGGTTCCCGGAAAGTTCCATCTCCGAAAGACCCCGCCGGAGGGCTGCACGTGGTCGGTGACGGCCTCTGACGGCAGCACGAAGGCCAGCGGCGGCGCAGCTGAAGGCCAATCGGGAATACTCCTGAAAGAAAAAGACGTACTAACTAGTGACAAATGCGGAATTTGGGAGAAGATAGAGTAATGCAGCCGGCAACGGCTGGGGCGAAAATCCAACTGCATGCGGAGCTGGGGAGCATCCGAATGAAGTGGGGATCCCTCGGTGGACATGCCAAGACGCGCTATCGTCCAGCTTGGCCTAGCCGGTCTCGTTCTTACAGGCTGCTCGGTCAAGGTCGTTGAAAATGTTGAGCCATTCAGGCTGGGCGTGACGAATGCCGGCGATGCCGACAAACCACGCGTCGAAAGACCCGAACCAGTAAAGCGCTATCAATTTGAGTGCCGCGGAATAAATGGAAATCCGCTCATCATCTTGTCGAGCCTTGAAGAGGTCTGGGCCAACACTCAATACAAGAAATTCGCAGATGTCGTGGTGACATATGTGGGCCCTCAACCCCAGGTTTTGGTGGCGGAAGAAAATGCCGCGGTAAATGTCGCTCTGGAAGCGGGCGCCGTTGGCACCCGCAATGATATTTGCCTTTTGATTATCAAAGCCTGCACCAGAAACAATCCGCCAACCATAAGTACGGCACTCTATGGGCTTGGCGGCGTTCCCATCGTCAAGGGAGCGCTCACCCTGGCACCCATGGCACCACAGGCCGCAGTCCTGACCAAGTGGCTGAAGGAAGTGGCGTGATGGAACGGCAGATAAGGCGCGACGGCGGTTGGCGGCTTCGCGGCCACAAGCTCACCACAGCATTGGCTGCGGTTCTTCTGACGGTGGCAGGTATGACAGCGGTGGTCTCCAGTACCCCAGCGCACGCCGACCAACAGAAACAAATTATAGGAATCGGGCTCACCAAGCCGGCTGGAACGGTTCTGGACCCCATCGGCAGGATGTGGGTTTCAGACAGCGTGGCCGGATTCTGCCGGATGTCCGAACCAGTTAATGGCAACGCGGGCACCATTGAGGAAGACACATGCTTGGGCGGAAGCCTGTCCGGAGCCGGACCGGGCCCCAAAGTACCCGGGGTTTCAATCGTGCTCGACCCGACGCCAGGCTCCATCGGTAACGGCGACGAAACCGTCTTCATCCCGGACTCAGCCGTTGGGAGTTCGCATCTTGTACGGGCTGTATGGAATCCGCCGCTGGACCTCTTTGAATACAGCAGTACACTGACGGTCCTCGACGGCGACGTCCGCCCGAACGCAGTATCGGACGGCCCGGACGGCAACATCTATCTGTCGTTCGCCAACGCCCGATCAATCATCAAGATCGTTGATCCGACCATCATGCACCCAAGCATCGAATCCATTGCGTCGGTCAGCACCCGGGCACTGGGCCTTGTGGCGGCAGGTTATGACAGCAATGGATATGTCAGTGTGTATGTTCTGGAAACCACTGGCCTACGGGCGTTCTCTGCCCCGGGCAATGGAGAGATGACAGATTACGTACCCCTGGCTTCCTACAACGTCGGCGTCGCGGCGTCGATCTTCTACGACTACGACGCCCACGTCATCTACACGGGGACGAGCAGCGGCACGACCGCAGGCACAGACAAGGTGTCACGCCTCAACCTCGCCACCGGTGCAGTAGACAACCAATGGGCCCTGGGCTTCAGCAAGATCAGCGGCCTGGGTATGCGCGCTGGCCAACTGCTGGTCCTGGACGATCCCGGACAGTTGAGCTCCCCAACGGGAACCGGCAGGGGGAGCATCAGCATCCTTGGTGGCGCTGTGGCCAAAATTACTTCCGGCCCCACACTGGCGAGTGGTGCACAAGCTCCCAACCCCGAATTCACCAACGACACCACTCCAACGTTCGGTGTGGCAGCGGAACCAGCAGGCAGCGCTTTGGAGTGCTCCATGGGCGGCGCTTGGGTGGCCTGCACTGGCGGAACGTACACGTCAACTGCACTGAACAACGGACCGCAGACGTTCTCCGTCAGGCCGGCCCCCGGCGGGGTTCCGGTTTCAAGGACCTTCACAGTGGACACGGTCGCCCCGGCTGCGCCGGTCTTCACTGCCCCGAACAGTGGTCAAGTGGTCAACGGCAAACCGGTCCTCGGTGCCACTTTCGAGCCAGGAACAACACTCTCCTGTTCTGTTGACTCCACTGCCGATACCGCTTTCCAGGCCTGTGTACCTGGCGACACCTTCACGCTCACAACTGCGGGCACCCATACCTTGAGGATCCGCAGCACAGACTCAGCCGGGAATGTCAGCCTTGCTGCTGCACAGACCGTGACGGCTGATCTGACGGCCCCCCAGGTAGCCATCACGGCTCCGGCCAGCGGGGCCACAGTGGGAGCCGGGTACCAGTTCCAGTTCGCCTCCACCTCTCCGGATGTGGCGGGATTCCGCTGCCGCCTGGGAACCGATGCCTTCACCGCATGCACCTCACCCAAGGTCTATGCAGACATCGCCAACGGACCCAACAGGTTCGAGGTAGAGGCCCGGGATGTTGCCGGCAACACCACCGTCGCAGGCGTCAACTTCACAGTCTTCGTGGCTGACACGACACCACCTACAGTGACAGTCAATCCCTTGGGCGGAACGTACGGACCTGCAACCAAGGTCACGCTGACCGCGAATGAAGCCGACGCCAAAATCTACTACACGGAAAATGGCACGACTCCGACCACGGCCAGTACCCTCTACACCGGTCCCATCACGATGGGAAGCAAGACCATCACGTACATGGCGGTCGACGCATCCAACAACGCCTCCGCACCCCAAGCCCAGGTATACGTGTTGGACAATGTAGCGCCTACCGTGACCGCCAGCCCACAAGGTGGCAACCTCACCCTTGGGCAAAAGGTCACACTGACCACAGAGACCGGCGCGAAGATCTACTACACCACGAACAACTCCACTCCAACGGTTTCGAGCCCTAGCGGGACCACAACAGTAACGGTGACCCCAACAGCAACCACTACGGTCAAGTACTTCGCCGTTGATGCTGCAGGAAACCAATCCGCAGTAGCCTCGCAGACGTACACGTTGCCTGCGGCGCCAACCAACACCTGGAAGGACTACAACTCCGACGCCAAGAATGACGTCTTGGCCAGGGACGCCGCCGGTACTTTGTGGCTCTACCCGGGCAACGGCACAGGCGGATGGCTGGGCAAGGTCAACACGGGTACTTCGTGGAACAACTACAACCTGATTATCCCAACGCGGGACTTCAGCGGGGACGGACGAAGTGATGTCCTGGCCAGGGACGCGTCCGGGCAGATGTGGCTCTTCAAAGGAAACGGCGTGGGCGGCTGGCAACCCCCTGAGGCAGCGGGCGCAGGCTGGAGCGGTATGACGTCCGTGATCGCCCCCGGGGATTTCAGCGGGGACGGCAAATCCGATGTCCTGGCGAGGGACTCCTCTGGAGTCCTGTGGCTCTACAAGGGCGACGGCCTGGGTAAGTTCAGCGCTGGCCGCACTCAAGTAGGAGCAGGGTGGAACGTCATGAATGCCATCTTCAGCACGGGCGATTTCAACGGCGACGCGAAGACTGATGTGCTGGCCCGGGATACTGCAGGCGCCCTGTGGCTCTACCCTGGCAATGGCAGCAGTGGCTGGGGCAGCCGCTCCCAAATCGGAAGCGGATGGAACGGCATGACAGCGCTGCTCGGCCCGGGAGACTTCAACGGGAATGGCAAAGCTGATGTACTTGCCAGGGACGCCAACGGCAACTTGTGGCTCTACCCAGGCAACGGTTCCGGGGGCTGGCTGGCTTGGGGCCAGGTAGGCAACGGATGGCAAGGATTCACGTCGCTCCCCTGATAGGGACCGGACATAGCTTGCCGTTTTGAGGGGTGCATCGGAGAATATCCGGTGCACCCCTTTCGTCTGCTGCCAGCGGTGAAGCCGGTTCCCTTCCACAGAAGGTATCCAACAATGAACTAGACTGAGGGTTTGCAAGGAACTCGTGACAACAGCGTTGCGGGCTGCGGCTGGCGTTCAAGAATTCGTCGGCACGAACTACCGAGGAGAGTCTTGACTTTCGACCAGGCAGGCCAACCGGATCTCTCCGTTGTGATCCCGGTCTATAACGGAGAACGGATTTTGGCGGCAACAATGGCCCGTCTTTCCGGCTACTTGACCAGTGGCACCTCCGAGATCATCATCGTGGAGAACGGTTCTTCCGACAACACACTCGAGGTCGCCCTCAAGCATGCGGTGGACACTCCCAACGTGACGTTCCAGGTTCTCCAGAGCCAAAAGGGCATGGGCAATGCATATCGCCGGGGCATCGAAGCCAGCTCCGGCCGTAGAGTGCTTCTCACCGCCGACGATCTGCCGTTCGGCACAGATGATCTCGACGAAGACAAGAAGCTGGAAACCAAACCACACATCGTCATCGGTTCGAAAGCCCATAAGGACTCGATCACCGAGCGCAGTGTCATTCGCGGCATTACCACTTTTGGTTTCAAGACGCTGCGACAGGTAATACTCGGGTCAAAGATTGGTGACTCCCAAGGAACGTTGATCGTCGACGGCGACTGGCTTCGAAGCATGGTTGACCGCTTCGATGACCCCGGGTTTCTTTTCAGCACCCAGGTTGTGTACGCCGCTGAGAAGCAAGGTTTCAGGATTGTTGAAGTGCCCGTCACGCTGGCTCCCGACGACGAACCAGGCGAAACCACCATCCGGACTGCCGACGTCGTAAAGATGTTCAAAGGGCTGGTAGCCATGCGCCGCCGTCGGAGTGAGTTTGCCGTGGCGCCAAGCGCGGGAACGCATGCCTCATGACGGGTTCAATCGCGGAGACACCTTCAAATGACAACGATCTGAATCCGGAACAGCCCGCTGCAAAGAGCACCAAGGCAAAGCTGGTCGACTTCGCCCGGCGAGCCTTGGTAGTGATCGTGTTCGCCGCCGCGGTGTATTTCATTGCAGTCCAATGGCCGCAAGTCCAAGCCACTGTCTTCGCCCTGCAATGGTGGCAGGTCCTGCTGTCCCTGTTGGCGCTCATCCCTGGTGTTCTCCTCGGGATGTACATGTGGCGGGTTGTCATGGCGAGTCTGCTCAGGTCAGTAGACATTGAACCCCAAGGTTTGGTGCTCAACCAGATCTACCTGGTCGGCCAGATCGGCAAGTACCTGCCCGGCTCTGTGTGGGCATTCGTGCTTCAGATGGAGCTGGGCCGTAAAAACGGCATTGCGCGCGCACAGGTTTTCGTAGCATCCCTGGTGAGCACCGGAATCACCATTGGCGCAGCATTGGTGGTTGGAGCTTCAGCTCTTCCAATCCTGGTGCAGCGGCAGCCCAATCTGCAGTGGCTTTACGTCATACTCCCGGTGGTGATCCTGGCGATGAACCCGAACGTCGTGACGTTCCTGGTCAACATCGTTCTGCGAGTGTTCCGCCGGCCACCGCTCCCCGAACGAATTCAGGCCAACACCATGGTGAAGGCCTTCATTCTTGGGGTTCTCATGTACCTGTGCTTCGGCCTGCACCTGTGGATCCTGGTTGGTCATGAGGCCACCCTCGACCTCGCAACGTTCCTGGTACTGACTGGTGCATTGGCTCTTGGAATGACGCTCGGAGTGCTGGCATTCCTGCTTCCCGCCGGCGTAGGTGCCCGCGAAGCCATCTTGATCCTTGCCCTGGCCGGAATGATGAGCGCCGGTGCCGCGACGGCAATCGCCGCCCTTTCGCGAATTATGTTCACGATCGCCGATCTGCTGTGCGTCGGTATCGCCTTCGTTCACTTCCGGTGGCGGCAACAATCCGCTTCCAAGACCTCCGTAGACTCCGCCTCCGAGGCCAAGTAGCAGGTGGTAACGGAGGCCCTCCGGCTTTCCGTTACCACGGTAGTCTTTCTGGCCCATATCCAAACTTATGCCGCGCGCTAAGGAGCAAGCTAAGACCATGACAGCAGGAACCTCCGGGGCTACTGCCCAGCGCCCCCCGGTCACTCGGCGGCGCTACTTCATGCAGCACGACTGGCATTGGGGAATTGTTACTGCCGCTATAGCGGCCGTTGCCTCCATTATTCCGCGACTGTTCAATCCCACGTTCTACTACTGGGATGACATGATGCAGTCGTTCCTCCCCTTGTGGCGGCATATGGGCGAGGAGATACGGTCCGGTCGCTTCCCATTGATGGAACCAGGCGGCTGGGTCGGCGGCAACATCGTGGCCGAGGTGGGCTACGGCATTTTCAACCCGGTCAACATCGTCAACTCAGTTATCGTCTCGAACTTCGAGAACTTGTCTCTGGCCAGCTATTTCATCATCGTGCAATTCATCGCGTTGCTGGCGTTCGGGACGTTCATGCTCGCCCGCGACTACGGCTCCAACAGGCCGCTCGCCCTGGCTGCCGGTGTAGCCATTCCCTTCAGCGGATTCACACTCTTCTACGAGGCCGCCCGCTGGCCAGGCGGCCTGATGGCTTTCGCTTGGATTACCGTTTTCTGGTGGTCTGTTCGCCGCTACGCGCGTCGCAACACCTCACCGTTCCTGCCGTTCTTCTTGGGTTTCCTCACGATGACAGCAGGAAACCCCTACGGTGCCATTGGCGTCATCCTGGTTCTCGCGGCAGTCGCTGTCGAGCTGATGCTCATGAGGCACTGGCGTCGGCTGATTCCCATCGTCATCGTGGGTGCGCTGGTGGGTTTGACCGCCGTCCTGGTCTACTTCCCCTTGCCCCTCAGCTCGGCCGTCACCGTAAGGCAGCAGAGCGAAATCCTTAATGACCTCTTCCTTTCCCCGGATATGTCCTCGCTGCTGACCATGAGCACCTCGTCCATGAGGCCCCGGATCAACAACTTCTGGGCCCCCATAGACAACGTCCCCTCCAGCTATTTGGCGTGGTTTGTCCTACCGTTGCTTCCGTGGCTTGATTTCCGCAGTTTCAGGAACCGCTCGCGTCAAATATTCAGTATCTACATCATTACGGGAATCTACTTCCTGCTGACCTTCGCTCCGTCCCAGGTGCTTGTCTTCCGCTGGCCCATTCGGCTCATCGAGTACGTATACCTCGGAGTCATCGTCCTCGTCGCAGTCGTGGCCTCAGCGGGCCTGAACACCACGTCATGGAAAAAGCGGTTATTCATTACCGTGGCCATCCTTGGTTTTGGAACCTATCGGGCGTGGTCCATGGTGCCTGAGGGCGGCAAATGGCAGGTCTTCACCCTGGGCGTGACTTTGGGTCTGGTGGGGCTGGCGGTCCTTGGCTGGAAGCGATTCGGCTACCGCGGCCTCGCAGCCGTCATGGTGGTCGGAACAATCGCTACGCTTGGAATGCAGTCCAGGCAGTTCGTTCCCAACAACGCTGTTGCCGGGATCGGTTCCCCCGTGGATGCAGACACGCTCCGTGACTCAACCAGTAGTTACAGGGGTAACACCATTCAGATCTTCAACACCATGAAGATCACGGGAGAGGAATTCACTGAGGGCCGCCTTCTGTACGGCAACCAGATCCTCAATGCCGACGTCAACAACAGCATGGGGCGGTACAGCGGGATCAGCTTCACCACCTATGTGAACGCCTTGTGCATGAACTACCGCGGCGAGACTTGCCCACTGGCCTACACTGAGTTGTTCAAGCAGGCGTCAAGTGAAATTGACGTTACTTTGGCAGACGTCCTCCAAGTGGAGACTGTAGCCGTCCAAAAAACGTTGATCGCCCCGGACCAACTGAACGTAGCCCCGGGCTGGAGCATCGTGGCCTCGGATGAGACCAGGACAATCCTCCAGCGGGAGAACCCGCTACCCTATCCTGGCACCGTTTCCTGGGCTTCCGACGGTATCTCCGTGCAGGATGCTGTCAAGAACGGCAACGACGAACACATCACGCTGTCCGGCGACGGCAGCGCTGGAAAGCTGACCCTCGCCCGTCTCGCTTGGCCCGGTTACACCGTCACGGTCGACGGTGAACCACAGAAGCTCACACAGGGCCCGGCGGGAGTAATACTGGTGGACGTTCCGGCCGGCGCAAGCTCT
Organism: Paenarthrobacter sp. GQ52; assembly: GCF_059759005.1. Classification (NCBI taxonomy): domain Bacteria; kingdom Bacillati; phylum Actinomycetota; class Actinomycetes; order Micrococcales; family Micrococcaceae; genus Paenarthrobacter; species Paenarthrobacter sp. GQ52. The sequence goes on from NZ_JCAXEJ010000003.1 coordinate 194,265, forward strand.
GTGGACGTTACCTTCACGACGCCGGGTCTCACCATGGGCCTTGCTGCTCAAGCAGCCGCGTGGTTCGGGATATTGGTGTTCACTGTCTTCCATTACGTTCGTCGGCATCGCCGGACTAAGTCGGAAGAGCATGTCATCCAGGCGCCGGCTGAAAAGGTTTCTGTCTAGCCGCTGGGCATGGGCCCAGCGGCACCTGCGACTCAGAAGAGCGTCCTTCCCTCACAGGGAAGGACGCTCTTCTTTTGTGTCCTTCCAAGGCCCTCTGGAACCATCACGGGAGGTGGGGGTGTGCTGATGGAATGGGTGCCTCCGGCACGTCAGAGCCTATCCGTATCCGATGCACCTACTAGTGTGCTGCTGACGCTTCCAATGCTGCTCCGACCTTCTGATTGCTGCTCCGGGACACGGCAAAGGCCACCTCCCATCTTTTGAGAAGATGGGAGGTGGCCTTCAATCCACCCTATAGCGTGGTCACATAAGGAGTATCGGCTAGTTGCTATCCCGCAGCCAAGCTACAGCTTCCTTGGCGGGGCCTTCGAATTGCACCGTGCCGGAGGCAAGGACAACTCCCCTGTCGCATATGCGCGAGATCATGTCGAGGTCGTGGCTGACAACCACCAGAGTCCGGCCTTCCGCCGAAAGTTGCTTGATCTTGGCCAAACACTTTTTCTGGAATGGTTCATCGCCCACGGCCAGGATCTCATCCACCAGGAAGATGTCCGGTTGCGTGTGGACCGCTACGGCGAAAGCCAGCCGCAGAAACATGCCGGAGGAATAGAACTTCACTTCAGTGTCGATGAACTGCTCTATCTCAGAGAACGCAACGATCTCGTCGAACTTCTCGTTGATTTCCTGCTCGCTCATTCCCAGAATGGCGGCATTGAGGAAGACGTTTTCACGCCCGGACAAGTCCGGGTGGAATCCTGCGCCAACCTCGATGAGCCCAGCTACGCGACCCTTTGTGCGGACCGTTCCCTTATCGGGCAGGATAACGCCCGATATCAGTTTGAGCAGTGTGGACTTTCCCGAGCCGTTGAACCCCAAAAGTGCCACGGTCTCCCCCGGCTGAATCTCAAAGCTCACATCGTGGAGAGCATCGAACTTCCTGCTGAGGTCGCCTTTCCGACCCTTGACCAACCAAACGAGAGTCTCCTTGAGGGAGTGCGAATGGCGGAGGTTGAACGTCTTCTTAAGGCCCTTGACGATTATTGCGGCGCCCATCTAGACCTCCTGCGCAAAGTGGCCCTCAAGTCGTCGGAAGACGAGTTGGCCGATGATAAGGAACAGGGCTGCCATCCCGAGACCAATCAATCCCGTCCACATGAGGTGCGGAGGCAGTTCGACTGGGCGGTCAACAGTGGGAAACCAGAAGGCCCAGTGGAACAATTCGACAGCGACTGTGATCGGGTTGAGCTGATAGATGACCAACACCCAAGGGGGTGCCAGCCGACGGATCATTGTCCAGTCATAGAGCACCGGCGACGTCCACGTCACGATCATCATCAACATATCCACGATGTTTTCAGCGTCGCGGAAGAACACATTGATGGCGCCAGCCAACAGGCCCAAACCCGTTGCCGTAATGGCCACAATGACGAAGCCCAAAGCAGCTCCAATAAGCTGCATGATGTCTGGCTTCCACCCGTTCAGCAGCGCAGCTGCCAACAAGACCACCAGTTGTGGGAGGAAGTGAACTGCTGCCACCCACACTGACGCAACGGGGAACAGCTCCCTCGGCAGATAGATCTTTTTGACCAAAGCAGCATTCGACACGATGGATCTCGTGGCATTCGAAAACGCTTCGGAGAAAAAGTTGATGACAATGACGCCGGAGAACATGTACAACGCGTAGTTGGGAATCTGATCCCCGACGCGCAGGACAATTCCCAAAGCGAAGAACAGCACAACGTACTGAACCAACGGCTTGACGTAGGACCAGGCAAGTCCCAGGACAGAGCCCCGGTACCTTACACGGAGCTCCTTACGGACTATCAATTTGAGGAGGTACCGGCGCCGGTAAACGTCCAGCAGCCCGGCCCCTACCCCGGGAACAGCATAAGTATCTGTGGAAGTCGTCATTGCTACTTGCTGGGCTCCGAAGCTTCGAATGTTTCCCGCCACGACTCCATGGAGGTGATCTCGGGAAGAGCCTCACGGTACTGAGCCCGGAGGGTCTCCCAGTTGGAGAAGAGCTGGGCATGGAGTTTGGCCGATTCGACCACCAATTGACGGGCCATCCTGGGGTTACGCAAGTGCCATGAAGCACCTGTGCCGTCGGCATTGGACACCACTGCGCTATCCAAGTGCGCCAAGCTCCACCATTTGCCGTCCTGGTGGGCCACATGAGCCTCAGGGTTGGCTTTCGCGGTATCGCGGACAGGGGCCAGCGTCTGCTTGAGGACAGTCTTAACCGCCCAGGGAAGCAGGCCCAAAGCACCTGGCTGCTTGTAGGACTGGGGCTTCTTGGGGGGACGCTTGAGGAAGACCTCCGGGAAAGCTGCAGGGTCGGTCTTGACCTGCGAGTCCGGGAACTCCTCACGCATGGCACGGAGTTTCGGCATCATGGTCGGCAGTTGCTCGTGCAAATTGCCTGGTCCGGCGAGAACGTCGCGGAGAGCCATGACACGGGCCTGCTCCGGGTAGTACTGCATTGACACCAGGTGCTTTACGTCCGTGTTCAAGCTTTCCCGCAGGATGCGTCCGCCCTTGGGGAACGGGGAGTGCAAGAGGGTCGCGATAAGTCGGTTTCGCTCGTGATAGTAGGCTTGCCAGTCCACCGAATCGTCCTTGTCAGCCCAGGAGACGTGCCAGACTGCTGCCCCGGGAAGGGTCACGGTGGGGAAGCCCGCTGCGCGGCCGCGAAGGGAGTACTCAGCGTCGTCCCACTTGATGAACACAGGAAGGGACAGGCCGATGGTTTCCACAACGGTTTTGGGAATGAGGCACATCCACCAGCCGTTGTAGTCTGCGTCCCAGCGACGGTGGAGTTGCGGAGTGGAGCGCAAACCTGCGGTGGAGAAGTCGTGATTACCGAGTCCTTCCACAGGACCCCAGAGGAAGCGGTAGAAGTTGACTACCTCTGAGTAGGCGTGCAGGACGGACTTGTTGTACATATCGAACATGTGGCCGCCAACAATGGTCGGCTTCCGGCAGAGGTCGGCAAACGCCACTGCACGCATGACGCCCTCTGTTTCCAGCTCGATGTCGTCGTCCAAAAGCATGACGTAATCGCTCTTGTCAGAAACGACCATCTCATACATGTTTCGGGCAAAACCGCCCGAACCGCCCAAGTTGCCCTGGTTGATGATCCGCAGTTGATCGCCCATGGACTCCGCAACTGCATCGAAGCCAGCTTCGTCGGCAACTTTCTTGTTGCCTTGGTCCACGATGATGAGTTCAGCCAGGATTTCCCGTAGACCAGCGTCACCATCAATGGATTTGATGGTCTCGAGGCAGTAATCGGCGCGATTGAACGTTGTTACGCCCAGCGTCACGCGGCCTTGGGGCCGGCCTTCATCGGGGACGGCCCAGTGAGCGCTTTTCAGCGTCATGCCATCGCCGCCCGCGATGAGGTCGAACCAGTACCAGCCGCCGTCACCAAACGGCGCCAAGGTCAGTTCGAAATCATTGACGGAAGTGCCCTCAACCAGGATCGAGTCGACGCGCTGAGATGCGCCACGAGCGTTGGAGCGGTAAACGATGACCGTCCCCTCACCCTCGGTTTCAATGTGAAGAACGGTTTTGGTGGCAATGGTCCACTTGCGCCAGTAACTTGCAGGGAAGGCGTTGAAGTAGGAGCCGAATGAAAGACGCTCACCCCGGCGCACCTGAACGGAGCCGCGGTTCAAGATATCCTCCGGATGGAGTTTCCTCGCCATGCCAATCGCCTGAACATCGGCGCTGCTGTCGCTCCTGTGGACCTTGTTGGTGTCAGGATCCACATACAGGGGCAGCGTGTCGAGGTCACGGTTGGCCGGGAAAACCACGCGTTGGACAATCCGCAGGCTCTGTTCCGTCGAAGCGGGGATTTCAGCGGCAGTTGTGGCCGTCATGGCGATCTCCTGGCTTTCGTTTGTTGTAGCGGTCATGCGTCTACTCCCCCACTTTCAAGCTTGGCGCCACCGGTGAAGTGCGGCTTGATCTTGTTGTCGAACATGGACAAGGCGGAACCAATTGCCATGTGCATGTCGAGGTACTTGTAGGTTCCAAGGCGGCCACCAAACAGAACAGACTTCTCGCCCTTGGCAAGGTCGCGGTAGGCCAGCAGTTTCTGACGGTCATCAGAGGTGTTGACGGGGTAGTAGGGCTCGTCCCCCTTCTCAGCAAAACGCGAGAACTCGCGCATGATGACGGTGGCGTCCTTGGTGTAGTCCCGTTCGGGGTGGAAGTGACGGAACTCATGGATGCGCGTGAAAGCTGCATCTGCATCCGGGTAGTTCATAACCGAACAGCCCTGGAAGTCCTCAATGGGCAGGACTTCTTCTTCGAGATCGATCGTGCGCCAGGACAGATCGCCTTCTGCGTAATCGAAGTAGCGGTCAACCGGACCCGTGTAGATGACGGGTACCTGTCCGAGGACAGAAGACCGGCCGTACTCACCGTCGTCGAAGAAGTCCGAGTTCAAGACGACCTCGATGTTCGGGTGATCCGCCATGCGTTCAATCCAAGCCGTGTAACCGTCTACCGGGAGACCTTCGTAGGTGTCGTTGAAGTAACGGTTGTCATAGTTGTAGCGCACGGGAAGCCGCGAGATGATTTCAGCCGGCAGGTCCTTCGGGTCCGTCTGCCACTGTTTGCCCGTGTAGTGCTTGATGAAGGCCTCGTAAAGAGGACGGCCGATGAGCTGGATGCCTTTGTCGTTGAGGTTCTGGGGGTCTGTTCCCGCCAGTTCGCCAGCCTGCTCGGCAATGAGTGCCTTTGCTTCGGTGGGGCTCATAGCCGAACGGAAGAACTGGTTGATGGTACCCAGGTTGATGGGCATTGGGTACACCTCGCCCTTATGGCTGGTGTAAACCTTGTGCTGGTAGCTCGTGAACTTGGTAAACCTGTTCACGTAGTCCCACACTCGCTCATTCGAGGTGTGGAAGAGGTGGGCACCGTACCGGTGCACCTCAATTCCGGTCTGCGCCTCATTCTCGCTGTAGGCGTTTCCACCAATATGGTGGCGGCGATCAAGCACCGCAACCTTCAGCCCCAACTCGGTAGCGGCGCGTTCTGCAATGGTCAGGCCAAAGAAACCCGAGCCGACGACGACGAGATCAGCGTTCACAAACTCTCCTGTGTATTGGCGTGCGGGCACAGAGATGCCCACGTCTACTGGTCAAGGCTACCCGACGTTGCGATCGTTCCCCGATTCGGCGGCGCCTGGCAGCAAGGCTGCATTTGTTCCGGAAAAAACGAACGGGAGGCGTGGCCCATAGCCAGCCTCCCGTTCAATACTGCAAAAAGAACAATGCCTAGAGCGAGACCACGGAGCCTGTCCCTGCGGACTCGAGCACTGCTTCGGCAACGCGAAGGGTCTCAAGCCCCTCCGCCATTGTGACAATGTTCATGGACTTTCCGAGTACAGCATCACGGAAGGCCTCGTGTTCCATCTTCAGCGGTTCGCGCTTTGCCAGGGCAAAGCGTGTGGATGACCCCTCGGACACGCCACGGAATGCCGCTATGGAATCCCAGTCTGTCTGGAAAGTGCCGTTTTCAATAAACGTCAGATCCGCCGAGATAGTGTCCGCGATGTATGCACCGCGCTCACCCAGAACAACCGTGGTGCGCTCCTTCATGGGGGACAGCCAGTTGACGATGTGGTTGGTGACTACGCCGCTCTTGAGGTGGCCAATTGCGGTGACCATGTCCTCGTGCTCGCGCCCGCTTCGGGAGGTGGTGTGCGCAACTACATTCACGAAATTGCTCTGTGCAAGCCATGCAGTCAGGTCGATGTCGTGAGTTGCCAGGTCCTTGACCACGCCAACGTCCGCAATGCGGGAAGGGAATGGCCCCTGGCGGCGGGTCGAGATCTGGTAGACCTCTCCCAGGTCGCCGTTGCCGAGCCGTTCGCGGAGGCTTTGCAATGAGGGGTTGAAGCGCTCGATGTGGCCTACCGCCCCGATCAATCCCCGCGAATCGAACGCTTCGGCGATCCTGCGGCCCGAAACGGAATCGTTGGCAATGGGCTTTTCCACCAGGCAGTGCACGCCGGCTTCGGCCAATCGCAGTGCCACTTCCTCATGAAGCACGGTGGGCACAGCGGCCACGGCCATGTCAATGCCCTGTTCGATGAGCTGTTCAACCGAACTGCACACCTCGAGGCCGCTGGCTACGTTGTGAGGGTCACCGAAGGAGTCAGCGACGGCAACGAGGTCCACGCCCTCCAGCTCGCGAATAACGCGGGCGTGGTGGCGACCCATCATCCCCAGTCCGATGAGGCCTGCACGCAGATTTGCCACTAGCTTCCTGCCTTCGCAATGGCGTTGACCGCAGCTACGATGCGATCAAGGTCGTCCTGGCTCAGCGACGGGTGTACAGGCAGCGACAAGACGCTGGCCGCAGCTTCCTCCGTGACGGGAAGGTCATCAGAAGTCTGGAAAGGAGCCAAACGGTGGTTCGGGATGGGGTAGTACACGCCACAGCCCACGTTGTATTCCTCACGCAGCGCCTTGGCGAAGCCGTCGCGGTCCTCAGCGATGCGAATGGTGTACTGGTGGTACACGTGCTCGTAGCCTTCAGAAACCTTGGGAGTGACAACGCCTTCGATGTTTGCATCGAAGAAGGCCGCGTTCTCCTGCCGGGTCTTCGTCCAAGCGTTGATTTTGGTCAGCTGCACGCGGCCAATGGCAGCATGGATGTTCGTCATTCGGGCATTGAAGCCGACAAGCTCATTCTCGTACTGGCGCTCCATGCCCTGGTTACGAAGCAACCGGAGCCGACGCTCGACGTCGGCCAAACCGGTGCTGACCATGCCGCCTTCGCCGGACGTCATGTTCTTGGTGGGGTACAAGCTAAACATTGCGAAGTCACCGAACGTGCCCACCTTCCGACCGTTGACGGCGGCACCGTGCGCTTGGGCTGCATCTTCGAAGACCTTCACGCCGTGCTTGGATGCGACTGCGCCGATGCCGTCCACGTCGAACGGGTGGCCATAAAGGTGCACCGGCATGATGGCGGCCGTACGGTCCGTGATTTTTGATTCGACGGAGGCCGGGTCAAGCGTGTAGTGGTCCAGGTCCACGTCAGCGAAGATGGGCGTCGCCCCCGTCAAAGCTACGGAGTTGGCCGTGGCGGCGAACGTGAACGACGGAACGATGACCTCGTCACCAGGACCAATCCCCGCAGCCAACAGGCCAAGGTGCAGGCCGGAAGTACCGGAGTTGACCGCTACAGCAGCCCGGCCGTCGAGGAGCACCTGAGAGAACTCCTGCTCAAAGGACGCAACCTCCGAACCCTGTGCGAGTTGGCCGGAGGCCAGGACGGCCTCTACTGCCTTGCGCTCGTCATCACCGATGATGGGCTTGGCGGGGGGAATGAATTCGGGGCTCATGCCTCTACCTCTCGAAGGGTCTCGTTCTGTTCAACATATGTGGCGCCGGTCTCCGGGCATACCCAGTTCTCGCCGCTGCGCTGCAACGGGAAACCAGCTTTACCGACCCAACCATGGCGTTTGGCCGGCACTCCGACCATCAGGGCAAAATCAGGGACGTCTTTAGCCACAACAGCTCCTGCAGCTACTGTGGCCCATCGTCCGATGGTCACTGGGGCCACGCAGACGGCGCGGGCACCGATTGATGCACCTTCACGAATGGTGACGCCAACCGGCTCCCAGTCGTGAGCGCTCTTTAGACCGCCATCCGGGCTGACCGCCCGGGGGTAAGTATCGTTCGTGAGTACTACGGCCGGGCCGATGAACACTCCAGCCTCCAGCACTGCGGGCTCGTAGACAAGAGCATAATTCTGAACTTTGCAGTTGTCCCCCATCTTGACTCCGGTGCCAATATAGGCCCCGCGTCCTACGATGCAATTAACACCCAACTCGGCCTGCTCGCGGACTTGGGCCAGATGCCAAATCTTTGATCCATCACCAATAATCGCCTTGTCTGAAACATCGGCGCTCTCCGCAACCACTATCACCGGTGAAGGTCCTTCCTCATTGAGCACACGCGACAACGTGATTCATCTTAGCTGAGACACCATGCCCCGGTGTCAAGGCGGCGTCTGCATGAGCCTTGGCGAGAGTTTTCCACATAGGGCATTACGGCCGCAGCGCCTAAATTCGGACGGCCGTAGCGTCATTCTTGTCAATCCGATGTTCAATGCCCTACGAAATGCGGAGGAAGAGCCCATGGCCTTGGAGTGCACATTGGTCTGCGCCCCCGGAGCCGCTGGAACAAAGGGCCCGGAGGAACTCAGCATCACCGTCCCGGAAGGCACGTCCGGCGCCCACGTACAGCAACTTCTCAGCGAAACGCGTGGAACTGGCGTGCTCTCGGTGGGTGGACAGATCTTGGCTACTCTCACGGTGGGAATATCGCCGCTTGTTTCTGGCGCCGTCATTGTGGATGGTCCTCCGCATCGAGACACGGAGAACATGTCCATGCCCCTAATGTTGCTTACCCATTCAGGCCCCGGCGCAGGCTCCGCCTTCCGGATACAACGGGGCAGGTACTGCATTGGCAGGGGTCCGTTCGATATTTCGTTGCCGGATCCAGGGATGTCCAGGGAACAGGCTTTCTTAGAGGTTTCCAGCACGGCGCTGATGTTGAAGGCGGTCGAGGGCGCGAACCCGGTTCTCGTCGATGGTCAGCCCGTTCATCGAAAATTCATCACGTCATCGTCATTGGTGCAGTGTGGGAACTCCACCTTCACCGTCGTCACGGGCAGTGCTCCCCTTACGGAGATTTCAGTTGATGCAGGTCGTTCGGTTGACGTACCACTCGAAGTACCTCATGTCGGTCGCGCCGGAAACCGTCTGGCAATGGCCTTGGCTGCCGGGCTGCCATTAGTTGCCGGTATCGGCCTGGCAGTTGCCACAGGAATCTGGATGTACTTGGGATTTACAGCCATCTCAGCGATCACCCTTCTCGTCCCGCTGATCGCCGGGCAAAAGGGCCGCCGGGAACGCAGGCTGGCCGTTGCGCTCGCGGTGCAGCAAGACATTGAACGACGCCGGCAGTGCTCGCCTTCAGCTGCAGAGCTGATTGTGGCAGCTCACCGCGGTTCCAAGGTGGGACAGGTGACGATGGAGCCCATCACGGACCACGCCGTTGTCACTACAGTTGCGGTGTCGCCGGCAGGGACCATAAGGCCGACCGGGATCAGTAGTCCGGGCTATGATGTGTGGCTCCGGCTCGGCACCACGCAGGCGGCAGCAAACATGCGCCTTGTTCCCGACGATCCCCAGTTCCGGCCGCCGTCCATTGGCAGCGCGGCAATGACTTTGGATCCCAAACATTCCGTGGTGACACTCTGCGGCCACCCGGATCACACGGAGGCAATGCTTCGATTCGTGTTGATGCAACTAGCCAGCTTTTCGGGCTCGGCGGAGACGCCCGTCATTATTTTTGGCAGGACAGGAAGGTTGCCATTGAGCGCCCGGTTCCTACCCCGGGTCACGCTCACAAGCACGCTGGCCACCGTCCTCGCTGCCCTGCAGCGCGCGAACGGCAAGCTGAAGGGGATGCTCATCATGCTCGATGATCCACCGCACGATCAAGAATCCGTGTCCGAGCTCTTGAAGACTGCTCAAGCCGCCGCGTGGCGGGTCATCAGGTGCTCCGTACAGTTTGAGCTTTCCGGGGGCGTCATCGAAATATCGCCATCCGGAACAACAGGCTATCTGGAGACGGACGGCGAGCGCCGGCACTTCATCCCGGATCTCGTGCCAGCCGAAGTTTTCGATAGGTTCTGCCGTAGGGCGCGGGGTACAGCTTTCGGTGAAGGACTTGGAATCAGCAACGCGATTCCGGAGGAATGTTCGCTCGCTGATTTGCTTCCTTACGGCCAGCGCAGAGTGCTCCGGCGGTGGGCAGAGTCATCCAAGCAAGACGGCCTCACTGCGGTCTTGGGCAAAGGCCACCGCGGGCAGTTGACCTTCGACTTTAAGCTCGACGGTCCGCATCTGTTGGTAGCCGGAACCACTGGTTCCGGTAAGTCCGAACTTCTTCGGACACTAGTAGCTTCGCTTGCACTGCGTGACTCACCCGATCGCACAACATTCTTGTTCTTTGATTTCAAGGGCGGATCGGGGTTGCGGCCACTAGCGGGCCTACCTCACTGCGTTGGAATGCTGACGGACTTGAGCAAGCACCATTTGGACCGCGCTCTTGTTTCCCTCCGTGGGGAGATACGGCGTCGAGAAGAGCTATTCGTTGCGGCCGGCGTGTCAGATCTCGCCGGATATCGGCGATTAGCGTTGGCAAGCGATCCGAAAATCCCGTATCTGGTCTTGGTTATTGATGAGTTTCGCATGCTGGTTGACGAAGCCCCGAGCTCTCTCCGCGAGCTCATGCGTGTCGCCACCATCGGGCGCTCCCTGGGTATTCATTTGGTCATGGCTACCCAGCGGCCCCAAGGAGCCTTGTCAGCCGATATCCGGGCGAACGTGACATCAAGCATTGCCCTGCGGGTGCAGTCTGAGGCGGAGTCCACGGACATCATCAATACGAAGGCTGCTGCCTCTATAAGCGTGGGAGCGCCGGGACGGGCCTACCTAGCCAAGGCTTCATGCAGCCCCGAAGAATTCCAGACAGCGTCCCTATCGGTTTCCCCGAACATGACTACGGCTGGCGTCTGGCGTAACAGTTCCTTGCCGGCCGTGCAGTCAGCTTTGCAGGCGTTGGAGCCCCTTTCTACCGCAGCCAATACGTCCGCCAAACAGGACTCCCTCCAGGATGCTGGCGCCGAATGGGTGGTTTCAGCAGTCGACGAGGCATGGCAGCGCCTCTGCAAACCCGTTCCCAGACGTCCAGTAGCCCCACCACTGCCCTCAACGATCCTTTGGCATGATGAGCTACCTGGAGTGGAGGGCCCCAAGTCCACGACGGAAGGACAGTGGGCGGTGGGACCATTGGCGATGCTCGACAGACCGACTCATCAAGTTGTGGAACCGCTGCTATGGTCACCTTCCAAAGACGGACATCTGGCAATGATCGGCAGCGACTCGAGTGGCATACGGGACTGCTTCAGGGCTACGTCCGCGATGCTCGCGACCCAGAAGCCCCAACCGGACCTCTATATCCTGGATGCAAGGGGCATCCTTGGCCATGTCATCGAGGGAGGCCGAATCGGTGCCAGCGTGGGCCTGCACCAGCTGCACCTCGCAGTGCGGGTCTTAAAGCGCCTCGCTGCGGAGATGGAGTGTCGACGAAGTGCCGGCGAAGCCGGGACGGCCAATTCACCCCTGGTCCTCATCGTGGCCGGGTGGTGCTCGTGGGCCACAGCGCTCCGGAGTGGGCCGTTTGGTTATGCAGAAGCAATTCTGCAGGACATCGTCAGGGACGGTTGGTCCGTCGGCGTCACTGTTTTGATCTCCGGCGAGCGGGAACTCGTCAGCTCACGGTTTTTTGCCTCGATACAGAATCGCGCTTACTTTCCTTCGGGATCTACTGAAGAGTCGCGGTTCCACTGGCCACGCCTCCCGGATATGGAATCCCTCCCTGGGCGCGCCGTCGTCATGGGAAATCTTGCCAGCCAACACGCAACGGTCGCTCAGTTTCGTGTGGCTCCGGACAATGGACGCTGGCCGTTCGGTGATCTAGCTCCATCTGAACCGCCGTTCCGTGTACGACCACTCCCAGAGCTTCTGGGAGGTGAGGAATTCCTTGACCTTGTGGCGGAATTCCAGGAACAAGGACTGCCGTCGGGATCAGGTTCAGGCCCGGCCCCCGGCAACGTAGCGCGAGCCTGCACCGCGGAAAGCAGCGCGTTGGCTCCACTGTGGATCGGCGTCGGAGGAGACGAAGCCCTCCCGGTAGCCATGCCGCTGCGGGAACATGGGGTCAGCGTCATCCTGGGCAGTCCTCGCTCCGGAAAGAGCTCGCTCCTGGCATCGCTGCACGCGATGAATCCTTTGGTCCCATGGGTTTACCCGCCGGATACAGCTTCTGCCAGCCCATTCTGGGCCCTGGTGGCAGCCCAAGCCGCGGCGAAGACCCTTGCCTCCAACAGCATCCTGCTGGTGGACGACGCCGATTTGCTTGATCCCCAAGGACGCCAAGCCCTGGCGGGCTTGGTCGGTAAAGTGCGTGGCATCGTCCTGGCAGCAACAACGAGACCGGCCTTGCTACATCATCTGCCGCTGGCAAAGGAAGCACAGGCGTCAGGTATGGGGTTGGTTTTAGCCCCCGGAACACCCCACGATGGCGAACTGCTCGGCGTGAGGCTGGAGTCCGATCGGGGCGGACGCCCGGGCCGCGGCTTTCTCATCAGCGGAGCGGAAGTAAAGCCCTTTCAAGGCGTACTCGCCACAAGCTTTCCATCGCAAGCCAAGGGCACTGAACGAGTGCCAGGCTCAGTCCATGCTGCCGTGTGTCTGGAGCAGCCCGATGACTAAAGCGCCCCGGTAGCTCCCCCAGTACGTGAGGCAAAAGCCACGACGTCCTTTTGAAAAAGGAAAACAATCGCAGCGAACGCCGGAATCAGCATCGCCGCTCCCTGCAACACCAGTCCCCCGGTTATGGTGGGGAAACCAATGGTGAGAACAAACAATTGGGCCACCAAAGCTGCGGCACGCGTCCACCTATAGCCGCGGAACAAGAAGTGGCCTACGGCGAATAGCCACGCAGAGAAGGCCAGCAGCAGCCCAAGAGTGAAGATTGCCCCCCAAAAGGTCAGCACTGGGGCACCCGTCAACAGTTCGAATGCGTACCAAGCAGCTGCCCCGAGGAGGGCGAGGGCTTCAAGCGCTACAACCACTGAGATGATGACGATTCCCAGGGGACGGCGACCAGCACCAAGTCTGTTGGCTGCGAGGCTCGCTGACGCATCAGGATCATCGCTTCCGTCCGGGCCGGACTCGGGTTGGGCAGGGTTCACGGGAGGTCTTGACACACTGGCACACTACCGGACATAGTCATCTAGCAGTGAGGGCACTGGCGGCTGATGTGATGCATCGCTCACGGATTCCGGGCATTTCGACCACTAACACCCCTTGTTTACAAGGCGTTAACATGAAACGCTTGACTCAGACGACCAAGGGGGCCCATGCGGGCCCCTTTCCTTTGGAGCCTCTCGTGAATGTTTTCACAAAAGGCCCTTCTAGTTCTCACGAATGGAGTGACTGATCAGCATGGATTGGCGTAATCGCGCAGCCTGCCTCGAAAAGGACCCGGAGCTCTTCTTCCCAGTAGGCAACACGGGACCAGCACTTCTGCAAATCGAGGAAGCCAAAAGCGTCTGCCGCCGCTGCCCCGTTGTAGACACCTGCCTTCAGTGGGCGTTGGAGTCCGGACAAGACGCCGGTGTTTGGGGCGGCATGAGTGAAGATGAACGACGGGCACTTAAGCGTCGCGCTGCACGCGCACGCCGCGCTTCCTAGCCCAAGGACAGTGAAGGCCGCGGACCCTTGGTCCGCGGCCTTCTCCGTTAAGTGCTGCTCGTGAGATACGCGAAACCTGGCTTCGGGAGCTACGCCCGAGCGAGGTTGAGGACGATCTCGACAGCGGTCCCCCCGCCTTCGCGCGGGCTCCACTGGATGGACCCGCCGAGCTCGCTGGTCACGAGTGTACGAACAATTTGCAGGCCCAGCCCTTCGGTGTATTGGCCATCCGGCAGGCCCACGCCATCGTCGGCTATGGTCACCGTCAGGAATTCGTCGTTGCCGTCGCCATCTGCCCGATCGGCCAGCAACCACACCGTTCCTGTGCGTCCCTCGAGTCCATGCTCAACGGCGTTGGTGACAAGTTCGTTGATGACCAAGGCCAGTGGGGTGGCAAAATCGCTGGGCAACTCGCCGAACAAACCTGAGCGTTCTGTTCGCACTTGCTGGGACGGTGAAGCTACTTCAGCTGACAGCCTGAATTGCCGCCCAATCAGTTCGTCAAAGTCGACACTCTGAGTCAGGCCTTGGGAAAGGGTCTCGTGTACGAGCGCGATCGTGGCCACCCGCCGCATCGCCTGTTCCAGACCCTGCTTGGCTTCGTCGCTGACCATTCGCCGCGATTGCATACGCAGGAGAGCTGCAACGGTTTGAAGATTGTTCTTTACCCGGTGGTGGATCTCCCGGATGGTGGCGTCCTTGGTAACAAGTTCCATTTCCCTGCGCCGCAGTTCCGAAACGTCACGGCAAAGGACAAGTGCTCCGAAACGCTGCTGCTCATCGCGCAGTGGAATGGCCCGAAGTGACAGACTGACACCTCTGGACTCAATCTCGCTGCGCCAAGGCATCCGCCCTGTCACAACCAAAGGCAGCGTCTCGTCCACCATCCGCCGGTCCTTCAGAAGGCCGGCAGTCACCTCTGCCAGCGAACGCCCCTCCAGGGATTCCACTTCCCCCAGTCGACGGAAGGCAGACACGCCGTTGGGGCTTGCATACTGCACAATGCCTTCGGCGTCTAGCCTGATGAGCCCGTCGCCCACTCGGGGGGCGCCACGTCGGGAGCCTGTCGGAGATGCGAAGTCGGGCCACAGGCCCAGGGTTCCCATCCGTAAGAGATCATAGGCGCACTGACGATACGTGAGTTCCAGCCTGGATGGCATGCGCGAACTGGACAAGTCCATATGCGATGTCACAACAGCGAGTGTTCTGCCGTTGCGCACCATGGGGACAGCCTCAACACGGAGTGCCATCTCACTGCTCCAGCTTGTTTCACTTGATCGCTCGATAGAGCGACTGTTCCACGCCTTATCCACAATCGGGCGGAGATCCGAGCGGATGCCCTCCCCCACGAAGTCCGCATGGAACACCGTATGCGATGTTGACGGACGGACGTGGGCGAGGGCAATATAGCCGAACTCCGGATGCGGGAACCACAAAGCGAGGTCCGCGAAAGCCAAGTCAGCGACCATCTGCCAGTCACCGACGAGGAGGTGCAGCCATTCGGCATCTCCAGGCCCGAAATCAGCGTGTTCCCTGATGGGGTCTGTAAAGATTGCCACTGCACCTCCATTTGCGACGCCGGGACGGACCCTAGCGTCGAACGATTGACCTCAAGAGCCTTAATGCTACCGACAGTGAAGCCATGTCGTCGGCTTCGAGCGCGTTGACCTCATCAAACATCGTCTTGGCACGTCCCAGCTGTTCGGCATTCTGCCCTTCCCACGCCTTCAGGCGATCCTCAGCCGAGGCGCCGGACTCTGTGGACTCAAGGACCGACGTCGTCATATCCGCCACCGTGGAGTACAAGTCATCACGGAGAGCTGCACGCGCCAATGCCTGCCAGCGGTCATCGCGAGGCAAGGAACTGATTCGTTCCAGCAGCGAATCCACATGGAAGCGGTTGAATACTGTGTAGTAGACGTGTGCAACGTCCTCGACGCCCTCGCTTCCGGTCTGGGCAATCCGCGCGATGTCCAAGAGTGCGTAGCTCTCGAACAGCTCAGCCCACCTGTGCGCAAGATGCTCCGGCAGTCCCCAGGTTCTGGCTTTGTCCAACCAGCCGGAAATTCGGATCTTGTCCTCACCCCGGAGGTAGTCCAGAAGCTTGGCCCTCAGCGGGGCCAACATGGGTTTGAAGGATTTAACGACATCGGAAATAGGCTGTGACCCCATCCCCTGGCCCAGCACCCAGCGTACTGCCCGGTCGAGCAACCGCCGGATGTCCAGATGGACTTCACTCCAGTGTTCGGTGGGGAAGGAAGCCGGAAGTGCATTCAGCTCGGCAACCATAGGATCGAGATCATAGATTTCACGCAGAGCCACGAAAGCCTTGGCAACGGCCACCTCATTGGCCGACGTTTCTTCAATGGCCCGGAAGGCGAAGGTGATGCCCCCAAGATTGATGATGTCATTGGCGACCACAGTGGCGATGATCTCGCGCCGCAGCGGGTGAGTGTCCAATTCAGCGTCAAACTTTTCCCGCAGTTGCTTCGGGAAGTACTCACGGATTGTGTCCGCAAACCACGGATCGTCGGCGAGGTTGCTGTCCCGCAACGCGCCAGCCAGCTCGATCTTTGCGTATGCAGCCAGAACCGCCAGCTCGGGAGAGGTAAGTCCCTGGCCCTGTTCCAACCTCGACCGCAGGGTTTCCGTGGTGGGGAGTGCTTCAAGATCACGCTTGAGGTCGGCAGACTTCTCCAGCCAGTCCATGAGGCGCTCGTAACTTGGGCTCCAGTCCGCGACTCGGGTCCGGTCGTTGAGCAGCAGAATGTTCTGGTCGATGTTGTCCTGCAGGACAAGCCGTCCCACTTCATCGGTCATGTCGGCGAGGAAGCTGGCTCGTTCGGCGGAGTCTAGTTTGCCGGCCGCGACCATCCGATCCACAAAGATCTTGATGTTGACCTCATGGTCAGAGCAGTCAACACCGGCGGAGTTATCGATTGCGTCCGTATTCAGAATGACACCTTGCAAAGCGGCCTCGATACGTCCCCGCTGCGTCAATCCCAGGTTTCCGCCTTCGCCCACGACCTTGACCCGCAAATCCCGGCCGTCCACGCGGATAGCGTCGTTGGCTTTGTCGCCCACGGCTGCATGGGTTTCAGTACTAGCCTTGACATACGTGCCAATACCGCCGTTATAGAGAAGATCTGCCGGGGCCAGCAAAATCGCGCGAAGAAGCTCCGGCGGGCTTAGCTGCGTCGTTCCATCCGGCAGGCCCAATGCCTTGCGTACTTGCTCCGAGACCGGGATGGTCTTGGCTTGACGTGGATAGACGCCGCCACCTTCGCTGATAAGGGTGCGGTCATAGTCGTCCCACGAGGATCGGGGCAGTTCGAAGAGCCTCTGCCGCTCGGCAAACGATGCAGCAGCATCAGGCGAGGGATCAAGGAAGATGTGGCGGTGGTCGAAGGCGGCCAGCAGCCGGATATGCCGGGAAAGCAGCATGCCGTTGCCGAAGACGTCACCAGACATGTCGCCCACGCCAACCACCGTGAATTCCTCAGTCTGGGTGTCCAGGTCGAGCTCACTGAAGTGCCTCTTGACTGATTCCCAGGCTCCGCGGGCAGTGATGCCCATGGCTTTGTGGTCATAACCGACTGACCCACCCGAGGCAAACGCGTCACCGAGCCAGAAACCGTATTCGGCCGCAAGCCCGTTGGCGGTGTCGGAGAACGTTGCGGTGCCTTTGTCCGCTGCAACTACAAGGTACGAGTCGTCATCGTCGTGCCGAACAACGTCCGACGGCGGCACCAGCCTCTCGCCGTCTGCTGACGTAACGAGGTTGTCTGTGATGTCCAGAAGGCCTCGAATAAAAGTCTTGTAGCTCTCAATTCCTTCGGCCATCCAAGCAGCCCTGTCTACTGCCGGGCTGGGGAGCTTCTTGGCAAAGAAACCTCCCTTGGCGCCCGTTGGGACAATGACCGCGTTCTTGACGGTCTGCGCCTTTACGAGGCCCAGAATCTCCGTCCGGAAGTCCTCCCGTCGGTCAGACCAGCGAAGGCCACCGCGGGCTACCTTCCCGAAGCGCAAGTGCACGCCTTCAACTCTCGGAGAGTAAACCCAGATCTCGAACATTGGGCGTGGGAAAGGAAGACCCTCAATGGACGTGGGATCCAGCTTGAAGCTGACGTATTCCTTGTTCTGGTAGTAATTAGTCCGCAGAGTCGACTCAATAAGGTTCACGAAGGTACGCAGAACGCGATCGGCATCCAACGTGGCCACCTGCTCGATCGACTCAGCAAGCGCTGCCCGCGCTACGGCTTGGCGTTCGGGCCGCTGTCCTTCCGGAACGGCGGGGTCGAAGCGTGCAGAGAAGAGCTCATTGAGTCCACGTGCAACATCGGGGTTGCCCAGCAGGGTATCTGCAATAAATCCGAAGGAATTGGTGTTGCCCATTTGCCGCATGTACTTGGCGTAGGCACGGAGTACCACCACTTGACGCCAATGTATGCCTTCACGCAGAACCAGCCGGTCAAAGTTATCTGATTCGACAGCACCCGTGATGGCTGCACCGAAGGAGGCGCCCAGCAGGTCTCCCGTAGCCAGGGGGTCGACGCCCGCGGGGTACTTGAGTCCGAGGTCGTAAAGGAAGAAATCGCGATGATCCGAGGTTTCGATCTCGAACGGCCGCTCATCCAAGACCTCAAGGCCGAGGTTGTGGAAGTAGGGAAGGATTTGGCTAAGGCTCTTGGGCTCCATCAGGTAGAGCTTGACTCGGGCATCCTCCTCCAAGGCCTCACCGGCACCTTCCGGAAGATACACATGGACACCGGGCTTGATTTGCTTGGTGACCCGTCCTGCCCGCTCCGCCTCCGCGCCGTATTTCTCGAAGCGTTCAATGTCCTCAAGAGCGTCTTCCACTTCGTAGTCCACGCGGTACCCCGCGGGAAACGCCTCAGCCCACAGCGCAGACAGAACATCAGCGTCCTCGGCAGACCGGTGCTCACGGAGCACCTCTGCGATACCTTCGCTCCAAGACCGGGACGCACGCATCAGGCGTTGTTCCAGTTCTTTTACGTCAACTTCCGCCAGTTCAGCCGTGCGGGGCAACCTGATCCTGAAGAAGACACGAGCCAATGCGGATTCAGTGATCCGGGCCTCGTAGTCAATGCTTTCGGCGTGGAACGTCTCGCGGAGTTCCTGCTCGATCCGGAGTCTGACGCTGGTGGTGTATCGGTCACGGGGCAGGTAGACCACGGCGGACATGAACCGGCCGTAGATGTCCGGGCGCAGGAACAGCTTGGTCCGTCGTCGCTCCTGGAGACGCTGGATGCCGGTGGCAGTGGCGGCAAGATCCGGTATCTCGATCTGGAACAGTTCGTCGCGGGGATACGTCTCAAGGATTCCCAAAAGATCCTTGCCCGAGTGGGAGTCAATGGGGAACCCCGCGTTGCGCAGGACAGCATCCACCTTGTCCCGAACGATTGGGATGTTGCGCACCGATCCGGTGTAGGCACTAGTGGCGAAAAGGCCGATGAACCGCCGTTCACCGTTAACGTTGCCCAACGCGTCGAAGCTCTTGACGCCGATGTAATCAAGGTAGGCGGGCCGATGCACAGTGGAACGCGAGTTCGCCTTGGTAATCACCAAGGCACGCTTCTCCCGCGCGCGCTTGCGGCCGGCATCCGTGAGGTGCTGGACTTGACGCGTGGTGTCGCCGGCACGCAGGAGGCCGAGCCCGCTGTCTTCACGGAGTTGAAGAACGTCCTCGCCGTTTTCGTCCACGAGGTCGTATTCGCGGTAACCCAGGAAAGTGAAGTTTCCGTTGTCCAGCCATCGCAAAAGGTCTTGTGCCTGCCGGAGTTCAGCGACTTGCTCCGGGTGCGTGATGCCGGCCAACGCCTCGGCTAGCTCGAGAGCTTTGCTGCGCATCTTGGGCCAGTCCTCCACCGCCGCCCTGACGTCGCCAAGGACGCGTTGCAGCCCGGCGATCAACTCTTCCCGCGCATCGTCACTTACACGGTCAATTTCAACAGCGATCCATGACTCCATATGCGACGCGTTATCGCCATCGCCCAAGAGGTGGGCCACGCTGGGGAGTGCGGCGGTGTCGCCGCTGGAGATGCCAACGTTGGACGGGACCCTGGAAATACCGCTCAGCTCACCGGACACACGGTCGCGGGTGACCACGAACAACGGGTGCATCACCAAACGGATCGCGCAGTTCTGGCGAACAAGTTCTGCATTGACAGAGTCGACGAGGAACGGCATATCGTCCGTGACGATATATACAACGTTTCGCTCGGGTTCGGCGGCGATCTGGACGACGGCATTTCCGGGCCGTCGGGACTGGGCAACGTCCTTGTGCTTTGTGGCCCGCGCAATCAGAAGTTCAGGTGAATACGCACGCGAGTCTTCCTCTGCGAGGTGTTCATAGTAGTCACCGAAGAACCCTTCACGGACAACTGTTGCATCGGACCGATCCTCCACGCTGGATCCTGACGACATCTACAAACGCCTCCATCACATGTTCATTGCTGCGACTCTGCAGCCCACATGGCGAGCCTAGCGCTTAAAGAGGCGCAAAGCTCTGATAGTTTGACCAAACGAATTGCGATTTTGCTGGACGGGTGCACAGACCAAGCTGGCTATCGCCATCCTAAGAGGCGAGTCAGGCGCCACTTCCAGAAGGACTGCACCTGCCAGCAAAGCTGCATCACACGCCACAGAGTCTGCCGGAAGGTAGGCGTCCACGCCCGCTCCCGGACCATAGCGGTCCCAGGCGTCACCCAGTTGCTGTCTGGGCGAATGACCCACTGCCGAACGCTTCACCTTGTTCAGCACGACACGGGGAGATACTTCCGGAACCGCGGACTCAAGCTCCGCCAGCCCTCTCACCAATCGCGGCACTCCAATGGCATCCGCCGCTCCTACGGCGAACACAACATCAGCCATTTCCAAACTTCGAAGCGTCGCGGCGTTCCGCCGCGGAGCCATGGTGTCAAAGCTGAGCTCTTCATCGGCTTCAAGGCAAAAACCTGTATCCACCACCACATGGTCCGCAACTTGCCTTGCCCTTTCGAGGACCATCGAGACAGCCCCCGCCCTTAACTCCGTCCACCGGTCCGCCCTGGTAGTTCCCGTGAGTACCCGAAAGGTACCGGCCTTCGTGTAAACAGGAATGGCCGCCGACTTGAGTGCCTCGATATCGAGCAAACCCTGGTCCGCCAGCCTGCAGGCCTGGGCAAGACCCGCGGACTCGTCCAGCAGCCCAAGCACCGCTGACACACTTGCCCCATAGCTGTCAGCATCCACGAGGATGACGGACTCGCCGGCCGCGGCCAGCTCCGCCGCGATGTTGACCGCCAGAAGAGTCCTGCCAGGTGCGCCGACCGGTCCCCACACGGCAGTTATCTGGCCTGACCCCCGTGGTGTGTCGTCGACGGATTCCGCCGCAGCCTCCAAAAGCACACCTGCCCCGGGGTCTGCGAATCCTGCGTCCCGACCAGCCAAAGGCTGGCTACGTGGCCCTACGCGGTCCACGGCCTCCAATATTTTGGCCGCCAGGTCCGCGGCATCGATGCCGGTCGAAGCTGTCACGGCGCCTATGGAGTGCAGGCGGTTGGCCTCAGCGGGATCATCGGTCAAGGCAACGATGGAGACGCCGACTGCTCCGAGGCGATCAACCAGTGTGGTGGTGAGTTCCTCGCAACCTTCCGCTACCACAGCCGCCACTGCGAGGCCGCTTTGGCAAGCAGCAATCAGTTCAGCTAGCTCTGAACACCGGCGCACCACCGTCACCGGTCCGTGCAGGCGTTCCAACCCGCCGACTACAGCTTCCTGAGCGGAACCAACGGTAACGACAGGAATGCTCACCGAACCACGCCCGCAGGATTCCAAACAACCGACACCTTGGCCTTGTTTGCTTGGGCACCCAGCAATTTTGGCATTTGCTCATCAGTTACCAGCACCATCACCACGGTTGTTTTCGCAGCACCCAACGCAGAAGAGCCGCTGGTCATTCCGGCAATCTCCGCACTGGGCAGAAGTAGCCGCGGTTCCTCAAACGCTTGATTCGAACCCGGCATGGCAACCCAGACATCAACCCTGGTGCCTGGAACGGCCTGCGCGGGCAGCTCTTCCTCCATGGCAATGGCTACCGGCTTACGGTCGACGGCATCGGCAGACCCCAGGCTCGCCTGTGGGACCAGCTGATTCTTTGCTACCCGCTGCAGCGCAACCTTGCCCTCAGCGAAGCCGTGTTCGACTGTGACATAGCTGGGCTCGACCTCATCCAAACGGACCTTGACAATGGATAAGTCCGCTTCCGTAACCACCTGTCCTACGGCTATGTCTTCCCGGGCCGAGTAGACCTGCGTAGTCCTGTCGGCCGAACCAAGCAACGCAATGACTCCGGCCACAGACCCCAAAACCAGCAATACGCCGATGAGCAGCCGGGGATCCTTCCACGATGGCTTCTGTAGCCTTGGAGCTGCAACGCCCTCACTCTGACCCATTTTCTTGCTCCCCCACTTTGAGTACGGCACGGCGGATGGCACCTGCCTCCTCATTCTTACCGGCGTCTTCCACAGCGCCAAAGCCATTGGCCGTAAACAGGCCGAAACTGTGGATAACTACCCCAAAAGCGGACAAGGGTGGCAAAATGAAGCCATGCCCCGATTCCTGACTCTTGCGGATGTCGCCGAACAACTCCAAATCAATTCGCCTCAGGCCTATGCTCTGGCTAGAAGCGGCGAACTGAAGGCCATACAGGTAGGAGGGCGGGGACAATGGCGCATCGAGGAAAAGATGCTTGAGCAGTACATCGAGGATCGCTACACAGAGGCCGGCCGCATGATCGAAGAGGCGAAGAACAAGGTTCATCAGCCTTAGTTGCCGCTACCCCCTGAAGTCTTGGCTCGCCCCAGAGCAAAGCGCTGCCAATGAGCTGAAAGGGATGGTCAGGACTGCGGCTACATTGCCGGCCCGGCGTACTTCACCTTGCGGAACAACCGTGAGATCGAAATGGTCACGCCCCACCCTGTCTATGACTCCATGCAACTTGTACCCATCGCCCGTCCGCACCTTCAGATGAACTACCAGTCAGAGCGGTCCTTTGACAGTGCCCTCAGTGCTGAGGCGATCCCTAATGACTGCTGTATCCGTGACGAGGTCTTCAGTGCCAGCCGCCCCAATCCTTGATAGGAGAGCACAGACGCGTAAGGCACCAGCCACTGTCGCGCACCCTCGGTCAGGACCAGCCACTCGCTGCCCACATGACCTAGCACTCCTCGGATAACGTTGCCGTCAACCAGAACGATCTTGATTTCGGCACCGTCGGCACCGCGGAGGCGATCGGCCAGATCGATTCCCGCGAGCTCTACCCTGGCCCGATCTGTTATCTCAGATTCCTTCTCCAGGGCACGCCCTGCAGAGAATTGTGCTTCCAGATCACCAAAAAGAGAGTCCCATCTCATGTAATCAGACTAGGCTGCAGGAAGAAGCAAGGGCAACCCGTCGGTTCGGGAAACATCGCGATTGGACAAGAAGGGGCAAGTATGGTCAAAATAGGTCCGGTAGGACAAACTGCATCAAATTGCGTCAACTAGAGCTTGGGGGCTTTTGAATGGCACGAACATTGCGTAGTGACTTCACCCTCGCAGCGTCTGTTCTTGGTCTGGGACTGCTCCTGGTTCTTGTAGGAAACCTGCTCCTTGCACAATGGCAAGCTGCTGAGCGACTTAATCACAGATCCACGTTTGAACATCTTCTCGGTTTTGTTGCCTGCGCTGCCGGGATTGCGACAGTAGCTTGGTGGGCACTCTCCTTCTTCATCGCCTTCATGGCGTCGCTACTGCAACATGCAGGGCACAGGAAGCGTGCCGACTCACTTTCAAAGTTCAGCCCTGGCTTCATGTTGCGAATCGCCGTGGCGCTCATGAGCCTGAACCTTCTGGGCACAGGGGTCGCTCAAGCGGATACCAGCCCGCCTGAACCAGGTTGGCATCATGCTTCCTCCGGCAACACGGCCAAGGCGCAGCCGGCGTGGAAGCCCTCTTCCGTGGAGCGCGCATTCTCCACCCCGGCACCTGTAGACGAAAACGAAAAGGCCGGCAGTCCCGCCGCTGAACCGCGCTGGCAGCCTCAACCTCCCGTGATTGATCCAGGACTTCTGAGCCGCCAGTCCTCACGTTCATCGGCACCAGCCGGCGATGCCAGCGTTGTCGTCAAGGGCGGTGACTCGCTGTGGTCTATTGCGGCGTCCAAGCTGGGACCCTTCGCAACTGACGTGGACGTCGCACTGGCCTGGCCCAAGTGGTACGCCGCCAACCGTGAAACCATCGGAAGTGACCCAGCAGTGCTGCTTGCCGGGCAGGTTCTGCAGCCGCCCTCGCCGGGCTAGCAGTAAAGGGCTCGTGCCCGCCATTTCCACACAAGCGCCCACTCAGGGGCAGCCTCCACCTATCAAAACCGATTCCTAGCGTCATCCCAGCAGAAGCCACCGAGCAAAGCGTCCCCACGCTGAAGCTCATGTAGTGAATGCCTGAGGTATGACCATGACTGTTGCAACAGCGAACCGACCATCAAGCCGTCGGAGCACAAAACGAACAACCCCGGCTTACGGCCCGGCGGGCCCGGACATCGATGTCCGGCTTGTGGCCAGGAGCATCGCGCAGGCAGCCTTGGAGGTGCTGGCCGGCACCCGTCCACTGCAACAACTCTCCCGTTTACTGGATTCGGAGTGCTACCTGTCCCTCCAGCATCGGGCAGCCCTCACACGAAAGCACGCAGCCAGGACCAGGGGCAATCCGCAGCCGCACCTGAGCCCCATGGTCCGCTCTGTTCGGGTCTGTTCAATATCCGAAGCCATTTGTGAGGCAAGCATCGTAGTGGCGGAAGAGCAACGTTGCCGTGCCGTAGCCATGAGGCTGGAGCGGTTGGACGGAGTTTGGCAGGTTACCGTACTGGAAATTGGATAACTTCAACGGCAATATTGCGCCGAGGCAGACAAAAGCCGAGGCAGACAAAAAGGGTGAACCCTGGACCATTAGCCAAGGTTCACCCTTTTCATTGCTGCTTTGCGAGATCGGTTCAGCGGCGCTTCTTCTTGGCCTGCTTGCGCTGGTCCTGGCTTGCCGCTTTCGCAGGATTGCCGGAGCGGCCTGAAGCCCGCCCCTCGATGCGCGTCTGGGTTGCTCCGTCTTCACCTGGCGCGGTGTACTGCAGCTGCGCCGGCTTTTCCGGCGCTTGGAGGCCTGCCGCACGGATTTGCGGGTCGTGGTGTTCGGTGTGCGTGCCAGCGGCGTCCGCCACCACCACGTCTTCGGCCGGTGTTACCTCAACTTCGAGGTTGTAGAGAAAACCGATGCTCTCCTCACGGATGGCTTCCATCATGCTTTGGAACATCACGAACCCCTCGCGCTGGTATTCCACCAGGGGATCACGTTGGGCCATTGCACGAAGACCGATGCCCTCCTTGAGATAGTCCATCTCGTAGAGGTGTTCCTGCCACTTGCGTCCGAGGACCGAAAGCACAACCCGGCGCTCGAGCTCACGCATGCTCTCAGAGCCGATTGCCTCTTCACGTGCCTGGTAAACGAGCCGGGCATCAGAGAGGATTTCCTCCTTGAGGAATTCCGCAGTGACCCTGGACTTGCCGCCGGCTTCGTCAATGATCTCCTGGGCAGTCACTGTTGCCGGGTACAACGTCTTGAGGTTCGCCCACAGCTGGTTGTAGTCCCAGTCGTCGCCCGATCCTTCAGCAGTAGCGGCGTCAATGAGTGCGTTGATGGTGTCTTCCAGGAAGTACTGGACTTTTTCGTGCAAGTCATCGCCCTCAAGGATCCGACGCCGGTCGCCATAAATGGCTTCACGCTGACGATTGAGGACGTCATCGTACTTGAGGACGTTCTTACGCTGCTCGGCGTTGCGGCCCTCCACCTGGCCTTGCGCAGATGCGATCGCACGGGAAACCAGCTTCGACTCAAGGGCAACATCGTCAGGCACCGAACTGTTCATCAGACGTTCGGCCGCACCTGAGTTGAACAACCTCATGAGGTCGTCTGTTAGCGAGAGGTAGAACCGGGATTCGCCAGGGTCACCTTGCCGTCCGGAACGTCCACGCAACTGGTTGTCGATCCGGCGGGATTCGTGGCGCTCGGTTCCAAGCACGTAAAGTCCGCCAAGGTCCAGAACTTCTTCATGCTCGTCCTTGACTGCCTGTTTGGCTGCGGCAAGTGCCGCCGGCCATGCGGCCTCGTACTCTTCGGAGTTTTCCTCTGGATCAAGGCCGCGCTTGGCAAGTTCGGCAATGGCAGTAAATTCGGCATTGCCGCCGAGCATGATGTCAGTACCGCGGCCAGCCATGTTGGTTGCTACTGTAACCGCGCCCTTTCGCCCGGCCTGCGCCACGATGGACGCCTCCCTTGCGTGGTTCTTGGCGTTCAGTACTTCGTGGCGGATGCCTTCTTTCGCCAAGAGTTTGGAGAGGTACTCACTCTTTTCGACGCTGGTAGTACCTACCAGCACAGGCTGGCCGTGCTCGTGACGTTCGGCGATGTCTTGAACAACAGCATCGAACTTAACCACCTCGTTCTTGTAGACGAGGTCCGGCTGGTCGATACGCTGCATGTCGCGGTTAGTGGGAATGGGAACGACACCGAGCTTGTAGGTGCTCATGAACTCAGCGGCTTCGGTCTCAGCCGTACCCGTCATGCCGGCCAGCTTCGAATACATGCGGAAGTAGTTCTGCAGCGTCACCGTGGCGAGAGTCTGGTTCTCCGCCTTGATCTCGACGTTTTCCTTGGCTTCAATAGCCTGGTGCATGCCTTCGTTGTAGCGCCGCCCGGCAAGGATGCGGCCGGTGTGCTCGTCAACGATCAGGACCTCGCCGTCGAGGATGACGTAGTCCTTGTCCCGCTTGAACAGTTCTTTGGCCTTGATGGCATTGTTGAGGAAGCCAATCAGCGGGGTGTTGGCAGATTCGTAAAGGTTTTGTATTCCCAGGTAGTCCTCAACCTTTTCAATACCGGCTTCCAGCACGCCCACGGTTCGCTTCTTCTCATCGACCTCATAATCGACGTCAGGCTGCAAACGGAGCACGACTTTGGCAAATTCGCTGTACCACCGGTTGGTGTCGCCTTGCGCGGGACCCGAAATGATTAGCGGAGTACGCGCTTCGTCGATCAGGATGGAGTCGACCTCATCCACGATCGCGAAGTTATGGCCGCGCTGGACGAGCTCACTCGAGTCCCAAGCCATGTTGTCGCGCAGGTAATCGAAGCCGAATTCGTTGTTGGTGCCGTACGTGATGTCAGCGGCGTATTGTTCGCGGCGGACGGTGGGATCCTGGTTGGACAGGATGCAACCACTGGAGAGACCAAGGAACCTGTAGACGCGGCCCATGAGTTCGGACTGGTACTCGGCAAGGTAGTCGTTCACCGTGACAACGTGGACACCCTTGCCCGAAAGAGCGTTAAGGTAGGCAGGCGCTGTAGCAACGAGGGTCTTGCCTTCACCTGTTTTCATTTCCGCGATGTTGCCCAGGTGCAGGGCGGCGCCACCCATCAGCTGCACGTCGAAGTGCCGCATCCCCAAGGTCCTGGACGAGGCTTCGCGCACAGCGGCGAAGGCTTCCGGAAGGAGGGATTCCAGGGATTCGCCGTCTTGGTGACGGGACCTTAGCCGGTCCGTTTCCTCGCGGATTTCAGCGTCCGAGAAGGACTTGAAGGTGTCTTCCAGGGCATTGATGGAATCGGCATAGTTCCGCAGTGTCTTGAGTGTCTTTTTGTCACCCGTGCGGAGAAGTTTTTCGATTAGTGATGCCACGTGAAATTGCTCCCAGTCTCATGCTGCCGAATTCTGGCTGTTTCAGTCTACGGGAGAGACCAGCGCCACGTTGCCGGGTTCCCCTCTGAGCGGACTGCCCGGTTGGACGCCTTCTTCCGACGCAGCATGACCTTTTGCCACCGCCTCGGAAAGCTCTCCGGCAAGGTCCCCGACCGGCCACACCACCACTTCCTGAAGGCCGAGCCATGTAGCCATGAGCCTAAGTTCCTGGGCTAGTTCGACGGCGGTGTCCACCGGCGCGTTCATCTCACCAAAAGCGGAGCGCACCAGGAGCTGACCGGATGCCCGGTCCGCTTTAAGGTCCACTCTGGCTACGATGGCGTCCCTGAGCAGGAACGGTAGAACATAGTAGCCAAACCGTCGCTTGGCGGCAGGGGTGTAAATCTCAATCCGGTAATGGAATCCGAACAGTTCCTCGAGTCGCCGTCTTTCGAAGACCAAGGAATCGAAAGGACTCAGCAGCGCCCGGCCCGCGGCCTGTCGTGGCAGCTTGGCATCAACATGCTTGTAGGTTTCCCGGTCCCATCCACGAACCACAACAGGCTCAAGGCGGCCGGCCCGGACCAAGCGTTGTACAGAGCCTGCACCTGCTTTCAGGGGTGTCCGGAAGTAGTCTGAGAAGCACCTCACCGTGCCTATGCCGTGGGCTTGGGCGGCTGCTTCCATCAGACGATCCAGGGACGCTTCGGCGTCGACTGCGGACGGAGTGACGTGTGGAATGACCCGTGAGGTCAGGGCATACTTGCGTTCAAATTGCGATGTTCGCGACGCAGCGGAAATCCGCCCTTCTTCGAACAGGTGCTCCAGCACACGCTTGACGATGTTCCAGTTCCAGCCCCAGTTGTCACGTTCCGGGTCTTCATCGTGTCCGAGCTTTACAGTCAGTTCGGATGCTGTCATCGGGCGTCCTACGGTGAGGGCGTCGAGGATTCGATCCTCCATATCGTGACGTACGGCCGGATCCAGGCCATGGGCACCCACCCAGGCCCGCTTTTGCCATACGAGCAAATCCTGAAAGTGCTCCGGTCGGATAAAGCTTGCCTCGTGTGCCCAGTACTCCATCATTTTGCGTGGGTGGCGGCTTGCCATTGATTGGAGGATGAGGGGATCGTAATTACCCAGTCGGGAAAAGAACGGAAGGTAGTGGCTACGTGCCACGACGTTAACAGAATCGATCTGGACAAGCTGTAATTGGGCAAAGGTCCGGCCCGCCGCCCGTGAAGTCACGGAGCCGGCGGGCCGGACCTTTGCCAATCCTTGAGCTGCCAATGCGATCCGCCGTGCCTGGGACAGGCTCAGCGAAGCGGTCATTGAAGTCCCTTCGTACTTAAGGTGGGGCTTTACTTGGCTGTGGCGGCCTGATCATCGGATCGGTAGGCGTGGATCTTCTCTTCCACTGCTTCCTCGCCGGGCTCGCACGTGGAATCGAGGGTGATGACACCGTAGGTCCAGCCACTACGCCGATAAACAACCGACGGTGCGTTGGTTTCCTTGTCCAGGAACAGGTAGAAGTTGTGTCCGACGAGCTCCATGTTGTCCACAGCGTCATCAAGGGTCAGCGATGCTGCAGGGAAGACTTTCCGGCGGATCAAGACGGGAGAGTCACCGGCCGGGATGTCGTTCTCGATGTCATAGGGTGAGCGCTCGCCTGCCTGCGGCGCGGACTCCTGGTGGTTGCTTGCCTCTACATAAAGCGGCTCACTCGCACTGGCTGGCTCAAGTGTTGCCGTGGCTTCCCGCACAGCCTTAGGCGTGTGGCGGCCGTGGTGCACCTTCTTGCGGTCCTTAGCACGACGAAGCCTCTCAAGCAGCTTGTTGTACGCGAGATCGAATGCAGCAAACTTGTCAGCGGCTGTGGCCTCGGCACGGATAACGGGGCCTCTGCCCAGGACGGTCACTTCAACGGTGAGTTCGCCAGGCGTCTGCCTGGGATTGGTTTCCTTGGAAACCTTGGCGTCAACCCGCTGGACTTTATCCCCCAGCGATTCAATCTTTGAGATTTTTTCGCCGGCATATTCGCGAAAGCGGTCAGAAACTGTGAGATTTCGTCCGCTGATCATGAACTCCATGGTGCCCTCCAATAACTCAGGTGACACGACAACGACGCTGTTGGGGGCTTGTCTGACGGACAGTCGAGCCCCTTTCCGAGCCGCTATCGACAGGTACATCTGTTCTTGGTACCCACAACCGACGTTAGTTCATCGGCACCCGTTATTCATCCTTTAGCCACTTAATTTTTGATTGAGTCTTAATGCCTGCATCAGGTGGTCCTCTGCAGCGACGGAGGCGTAGGCTGGTGGCCTCGTGGCCGCGAGCACAACAGCGCCGGAGACTACCCCGCCGGCAAGGGTAACCGCCCGCGCTGCCTCAGCAAGCGTTGCCCCGGTGGTGAGGACATCGTCAACGAGGATGCATCTCCTGCCCCTCAATTCTTTGCCTCTTCCCCTGCGTACCCTCATGGATCCCCGGACCCGGCGAGCACGTTCGCCTCTTCCCAGCCCCTTTTGACCACCGCTTCCACGTTCCACGGCGATACGTCCCGACACTTCCCCAAAAAGCCGGGCTGCCGCTTCCCGGACGGCTTGTGGGGCAGCCTTAATCACTGACGGATCCCCCCGCCGCTCCAACACGTCAATGACTGGGCAAAAGGGCAGCATCCGGCGCATGCGTATGAAAAAGAGCAGAAGATGCAGAGGGCTGAATCCGCGCCTGCGGTAGGCCTTTCCGCTACTGGGGACAGGGATGAGGCAATAACCGGACCGACCACCGATGGCAGTCACCACGGCTTTGCCAAGGCAAGGACCCAGAACAGCCGCCAGCCGCCATTGACCGTGATGCTTGAAAGAGAGGAGGCACTGCGCCAGCTCATCCCGGTATGCCCCCGCTGCTACCACTTCGATCTTTGCCGTGCCGTCGACGTCAACCAATGCCGGCGACTGCTGCTCAGCCCTGAACGGCTGCTTGCATAGGTGACGGACCTTCCTTGCACAGCTGCCACAAAGTACCGCGTCTTCCATCTCACAGCAGACACAGTCGACGGGAACCAGCACAGCCAGAAGGTCAACCAGTGCCCCCTGCAGAGCGGCAAGGGCCTTACCCGTTCTTCGTTGGTCCGGGCCACGACGACGCGAACTGCCAGGTTCGGGCGGATCAAGGTCAGGGTCGACATATTGCCGGGTCTGCCGTGCACGGAACCATGAGCTAAGGACGGTAAAGGTCACTCTTCAGCTTTACCGTCTGGTCTTTCCCGCAGAAGGCACACAGCACGCTATGTGCATAAATAATCGGGTTGAATCCATGGAGCGGAGCCCCTGATACAGAAGTCAGCCTGGAAACGCCGGTTCTGTTGGGCCTTTTAACTGAAGCTCCCAGCCGTTTCCGACGCGTTGGAAGATGCCGGCAGCCGACTGTCCATAGATTTGCTCAGCTCCGTTTCCGACGCTGAGGCTGGTCAATCCGTCCCACGGTGCCAACTGCTGCGGTTCACCCGATGCCAGCGACAGCAACTCCGGAACCACGGTCGAAGAGGCCGAACCGGACATCACGGCCACCGTAGAGCCATTGACCCAGGCGCCTTGGTCCGCGGCTGTATTGCTCAGCAGTGTGATGGGAAGCGTGAGGTCCTTCGGAACGCCGTCGGGGTTCCGGACTATGCCCGTAATCTGCACAGCGGACTTACCGTTTGCCTCGGAAATGACCAGCGCCCTGGTCCCCTCCCTGGAGACCCGGAAGTCCTTGACTGTTCGTCCCGTGAGCCAGGCCGGCGTCATGGTGACGCTGGGAACGCCGGTACCCGGGGCTGTGCCTGTGGGCTTGTAAGCTACAACTTCGGCTGCCCCGTTGGCACCAGGGCCCGCTGTCCACACCCAATCATTCGGGCTGAAGGAAGGACCAGTGAGGGTACTTCTGGTGGTTAGTTGTCGCGCAGGTTGCCCCGGTTCGATGGAGTAAAGCGTGGTCTTATCGCCGTTGAGGAAAGCGGCTGTCTGGGACACCGGCGACTCAGCGGGCGAGTGCGGCCCCAGACCGGCCACCGATTGAATGTCCGGCAACGGAGTAATCCTGTTGTTCTCGTACCGCACCAGATCGCCGTTGTTTACTGCGATCTGGCGGGCAGGAACGCTCTTGTCCAGCACTGGCGGCAAAACGGTACCGTTGTCTTCCACGCGTACCAGGTCCTGATCGGCGCGAAGTTGAACGTTGATGACATCGGGCTGGCTACGGAAGGTCAGCGCCAATTGGTTTTGCATCCTCTGACGGTCCTCCGCAGAGGCGTCGAACAGCTCCTTGGCGGAGAGGTCCACCTGGGCTGCACCGGAGACAACCGGAACAGATTCGCGGGCGAGCTTCATTCCCGATGGGAAGGCACTGACCACTGCCCCGCGCAGGTAGGGCGCGGGGCCGGCAAGCAGGGCACTGGTCATGGACTTCACTGTGTTCTTTTTAATGAACCAACGGTAGTCCGGCACTGCGTAAGTGAACGTCGGGTCATAGAAGTAGATGGGATTTGCCCCGTAAATAACCTTGAATGTCTCCTCCGGAATGGCCGTACCGTCAGGGACCTTGGAGATCCGCCATTCGCCTTCCACCTGCTCAACCGTTAGCGGAATGGTCTCTTTGGTACCCGGCGGGAACTGGGTCGCAACGCCGTCTGCATCCACCGAATATGCGAGATCGAGTTCGTAGAGGTATTCGTTTTCACCCGCTGCTTTGACTACCTGTGCCTCGCGGAAAACGATCGCACGTTTGTCCGGTTTCCACGTTACAGACTGCGCTTGCGTCAGGTACTGACGAGCCACGGGATAGTCATCCTCGTAGCCGCTGCCAGCCATGTAGAAATCCTCGATCACAGTCTCCGGACTGGAACCGGCGCGCGGTGCTGCAGGGAAAAATACCGGTGCGTTGGGGTTACCGGCGCCTTCGTCTTTGCTCTTGCCGACGGGGCCGGAGCGTGGAATCTGCGCGCAGGAAGCCAGCATGACCATCAGCACAACCAGCAGCGCGACGATTGCCCTGGTACGCCCGGGACGCAACGTTCTCACGACTTCTCCCCTGTTCCATCGTCGTCAAGCGCCGGCATCCCGCCGACAGAGGGAGTCGGCTGCGGAGTCTCGCCGGAATCCTGGCCCAGTACCAGCATTTGCCGTTCGCTTGCCGCCCCGGGGAATCCTATGTCCGCAGGTTCCAGCTGAAGCGGAGACTTCACAATGGTGCCTCCTTGCCGCAGTGGAAGCGTCAGTCGGAAGTTGGAACCGGAACCCTTTCGGCCCCAGGCCTGAAGCCAACCGTTATGAAGCTTGGTGTCCTCGGCTGCGATGGAAAGGCCCAAGCCACTTCCTCCGGTGGTCCTGGCGCGTGCAGGATCTGCCCGCCAGAAGCGGTCGAAGACCCTGGCAGCCTCAGCCTGGGTCATTCCGATGCCGTGGTCCCTTACTGACACCGCTACAGCTTCATGATTGGCCGCGACAGATATATGGACAGGCTTGCCTTCACCGTGTTCGAGGGCATTGAGCAGCAAGTTGCGGAGAATGCGGTCGATCCTGCGGGAGTCCATCTCCACGATGATGCTCTTTTGCCGGGCGTTCAGCCGGACTTCCGAGCCGTACTCCGCGGCCACCGGTGCGGCACCTTCCATAACGTGAGAGATCACTTGGAAAATGTCCTGCGGTTCTGCATCCAGCACGGCGGCGCCAGCGTCGAATCGTGAAATCTCCAGCAGGTCCGAAAGCAGCGATTGAAAGCGCTCAACCTGGTGGTACAGCAACTCCGCCGATCTCTTGTTCATGGGATCGAAATCGTCCCGTGCATCGAACAGGACTTCGGCCGCCATTCGTACCGTGGTGAGCGGGGTACGCAGTTCGTGGGAAACATCAGAGACAAAGCGCTGTTGCATCTGCGACAACGTGGCCAACTGGGTGATCTGTTCCTGGAGGCTTGCGGCCATGTGGTTGAAGGAAGCGCCCAATCTCGCGACTTCGTCTTCTCCCTTAACCACCATTCGTTCCTGTAGTTGGCCGGCAGCAAGCTTTTCCGATACGACGGCAGCATGGCTGACCGGACTGACTACGTTACGGGTCACGTACCAGGCAATGGCACCGATCATGAGGACGAGAGCCGCACCGCCTGCCCACAGTACGTTCTGAATCTCGTCCAGTGTTTGCTGGGCAGTATTGAGGTCGTAGATCAGGTATAGCTCGTAAGCCGTTCCATTGAACGTGACCATGTTTCCGACGGCGATGCCGGGCCTGTCCTCGTTCCCCACCGGAAACTGCGTGGAGGCCCAGAATTGCTGCTTGCCACCGCTTTGAACAGCCTTACGCAGCTCGGGGGGAATGACGCGAACCGTCAGCTGGTCCGAAGCGCGCGATTCAACCCAACGGTTACGTGGTTTGGTTTGTTCCGGAGCAGCTTCGAAGACATATCTACGCTGGATGACCGAGCCCCGGCCTTCCACGGCTGTCAAGGTGTCGTAAACCAAGGTGATGACGCTTGACTGGTCGGTGACTTGGGCGCCGTCGAACGTGTCCTGGACTTGCTTGACGTTAAAGCGCGACTCGGATTCCGCCTGTGCCAGCCTCTCCTGGAAGAGGTTGTTGGCGATTTGGTTGGATAAGTACGCGCCAACAATGGCGAACGACGTCACAGCGAGCAGCAATGTGGTCAGGACCGTGCGGAACTCCAACGACCGCCGCCATCGCCTCAACAAGGAACGCCAAACGAAGCGCAGCCCCGGTCTTATTTGGCGCACGCCAATGGCGACGAGTCGCGAAACCCGCAGAACCAGGATCAATCCGCGCCGTGTCCAGATCCGCCCCCGGGTCAGGACCCAGGAAAGGTCCCTGGCCTCCCGAGCGGACTGATCAGGGGACTTATCGGGTTGCTCAGGGGACGTTTCCGGGGTCTCAGACTCAGCCGGGGTCACCTGCTGGACACCGGCCCGATCGGGAGTTTTGGGGCCCGGCCCCCCGCCTGCCCCGCCGGTCTTGCCGACCGGGGACTCAGGAACCTGCTTTATATCCGACACCACGCACCGTCAAAACGACCTCGGGCGCTTCCGGATCACGTTCAATCTTTGAGCGCAGACGCTGGACGTGAACATTGACCAGCCGGGTGTCAGCCGCGTGGCGGTATCCCCACACCTGCTCGAGAAGCAATTCGCGGGTGAATACTTGCCACGGCTTGCGTGCCAGCGCTACCAAGAGATCAAACTCCAGGGGCGTCAAGGAGATCCGCTCGCCGCCACGGGTCACCAAATGACCGGCGACGTCGATGGTCACGTCTGCGATACGCAAGGTCTCGGGGGCCTTCTGGTCACCCGGCCGCAACCGGGCTCGGACGCGTGCTACAAGTTCAGCAGGTTTGAACGGCTTGGGCACGTAATCATCGGCGCCGGATTCAAGCCCGCGAACAACGTCTGAAGTATCGGACTTGGCGGTGAGCATGACGATGGGCACATCCGACTCGCCACGGATCTGCCGGCAAACCTCAATTCCATCCGAGCCCGGCAACATCAGGTCAAGCAGCACCAGATCCGGCTTTGAGGAGCGGAAGACCTCCAAAGCCTGGCCGCCGTCTGCGCAGAACACCGGCTCGAAGCCATCGTTGCGCAGAACGATTCCAATCATCTCTGCGAGTGCTTCGTCGTCGTCAACTACCAGAATGCGTGCCTTCATAGTTATATATTCCCTTATCACCAAGTCTTTGTCCCGTTGGGCGCGGCGCACGGCATGGCGCCCCTAAGGCACTTCCACCGTACTGCACCCTGCCGTTATGCCCCGGTGGCAGCATGGGCTACAGGCTATGAGGGACGACGGCGGGACTATAGGCTGGGTGCGAAGGTCCGTGTGGGGGACGTCGGGAGTCGGCGGGCCGGATCTTATGGGGAGGGAATCGTGTCACAACCAGAGCACGGCCAGAATCCGCCGGGCGGTCAGCCCGCATGGGGAAACCAGCCGCAATGGGGAAATCAACCACAGTGGGGAAACCAACCACAATGGGGAGGCCCTCCAGGCTGGGCGCCACCGCAGAGCAGCGGGCAGAACCATCCAAGCCAAGCTGCCCCGGGATGGCCCCCAGGGCCTCCGTATGGGCAGCCCCTCTATGTCGCTCCCCCAAAGCCAGGAGTCATTCCCCTGCGTCCGCTGCAGTTCGGCGAGATTCTGGATGGCTCCTTCCAAACAATCCGCCGCAATGCTGCCTCGATGTTTGGTTCCGCGCTGATCGTCCAAGCCATTGGAGCAGTCTTCATCGGCATCGTCACCTTTGGGATGTTCCAGCTGTCGACTTCCCTTGAGTCTGTCAGTTCAGAAGCAGAGTTGGCCGATGCAATGGGCCCGTTCCTCGCTTTCATGGCCGGCACCATGGGCGTTTCCGTGTTGATCGGTTTCCTGGGTTCCGTCCTCCAAGGAGTTCTGGTTGTCCCGGTCTCCCGCTCGGTTCTCAACCGCCGGACAGGTTTCAAACAAATGTGGAAGCTTGCGGGCCCGGGAATCCTGCCGCTCCTGGGCGTTGCCGCGCTGCTGACGCTGGGCGGGCTGCTTGTAGCTGCCGCAGTGATCGGGGTAGCGATCTTGTTATTCACTGCGATGGGACCCGCGGCCCTGCTTATCGTCCTGCCCTTGGGCCTGGGTTTCTTTGTGGCCTTCGTTTGGATCGGCCTGAAGTTGATGCTGGCTCCCGCCGCCATCGTGGTGGAGAAGACCGGCGTTTTCCAAGGATTGCTCCGATCCTGGCGATTGACGAAGAACAATTGGTGGCGGATCTTCGGCATCACCCTGGTGGTAGCCATCATGGTGGGAATCATCGCGCAGATCGTCCAAATTCCTGTGTCCTTGGCCTCCGCGGCCATTGGTGGAGTAGTTTCACCCCACCCTGATCCCGACTCGATGACCTCAACGTTGGTTCTGACCACTGTCATCTCCACTGCGATTGGGGCGTTGGTGGGGTCCGTGACATTCGCCTTTCAAGCGTCCGTGTCGGGCTTGATCTACATGGATCTTCGGATGCGTCGCGATGGCCTGGATGTTGAATTGATGCGGCTCATGGAAACTGGTTCCGATCCTGACGGTATTCCAGGCGGGCCATCCACGTTGACACGAAACACCACCTGGCCACCTGATGGCGGGCAGTTTCCTTCCGCTCCCCCCGGGCAGCGGCCTCCCGCATGAAGGTCGCCGCCATTGACATTGCACCGTTGGCATTCATGGAACCACCGGTGGAACCGGACCGTGACGAAGCCCGGCGTTGGGCTGCTGAGGAGCTATCGAATCCTCGATATCCGGATGCAAGGCCCGGCTGGCTGGACCAGTTGTGGCGGGATTTCCTGGACTGGCTGGCATCGTTGGAAGGTGATGGACCTGGCACCGGACCCAACCTTGCTGTCCCGTTGATTGTGGTTTTGGCGCTGGCACTCATCATCGCTGCCGTCGTCGTCGTTCGGCCAAGACTCAACGCCCGACGACGGAAAGAACCCGGAGATCTCTATGGAGAAGACCAGAGCGTCGACGCCGGGGGCTACCGAAGCAGGGCGGCGACTGCAGCCGACAGTGGCAACTGGCCGGCCGCCGTCGTCGATCAATTTCGCGCTCTTGTCCGATCTGCCGAAGAACGGGACATCATTGAGGCTCGAGCGGGCAGGACGGCAGACGAAGCAGCCGGTCAACTGGGCCAGGTTTTTGGTTCGGCCCAAGCCAGGCTGCTCGCCGCTGCGGGTGTTTTCGACGCCGTGCGGTACGGCGAACAAGCCGCAACACGGGCGGACTATGAGTCCGTCCGCCAGCTGGACGCTGATCTTCTTGAGCTGAAGCCCGACTTCACAGGACAAGCCCACGCCGGATTCGCGGTACCACGATGACCACCATCTTGGAAGATAGCACCCCGGGTACCGACAATGCCGCTGCCGAAAAACTTCCCGCGGGTCAACGTTTCAGGGCCTGGTTCCGGAAACACCTGGTATGGATTGCCCTCGGCACCCTGCTTGCAGGCTTGGTCACTTTCCTGGCCATCAACAGCGTCTCCGGCGCAACTGATTCCCGGCGGCTCTCCGCACGGAATCCAGCGCCGGACGGAGCCATGGCTGCAGCCGAAATCCTCGCACGCCACGGAGTTTCCGTCACTCCGACAGACACGTTTGAAGACACTATGGATACGTTGTCAGCCAAGGACGAAGCCACGGTTCTCCTCTTTGACGCGCAGGGCTTTCTTGACCGGTCCCAACTGGAGGAGATCACTGCCGCAGCAGACCGCGTTGTGGTAGTTGCTCCACGGCTGAGGACACTCAATGGCCTGAACCAGGGGATCCGGCCCGGCGGTGTGGTTCCAGAAGCAACACAGGTGACCGAACCCGGATGTGAACAGGAAGATGCCAGGGCGGCGGGCCGGGTGTCCGCACAAGGATCTGTCCTGTCCGGGCCCGTGGTTTGTTATCCCACCCGCGAGGACGGACCAGGCTTGTATGCGGCGTCAGCCGATGGGCGGGTCATCGTCCTGGGCAGTAGGGAACTCATGGACAATCAACACCTAGCCTTGGAGGGCAATGCTGCCCTTGCCCTGCGTACCTTGGGGAACAACGCGGACCTCGTGTGGTACATCCCGGGCGTCGGCGATATCTCCGCCTCCAATTCAAACCCCACACTGAACGAGCTGGCACCGCGATGGCTGGCCTTCGCCGGCCCGTGGCTGGGCTTGGTAGCCCTGTTGGCCATCGCTTGGCGGGGCCGGCGCATGGGTCCTCTCGTATTCGAGCCGCTGCCCGTGGTGGTCAAGGCCGTCGAAACAGCAGAAGGCCGGGCACGCCTTTACCAGGATTCACGGGCTGTGGGGCGGGCAGCCAACAACTTGAGGGCAGGAACCCTCTCACGGTTGGCCCGGCACTTCAACCTCGGCGCTGACACCACCGCCGAAGCAATAGTCGACGCAACAGCCCGCCATGCGGAGCAATCAACCCAGGAAGTCCGATTTGTCCTGATCGACTTCATGCCGGAAAGCGAAGGACAACTGGTGCAGTGGGCACAACAAATCGAACGAATCGAACAGGAGGCGACCGCCCGATGAGCAGCCAGCCAAACAGCTATACGGACAGCACCAGCCACTCCGCGGGAGGTGACGCCAGCCCGCAGGGTGCGCCTCAGGGAACTTGGCCCGCAGAAAACGGACAGCGCCGGCCCGGTGAGGATCCGGCCCGGCAGTCTCTGCTGAATGTCAGGGCAGAGGTGGGCAAGGCCGTGGTCGGTCAGGACCCCACCGTAACGGGTATGCTGATCGCCCTGCTCTGTGGCGGACATGTTCTCCTCGAAGGTGTACCCGGCGTAGCCAAGACCCTGTTGGTCAGGGCGTTGTCCACCGCGCTGAGCCTGGACACAAAACGCGTCCAGTTCACTCCTGACCTCATGCCCGGCGACGTCACAGGTTCACTGGTATATGACTCGCACACCTCTGAGTTCACTTTCCGCGAGGGCCCGGTTTTCACCAACATCATGCTGGCCGATGAGATCAACCGGACCCCGCCCAAGACCCAGGCCTCGCTCCTGGAAGCAATGGAGGAACGCCAGGTTTCGGTGGATGGTGTGTCGCGTCCGCTTCCAAGCCCGTTCATTGTGGCGGCAACCCAGAACCCGGTGGAATACGAAGGCACCTACCCCTTGCCGGAAGCACAACTGGACCGGTTCCTCCTCAAGCTGACCATGCCACTGCCTGGACGGGCAGAGGAAATCGAGGTTATCCGTCGCCACGCCAACGG
The DNA here is from genome assembly GCF_059759005.1 of Paenarthrobacter sp. GQ52. Lineage (NCBI taxonomy): Bacteria > Bacillati > Actinomycetota > Actinomycetes > Micrococcales > Micrococcaceae > Paenarthrobacter > Paenarthrobacter sp. GQ52. Next base: position 233,315 of record NZ_JCAXEJ010000003.1, read on the forward strand.
CTTTGATCCCCGGAACCTGTCTGCAGCGGGCGTACGGCCAGTGGCGGGCGCCGTCGAGCTTTCCAGTGCCCAAGCGGCTGTCGCGCAAGTGGCCGTGGCTCCGGAAATCCTCGCGTACATAGTTGACGTGGTGCGCGCAACGCGGTCTGCTCCTTCTTTCCAACTCGGCGTTTCTCCCCGTGGAGCCACCGCCCTGCTCAACACTTCAAAGGCATGGGCATGGTTGTCCGGCAGGTCTTTCGTGACTCCGGACGATGTCAAGGCTTTGTCGTTGCCGTGCCTGAGGCACAGGGTGGGTCTGCGTCCGGAGGCTCAAATGGACGGCATCCAAGTGGACGACGTCCTGGGCAGTATCCTGGCGTCCGTCCCGGTGCCGCGGTGATCTTCCGACCGGCATTGGCCGAGGGGGTTTGAGTGGCCATTACGGGTCGTTTCGTGTTGCTGGCCCTTCTGGGTTTGGTGCCCTTGGTGGTTTTTCCCGCGTGGAGCACCGTCCTGTTCGTGGCCGTGGGGCTGCTGCTCTTACTGGTTGTGGATCTTGTCTTGGCAGCCTCGCCCGCGAGGCTTGCCCTGGAACGCAGGCAACCTGGAAACGTGACGCTTGAGGGCGAGACGGACTCCGTTGTCACTGTCACCAATGGCACGCGGCGCAAGCTGCGTGCCGAGGTAAGAGACACGTGGCAGCCCTCCGCCGGCGCAGTGAACGCTGCACAGTCCTTGGTAGTCCCGTCCGGAGAGCGGCGCCGCATGACCGTGACCCTGGTTCCTCGTCGTCGCGGCGACCTCAAAAGCCCCCACGTGACCATCCGATCGTTCGGCCCCATGGGTTTGGCCGCAAGGCAGCGGACCCGCGCCCTGCCTGGTCAACTGCGGGTCCTCCCCCCATTTCATTCAAAACGTCATCTCCCTTCCAAACTCCGGAAGCTTAGGGAGTTGGATGGCAGGGCCGCCGTACAGATCCGTGGGGCCGGCACCGAATTCGACTCACTGCGGGACTACGTCCGCGGTGACGATGTCCGGTCCATCGACTGGCGGGCCACCGCGCGGCGGACTTCAGTGGTGGTACGGACGTGGCGCCCGGAGCGCGACCGGCGCGTGGTCATCGTGCTTGACACTTCACGCACAGCAGCCGCCCGAATCGAGGATGAACCCCGGCTCGACACCGGAATTGAGGCGGCGCTGCTGCTCGCGGTACTGGCCGAGCGCGGAGGCGACCGCGTGGACTTCCTCGCTTACGATCGGCGAATTCGCGCACGCGTTGAATCGGCCTCAAAAGGCAATCTGCTGGGTCAACTCGTCCAAGCCATGGCCCCCTTGGAAGCTGAACTGATCGAACTAGATTGGCAGCAGGTTCCGGCTCAGGTACGGGCAGTTTCGGCGCACCGATCCATGGTGGTCCTCTTGACAGCGCTCGACGGCGGCGCCCCCGAAGAGGGGCTCCTCCCCACTGTGGCGCAATTGTCGCGCCAACACGTTGTGGTGGTGGCCTCGGTTCGGGATCCCCTGCTGTCTGCCATGAAAGAAGAAAGAACGACGGCCAGCCAGGTTTTCCGTGCAGCCGCCGCCGAGCGCGCATTGTTGGAGCGTTCCGCGGTGACGGCGCAACTCCGGCAACTCGGAGCCGAAGTGGTTGACGCCGAACCCCACGATGTTCCTCCCTTACTCGCTGACACCTACATACGGCTCAAAGCAGCCGGGAGGCTTTAGTTTCAAGGTTGAGTTCCACGTACAAGGAAGGACCGCAATGAATACCCCCATCTACCAGCTGGCACTCGGCGACGAGTTCAGCCGGCTAACCCCGGAGCTCCAGGAGTATTTTTCGTTGGCTGCCGGCTCCGGATCGTATGGAATCGGCGAGGGAGTCTTTGACGTTGTCGGGTGCCGACAAAAGTGGTTGCGGCCACTGCTCGCACTGACAGGGAGCGAGGAAGCTTTCTTTCCTGAATACGGTGAGGGCGTTCCGTTCCGGATCGAAAACCACGCCCATCTGGATCCTTTCGGACGACCGGCCCTGACGGCCCGTCGGGAGATCTATTTCCCTTCGGGTACACGGCTGTTCCACGATACGACGAGCGCGGTCCGGACTGGCTCCGACCATCGAAATGCCCATTTGGTGGACCATGTGGGGCGTTATCGCCGTCTTGTTACGGACCTGGATGTCAGCGTCACCGCTGAGGGCCGCCTTCGTGGGGTGTCCAAAGCAAGCAGACTATTCCTGGGCCCTTTGCGAGTACCATTGCCAAACGCACTTGATGCGCGTGCTTACGCGGAGCAGTGGTGGGACAGCGCAGAGCGCAAGCACCGCATCCAAGTCAAAGTCATCCAGCCCCAGATCGGCTTGGTCCTTGTATACGCAGGACGCTTCGACTATCGCTTGGCACCATATCTGCCAGGAGCTGCCCCCGGTACCTCTCTCCCCCGCTATGCGGAACCAGACCGCTGGGAAGAGAGAATCTGACGCTTTCGCAGTTAGCCCTGAGCCAGCTGGTCCAGTCCGTCAGCCACTTGGGTCAGTTTCGATAGCACAGCCTTGGCCCTTGAGGGTTTGAAGTCAGCCAGCCCCGTAGAGGGAGTAACCCGGAGTCCCGCCAAGCCCGAAACAGGAAGCCCGAGCTGCCGCCACGGTTTCGAGATGCTTTCAACAACCTCGGCGGTGCGTGGCAGTTGCGCCTGTGGCTCGCCTGTTGACAGTGCGCCCGCCCACAGGCGTTTTCCGTCCTCCACTGCTACAGCCAGCTGCTCCCATTGGCGTGTCGTCAGGGCTTTCAGGGGCACCGCGACGCCGTCGGCTCCCGCTGCCAGGATACGCTCGATGGGAGCTTCGATTTCCGGCACTGAGACCACGGCCTCGACGACTCCCGCACTCTTGAGAGCGTCGATCACCACTCGCCACGCGCCTGTCACTTCCTCGCCGGATATGGACCGCAACGTTCGGTAGCCACTCGCCGTCGGGATCGTGCCTGCCATGACGGAGGCGATGTCCGGCTCGTCAATTTGAACCACCAGCCGGGCACCCGGGACAGCCGAGGCGATGCGCCTGAGGTGCTCTGCGATGCCGGCGGCCAAGGATTCCGCAATATCCCTGCGGGCGCCATAATCCAGAAGTGCCCGTTCGCCGCTGTGCAGGTAAAGATTGGCAGCAAGACTCATGGGGCCCAACAGCTGGATTTTGAGCTCCGTTGCAGCGACATCCTCGGCACCAGCTATGTCGGCCAATATATTGAGGTCGGTCGAGAGCGCAGAGCGGGCGCGCCGGGCATCCCTCCCGGGCTTGTCCACCAGACGCCAGCCGTGCGGTTGGACGTCGATTGCCAGGTCGACCAACAGTGAGCCGGTCCTCCCGACAGCATCCGAGCCCACCCCTCGATCAGGCAACTCGGGCAGGAAAGGAAGGTGGGGGTCCCCCAATTCGCCCCGAATGATCCGGTTTGCTTCCGCGGGGTCGCTTCCGGGCCACGGGCCCAGTGCGGTGGCGCTGGCGCGCAAATTAGCCATTTCCGCCACGGCTTAGGCCTGCTGGCTGGAAATCTGGTGATCCTCGGCGATTGCCTCGTGATGGCGGATCACTTCGCTGATGATGAAGTTGAGGAATTTTTCTGCGAAGGCTGGATCAAGGTGCGCATCCTCGGCCAGCCGTCGCAAGCGGGCGATCTGGGCCGATTCGCGGCCCGGATCTCCGGCGGGAAGCTTGTGGGTGGCCTTTAGGATTCCTACCTTCTGGGTGGCCTTGAAGCGTTCCGCGAGCAGGAAGACAAGTGTTGCGTCAATGTTGTCGATGCTGGACCGGATGGACAACAGCTCGTCCATGACTGCACGGTCCACTTGGCCGGCCAGGGAGCTCGCTGCCGGGTTGAAGGAATCGGCGTCATCAGGAAGGGCGTTGTTCTGCTCGGTCATGCACCCCAGTCTATGGTGTGGGGCGGTCCAGCCGCGGGTGTTACCTGCGGGCCAGGACAGGCACGTTACAACAACCATGGCCTCAGCTATTGGCGTATCCCTTAACGCGGAGAAGGTACGCCCGCCACGGTGGGAGGCGTACCTTCTCTACATTGCGTGGATTCTCCGGGGACGGTCTAGTCGCCAAGCAACGATCTAGCCGCCCAGCAGAGTGCGGTGCGCTTCCCGCCGTCGTGCTTGTTCGTCGGGGTCCGGCACCGGCAGCGAGGCGATGAGCCTCTTGGTGTACTCATGCTGCGGTGAGCCCATCACATGGTTTCCGATCCCCTGCTCCACCAGCTGGCCTTTGTACAGCACGCCAACCCAGTGGGACAACATGTCCACTACTGCCAGGTCGTGGCTGATGAACAGAGCCGCGAAACCGTACTGCTCCTGTATGTCCTTGAACAGGTCCAACACTTTGGCCTGCACCGAGACATCCAAGGCGGAGGTGGGTTCGTCGGCGATCAGGAGGCGCGGGTTGAGTGCCAGCGACCTCGCCAAGGATGCGCGCTGCCGCTGCCCACCGGACAGCTCGTGCGGGTAGCGCTCCGCGTACGACGCCGGCAGCTGGACTGATTCGAGCAGCTCACCTACCTTTTTCCTCGCCTCAGCGGCACCGGGCTTGGTGTGGATAAGCAGCGGTTCTGCGACGCACTCGCCGATGGTGAGGTGCGGATTGAAGGACGCCGCCGGATCCTGGAAAACGAAGCCGATCTCCTTGCGGAGCGGACGGAAGGTACGCTCTTTGAAGTCCAGCATCTCGTACCCAAGAACCTTCAGGCTGCCCCCGGTGGTTCGGGTCAGGCCTGCTATGGCCCGTCCAATGGTGGATTTTCCGGAACCGGATTCACCGACCAGTCCGAAAACCTCATTCTCCGAGACCGTAAAGCTGACGTCGTCCACGGCCTTGAACCCGTGCCTGCCAAAACGGCCGGGGTATTCGATGGTGAGGTTCTTTGCTTCCACCAGGATTTTGCCTCCCTGGTGGAGCCGGCCATGGGCACCCTCGGAGGCCGAATTTCGTCCGAGGTGCGGTACTGCGGCCAGCAGTTTCCTGGTGTACTCCTGCCGGGGTTCGGCAAACAGGACCCGTGAAGGAGCCTCCTCCACAACGTCGCCCTGGTACATGACCACAACGCGGTCGGCCAAATCTGCCACTACACCCATGTTGTGCGTGATGAGCACGATTGAGGTGCCATAGTTGTCCCTCAGGTCGCGGAGGAGCTGCAGGATTTCAGCCTGGACTGTAACATCCAGCGCGGTGGTGGGCTCATCGGCCACGATCAGTCCCGGGTTGAGGGCCAAGGCCGCAGCGATTACCACGCGTTGCTTCTGACCACCTGAGAACTGGTGCGGGTAGTAGTTGACCCGCGTCTCAGGATCCGGGATGCCCACCTTGCGGAGCGCCTCGGTTGCCCGGTGCTTGGCTTCCTTGGCGGAGATGCGACGGCCGTCCGAGGCGTGTGCCCGGATACCTTCGGCAATCTGCCAGCCCACGGTGAAGACCGGGTTCAGGGCCGTGGAAGGCTCTTGGAACACCATGGCAACATCCCGGCCACGGATTTTGCGAAGCGTCGATTTGCTGACGCTGATGACGTTGTTGCCGTTGATCACCACGGCACCGGAGCTGATGGCAGTTTCCGGAAGCAGGCCCAGGATGGTTTTGGCTGTCACGGTTTTGCCGGAACCCGATTCCCCTACGATGGCCACTACTTCACCGGCTCCAACTTCCAGGCTGACGTCCTTTACAGCGTGAACGTCCCCGCCATCAGTGGCGAAGGTGACTTGGAGCCGATCGATGGTTAGTACAGGCGGCTCGGTGCTGACGTGATCTGACTCATTTCCCAAGTTGGTGGTCATGGCTTGCCTGCCTCTGTCGGGTTTGAAGGCGTTCCTGCCGTTGTTGGTGTTGGCGTCCTGCCCGCGCGTTTGCGTCCACGGATCCGGGGGTCATTGAGGTCGTTGATGCTCTCGCCCACGAGGGTCAGCCCCAGGACCGTGAGTACGATCGCGATCCCGGGGAAGACGCCCGTCCACCAAATACCGGACGAAGTGTCCGCCAGTGCCTTGTTGAGGTCAAACCCCCATTCAGCGGCTGATGTGGGCTCGATGCCGAAGCCAAGGAAGCCCAGGCCGGCGAGCGTCAGGATCGCCTCGGAAGCGTTCAGGGTGAACATGAGCGGCAGGGTCCGGGTGGCGTTCTTGAAAATGTGCCTCCCAATGATGCGCGCGCTGGAAGCCCCGAGCACTTTGGCCGACTCGACGAACGGCTCGGCCTTAAGACGAATGGTCTCTGCCCGGATGACCCGGAAGTACTGCGGGACAAAGACCACCGTGATGGAGAAAGCACAAGAGAAGATGCCGCCCCAGAAACTGGATTGTCCCCGGCTGATCACGATGGAAATGACGATTGCCAGGAGCAGGGTAGGAAACGCATAGATGGCATCCGCCACTACCACCAGAATCCTGTCCAGCCACCCTCCGAAATATCCACTAAGCAGACCAAGGGCGACACCGAGGAACAAGGACATCGCCACTGACACAACGATGACTGTCACCGCTGTTTGGGAACCCCAAACCACCCGTGACAAGACGTCGTAGCCGCCAACAGTTGTTCCCAGCAGGTGCTTGGAGTTCGGAGCTTCCTGGGTGGGAAACGAACCGGATGCGTCGCTGAGTTGGGAGTAGCCATAGGGAGCAAGGAGAGGTGCAAAGATGCTCGTAAGGATGAAGAGTCCACTGAGGACAACGCCCACAATGAGCATGCCTCGCTGAAGTCCGACGCTTTTCTTCAAGTGGCTTACCACGGGAAGCCTTGAGAACAAGGGCTGCTTGGGTCGGGTCAATGGGGAAGTGCTCATGGTCAGTACCTCACTCGAGGGTCGATGAGTGCGGCAATGATATCCACCACGAAGTTGGTGACGGCCACAATGATGGCCAGCAATACAACGATTCCCTGGACGGCCACAAAGTCGCGCGCGTTCAGGTACTGCACCAGTTGATAGCCCAGGCCCTTCCACTCAAAGGTGGTTTCGGTCAGAATGGCGCCGCCCAGCATCAGGGCAATTTGCAGGCCCATGACAGTAATGATGGGAATCAGTGCCGGTTTGTAGGCATGCTTGGTCACCAGGCGGAACTCACTGACACCGCGGGAACGCCCGGCCTCAACGTAGTCCTTTCCCAGCGTGCCGATGACGTTGGTGCGCACCAGTCGCAGGAAGACGCCGGCGGTCAACAATCCGAGGGCTACTGCGGGGAGCACCGCGTGGGCGACGATGTCCCCCAGGGCTGCGAAGTTGCCGCTGCGTAGTGCGTCCAGCCAGTAAATGCCGGACGGTGCAGCCAGGCCGCTCATGGTCAGCTCCGTCCGCGTAGAGGCTCGACCGGCCACGGGGAACCAGCCAAGCCACACGGAAAACGTGAGCTTGAGGAGGAGCCCGGAGAAGAACACAGGTGTGGCGTAGCAGAGGATGGCGAAGAACCTCAGAAACGCATCAGGAGTCTTGTCCCGGTGCTGTGCGGCAATGAGACCGAAGGGGATGCCGACTGCCAGCGCGACGATCAGTGCGTTGATCGACAGCTCGAGTGTGGCTGCACCGAAAGTGGTGAGTACCTCCACCACTGGCCGCCGGTCGGTGATGGTGCTGCCAAAATTGCCGGTGATGAGTTGGCCCAGGTATTCGAAGTACTGGACCAGGACGGGCCGATCGTAGCCGGCCTCTTGTATTCGCTGCGCCAGGACGTCCGGGGGCAGGCGTCCGCCTTGCGATGCCGTGATGGGATCTCCAATGACCCGCATCAGGAAGAAGACGAGAGTCACCAAGATGAAGACGGTGGGGATGATCAGGAAAAACCTGACCACGATGTATCTGCCCAAACCTCCCCCGGCTTTGGACTTGCTCTTGGGAGCAACGATGCCGGGCTCAGCCTCGGGAACCTCAATAAGTGTTGTCATTGTTACCTGCATTTCCTGCCCGTGGATTGCGCGGGGTTGTCTCATGCGAGCCGGCCACCTGGGTGGTCAGCAAAGGAGGCGGGACACCGGATCAGTGTCCCGCCTCCCTTTCTTCACAAAGGTGCGGTTACTTGGAAATTACTCCGAGGCGGAACTTGAACGATGGGTCCAGTGTCTTCTCGACGCCATTCACGCCGCTTCCGGCAACCGCCACCTGGGCGCCCTGGAGCAGGGGCAGGGTGGAAATGTCCTTGGCCAAGGCGTTCTGGACATCCTTGATGGCAGCCTCGCGGCTGGTCTTGTCCGCATCCGTCAGCTGCTTGGCAATCAGCCCATTGACTTCGGGATTGTTGTAATGGTTCTTCAGGAAGCCGCCTTCCGGGAAGAACGGCGTCAGGTAGTTATCGGAATCGCTGAAGTCCGGGAACCAGCCAAACTGGAACAACGGGTACTCGTCGGCCCGGCTGGCCTTGCTGTAAGTGACCCATTCTGTGGACTGCAGGTTCACGGTGAACAGACCCGACTTCTCCAGCTGCTCCTTGACCATGGCGTATTCATCGCCGGAGGATCCGCCGTAGTGATCCGGGTTGTACTGCAGGTTCAGTGCGACGGGTTCCGTGATGCCGGCATCCGTCAGGACCTTCTTTGCCTTGTCCAGGCTTGGCTTTCCGGCATCGCCATAGGCGTCCTTGAACGACTCGTTGGCGCCGAGGAATCCGCTCGGAACGTTGGAGTACAGGGGCAGGTAGGTGCCCTTGTATACCTGGTCAGCGATAGCCTGGCGGTCAACGAGGTTGGCCACGGCCTGGCGAACTGCGAGTGCCTTCGCAGGGTCTGCGCCGGCTGCCTTGGTTCCGTACGGCATGGTGTCGAAGTTGAAGGTGATGTAGCGGATCTCGCCACCCGGTCCGGTGAGGACCTTGACCTTGGAGTCCTTACGCAGGTCGTCGATATCCGTGGCGCTCAGGCTGCGGAAGGCAACGTCAATGGCACCTTGCTGGATTTCCAGCTTCAGGTTGGTGGGGCTGGCGTAGTACTTAATGGTGGCAGCATCATTGGCGGGCTTCCCAAGAACGCCTTGGTAGTCAGCGAGGGCCTTAAAGCTGACCAGTTCGTTCTTCTTGTAGCTGTCAATCGTGTACTGGCCGTAGAACGCGTTCGCTTTGATGATCTCGTCGTCCGAAAGAATCTTGTCGGCCGGGAAGACTTCATCGTCCACGATCGGCGCGGCAGGGCTGCTGAGGATCTGGCTGAACGTTTGGTCGTTGGCGTTCTTCAACTTGAATACCACGGTGGTGGCATCGGGCGTACTTACGCTTTCGATGTTGGTCAGCAGCGAGGCAGGTCCGGCGGGATCGTTGATTGCCACCTGCCGATCGAAGGAGTGTTTGACGTCCTTGGAATCCAAAGTGTGCCCGTTGGCCCACTTGAGCCCCGACTTGAGCTTGACGGTGTATTCCGACGGCGCCGTGAACGACGACGATTCGGCGAGGTCGGGAACGGGCTCCGCACCGCCGGGCTTCGAATTCAGGAGAAATGAGTAGACCTGGTTCATCACCATAAACGAACCGTTGTCGTAGGACCCGGCAGGATCCAGCGACGTGACTTTGTCAGTAGTGCCGTAGGCGATGGGGCCTGCGGCAGCCGGGGCGGATGATGAACCGCCGCCGGAGGGACCCGTGCATGCCGTCAGGGCGAGCGCGGAAATGCCCGCCAGCGCGATAACGCCGTGCAGGGCCTTCTTGTTCAGTGCCATCTGGTGAACCTTCTGTTCGATGGATTCGGCGCGCCGCCGTGGGATATTTGTGACGGCGCGCACTCTTGATTCCACGATTCAATCAGACTTCGAAGGCCGCGAACCCTTCATTTTGTGATTCGAGACACAAAATTTACTTTCCAGTAGGTTTCGCCGGGAAGGTGCCGGCTCCTAGAGGACTTCCCGCTGGAGTGAGCGGGCTGCGTCAATGGTTGCCTGCCCCAGGACGCGGCTGCCTTGGTAGAGAACAACGGTCTGGCCCGGGGCCACGCCTCTCAAGGGATCCGCCAGGGTGACAACAATCTGGGCACGCTCCACTCCGGATTCGTCAGCAACGGATTCCACACGGGCGATTGCCGGAACAGGATCGCCGTGCGCCCGGACCTGGGCGTGGCAGTCGAACTCAGCGCCAGTGGCGACTTCGGAAATGGGCACGCCGGCCCAGGAAACCTTGATACCGCGAATCTCGTCGATCGCCAGCAGGGCTTCCGGTCCCACGACCACCTTGTTTTCCTTGGGGCGGATCTCCAGGACGAACCGGGGCTTACCGTCCGCCGCGGGGGTTCCCAGCTTCAGGCCGCGCCGCTGCCCTACCGTGAACGCGTTGGCACCGGGATGTTCGCCAACCTTGACACCGGTTTCGTCAACGATGTCGCCGGTTGTCATGTCAATCTTCTCGGCCAACCATCCGCGGGTGTCACCGTCGGAAATAAAGCAAATGTCGTGGCTGTCCGGCTTGTTGGCCACGGACAGCCCGCGACGCTCGGCCTCGGCACGCACCTCAGCCTTGGAAGGGGTGTCCGCCAGCGGGAACATGGAGTGCTTGAGTTGCTCGTGGGTCAGCACACCGAGAACGTAGCTCTGGTCCTTGGCCCAATCGGCGGCGCGGTGGAGTTCACGGTTGCCGTCGGCGTCTTCGATGACTTTGGCATAGTGACCGGTGCACACGGCGTCGAAGCCCAGCGCAATGGCCTTTTCCAGAAGGGCGGCGAACTTGATCCGCTCGTTGCACCGCATGCAAGGGTTGGGCGTCCTGCCCGCAGCGTACTCATCAATGAAGTCCTGGACCACATCTTCCTTGAAACGCTCCGAGAAGTCCCACACGTAGTAGGGAATGCCCAGGACGTCGCAGGCACGCCAAGCATCGCGCGAGTCTTCGATGGTGCAGCAGCCCCTGCTTCCTGTGCGCAGGGTGCCGGGCATGCGCGACAACGCAAGGTGGACTCCGACGACGTCGTGTCCGGCCTCCACGGCCCGGGCTGCGGCCACGGCGGAGTCTACTCCGCCGCTCATTGCTGCAAGTACTCGCATGCTGGCTTTCTGTGTCTGTGGGATTTGGAGCAACTGATCCGGCTGGGAAGAGTCGGCGTGCCCATCCATTCTAGCCCGTAGTGCCACGCCCGCCCTAAAACCCCTTGACTGGCCACATCCCTGCTTCTAAAGTCAAAACTAGTGGTTTTAGAATCGAGCTGACATGGCAAACGAACACATCGTTATTGCGGGCGGCGGGCTCGCCGGGGCTACTGCGGCCAAAACCCTCCGGGCCGAGGGCTACGGAGGGGACGTCACCGTGGTGGGCGCCGAGCAGCGGACACCCTACATACGCCCACCCCTGTCCAAAGAATTCCTCCTGGGTAAAGCTGACGCAGATTCTGCCCTCGTAGTACCCGGGGACTGGTACGGGGAGAACGACGTCGAGCTTCGTCTTGGCAGCCCCGTCAGCCGGATCTACCCTGATGGACATCAGGTAACTCTGGCCGACGGCCGACGCCTCGGCTACTCCAAACTGCTTCTGGCTACGGGTGCCCGGCCTCGTACTCTCCCGCTTCCCGGCGTAGACCTTGACGGAGTCATGACGTTCCGGACACTGGATGACAGCCTGCGACTTCGGTCCCTCCTGAAAGGCGGAGGACGGAGGGTGGTCATGATCGGGTCCGGATGGATCGGCATGGAACTGGCCGCTGCAGCCCGCACGTACGGCAACGACGTCACGCTGCTGGGGCTGGAAGACATACCTTTGAGTGCCGCTATCGGCCCTGAACTCGGCCTATACTTCCAACGTCTCCATGAAGACCAAGGCGTCAGTTTCCGTCTCCCGGCAAGCGCCGTCGGGATTGATGGACAGGACGGCAAGGCGACGGCGGTTCGCACCAATACCGGCGAAATGCTGCCTGCTGACGTCGTCATCGTTGCCGTCGGCGTCGTACCGGACACTGCACTTGCCGAAGCCGCCGGGCTTGAAATACGCAATGGAATACTGGTGGATGCCGGACTGAGGTCCAGCGCTCCGGATGTGCTGGCCGCCGGAGACGTCGCCAACGCACTGCATCCCTTTACCGGCGAGCACCATCGCAGCGAGCATTGGGCCAACGCACTCAACGGCGGCAAAGTGGCGGCAAAGTCCATAATGGGCCAGGACGCCAGATTGGATGTGGTGCCCTACTTCTATACGGACCAGTTCAGCCTGAGCATGGAGTACTCGGGCTTTCCCTCGTTGACATTCGGAATCCCACCGGTGATTCGCGGCTCGTTGGATGAGGGCAGCTTCATTGCTTTCTGGTTGAGGGAGGGCAATGTAGTGGCCGGAATGAGCGTCAACCAGAGCCGCGTCCAGAAACCCATCAAGGCATTGATTTCGAACCGCGTCCCGGTAGATGTAGCGAAACTGACGGATCCCGGAGTACCGCTGGACGAACTGGTGCCTGGCTAGCAGGAGTCTCTACAAAGTTTCTGCCGGGGCTTGCCGGGCTACCGTCGCCGCTGTCTGAATGCTGGATTCATGACCAGCCATTCCTGCCTGCCTGGCCCTGAGGCATGCCTCGGGAAGTGCCTTCAGGAGCGCGTCCACATCCGCCTCGGTGGAACTGTGGCCCAGGGTAAATCGCTGGGCGCCGCGGGCAGTATCCTCGTCCAAGCCCATGGCCAGGAGGACGTGTGATGGCCTGGGCACACCAGCGGTGCACGCCGAACCCGTAGAAGATTCAACACCCGCCAGGTCCAGGAGAAAGAGCAGTGAGTCGCCTTCACAACCAGGAAAGGTGAAGTGGGCGTTTCCCGGCAGCCGACCGTCCCCGGGAGCACCCCTCAGCACCGCGTCGGGAATCAATTCGAGTACCCCGCGGATGAGGCGGTCGCGCAACGAGCTGAGGCGTTCACGTTCACGCTCCAGGTTTGCCGTCACAGCCTCGGCGGCTGCGGCAAAGGCAGCAATTGCGGGAGTGTCCAACGTCCCGGACCGTACATCGCGCTCCTGGCCACCCCCGTGCTGCACCGGCGTCAGCTTCACAGCCCTCCCCAGGAAAAGGGCGCCAACCCCTACGGGACCACCAAGCTTGTGCCCTGAGACGGACATTGCGGAGAGCCCGGAACCACGAAAATCCACAGGAACGGAACCGAACGCCTGGACAGCGTCGGAGTGGACCGGAATGCCATGCGGCTTCGCCAGTTCCACGATCTCAGTAACCGGCTGGATGGTGCCTACTTCATTGTTGGCCCACATGACGGTGATCAGGGCTACCGATTCGGGCTCCCGTTCGATTTCGTGCTTGATGACGTCCATCCGGACCTTCCCGTCAGCGTCCACGGGAAGCCATACAACGTGCGCGCCTTCATGCTTTTCAAGCCACTCCACGGTATCCATGACCGCATGATGCTCGACGGCGGAGCAGAGGATGCGCGTGCGGCGCGGGTTCTCGTCCCGCCTGGCCCAATACAGCCCCTTGACTGCCAGGTTGTCCGCTTCCGTCCCGCCTGAGGTGAAAATAACCTCAGATGGATGTGCCCCGGCAGCCGCGGCGAGCGTCTCCCGTGCGTCCTCTACCGCCCGCCTCGCGCGGCGCCCTGCGCCGTGCAGCGACGAAGGGTTCCCCGTCCGCGCGAGCTCGCGCGTCATGACGGCCAGCGCTTGGGCCGACAGGGGCGTGGTTGCAGCATGGTCAAGGTAAACAGGCACCCTGCAATTCTACCGACGACGAGCCTTCAGGAGCCGCCCGCTCAGGAATCGCCCTCAAGAGTGGTGATGCGCGCACAGCAGTGTCCCGGCCCATGGTCCGGATCCGGCACGACGACGTCGGCGCTGAGTCCGGAGGCCGTCGCAGCACCGCTGAGGAAGGCGCCGTTCATGGCGCACACTACCTCCTTGTGGTCCAGCGACAGGCGATGGAAGGGACAGTTCAGCAGGCGGTATCCCCCGGAGGCATCGGGGGTGGGATGGTACCCAAGCTCCGAGATCGCACCCAGGAAATCGCCAGGCCTTCCCAACTCGCTGCCCCTGGCTGAAGCGACCTCACGCAGGGCAGCCTCAACGGGAGCGCCATCGGACTCAGCCCGCTGGATGGCTGCAGCCATGAGGTGGCCGGCGAGGTCATAGTGCCGCTCCGGGATGGAGACGCCAATCTCATCCACCATTGGCCTGTAGAGCTTGGATGGCCGCCCCGAGCCTGGACCCGTCCTGTCGGGCGACTTCCTGAACTCGACTTGCAAAAGTCCTTCGCGAACCAGGCGGTCCAAATGGAAAGACACCGAACTGCGGGGCAAGCCCAGAGTCAAGGCCGCCTCATCCCGCCCCACCGCGCTGCCGGCATTCAGAACGTATTCATACAACCTGCGTCGGTTCTCATCGCCCAACACAGCGATAGCTGCGATTTTGCGGATCCACGGGAGGTCGAAAGTGCCCATGCATTACGTTAACTCTAAAAACAAGAATTGCTGCTTTATGCGTTGCCCGGATCAAGACGGCGGTACCACGACGAGCTGGGCCATGATCTCAGCACGCGCCGAGGCCAAGGTCTTGTCATCCGGGCACGCCAGGGAGACATACACCGAGGACGCGGGGGCGCTGAATAACCTGGCCAGGACAACAGCTGACTGGCCGCCGGATGCTGAAGAGGATTCCAAACTGAGGAACTCAACGCTGTGTTGCGGTTTGTCAGAGTCTTCCCCCCAACGCAACGACGCCGGCTTCAAGCTGTCCACCGCAACGCCGGCATTCAAGTAATCGAACAGTGCCTTGGTTGACGCGACGTCGTCGCCAGCCACCACCAACGGCCCCTGGTTCACGCTGACCCGGACCGCGAGAATGCATCCGTCCGTCTTCTTGTATCTGGTCTCACCCTGCAGGGCGGAGTGAACCACGGACCAGCCTGGCACTTCCTCCAACCGCGTGGAGACAGTCACTGGCTCCCCCGGTGCCAAGGTTCCACCTGCTGCCAGCGGCAAATCCTTGGCGGCCACCGCGGCCGCATCGTGTCCAGGAGTGATAGTCGGAGTAGCCAGCGTGGATACCGATGGCGAAGGCTTCGGGGCTGCCGGATCCGGAACGTTGACAGTGCAGCCGGCCAGCAGGACGCCTGCGGCTCCGCCGGCAACCAAGCCAGCCAGTCGTCGTCGAACGTTGTTCGCCACCATTTCTCCCTGTCTGCTCCCTGAGCCCTGCCGTCCGGGCCATGCCGCCTGATATCCGGCAACCGCGGCTTGTCGCCGCGATCGAGTCTAGCCGCCTGCCGCAACGAGGCTCCGCCAGCACCGCGAGCACTAGACAAGCACCCATAGGCCTGCGGGAGCAAGGTCGACGACGACGGGCAACTCGGCGACGCGCTCCCCGTCGGCGTAGGCCACCACGCTTTCGGCGTCCAACTGCACTTTCCGGACGCGCTTGATCTCCACGGCAGGATGGCTGGTGTGCTTCCCGGCGAAAACCTTGGGAAACACGGCAAGGAAGCTGAGCCGCGACAAGGGCTTCACCACAAACATGTCCAGCCACCCGTCATCGGGAACCGCGTCAGGTGTAATCTGCATGCCCCCGCCTATGAACTGACCGTTGGCCACTGAAATGAGCAAGGCAGGCTGCCGCCAGGTCACGTCATCGGCGGTCACGGTATAGGTGATTCGCCGGAAGGAAACCAGTTCCCTGAGCATCGCAAGGTTGTACCGGCTCTTCCCGCGGGGCCACCGCCAGGAATTGGCCCGCTCGTTGACGGCCGCATCAAAGCCGGCGGACAGGACGCCCGCGAAGTAGCTGGTCTCACCGCCTGCGGCGACCCGTCCGACGTCGATCCTGCGCCCGCCCGCTTCCAGGGCAGCCAGCAGCCTGCGGCACGCGGCCCCAGTGTCGTTCAGCGGCAAAGCCAACAGCCGCGCGACGTCGTTGCCTGTTCCGGCAGGAACAATGCCGAGGGGAATGTCCATCCCGGCGAGCGCATTAACACCCAGATGGACCATGCCGTCGCCACCCACCACTACCAACGCCTCCACACCAGCCGCCAAGGTCACATCCACCGCCCTCCGCAGGGCGTCGTAGTCGTCCGCTTCGAGTACGACGACGTCCAGGCCGGCGGCGCGGAGGAAACCTACGGCTTGGTGCCCGGCATTGCGCCCGCGGCCGAATGAGGCAGCAGGATTGATGGCGACAGCGATTTTCTTCGGCATGCTCAGGTGTTATCGGTTGCCGAAGGGTTCACAGCGTGAATTATGCCAGCGGGAACCACGGGGCCCGTTACCGACGTTCACATAGTGGCTGGATAAACTTGCCAGTACCGCGCTTCCCCGGAAGCGCACCACCATCACAGAGAAGGGCCCGTGCTTGGCCGAGGGCAACAGCTCGCACTATCAGGTTCTCCGCGTTTCCGTCACAGCTACGGACAAGGAGATCAAAGTGGCGTACCGCAAGGCTGCCAGGAAGGCACACCCTGACCACGGTGGAGAAGCCGAGATGTTCCGGCGTGTCACCCTCGCTTACGAAACCCTGATTGATCCCAAACGCCGGGCCGAATACGACCGAAGATACGCCCGTGGAGCCTCAAGCGTCAGTCAGCCCCGGCCCGGGGACTACACCGGCACTGCCACGCCGGGTCCCTCCGCCACCACAAACGTCAAGCGACCCCAGGCCCAGCGCAATACGGCGGGCGACCCCCCGGTCTATGTCCCTGCGTTTGACGATCCCACCGAGGTTCCGCTCATTTCAGCGGCCGAAGCGGCCCAGCAGGTCCACGGGCTCCCCCGCAAACGCGGCATATTTGGAGCCGAGGCCCGCATTCAACGCGAGATGCGCACTGTGCAGCTCATCAGCCGGCAGGTCCTGACTGCCATACCTGCCGCCCGGCTGATCAACGGGTTGCGCTCGCCGTCGGACAACAATCACATCGATCACGCCGTCCTTTCCGGCTACCGGCTGGCGTTGATCGGTTCCATGCTCCTGCCCAAAGGTGCCTATGCCTGGGATGGCCACTCGCTGCGGCACGGCGGGCGTTCGGTAGCTCCACCGCAGCTCGCGCACATCGTCCGCCACATGCAGGACCTCTTTCCCGAACTCAATGTCACCGGCTGGGTGGTTCTGCACAGTCCTGACGGCAACCTCCACGAACCTGTTATCGACCAATACGGCAAGGGCCAGTCGAGCCACAACGCTGTGGAAGTAGTCAACGCGGCAGGGCTGGTGAGGGGGCTCAAGCAATTTCTCAGTTCAGGGCCAGCGCCGAACACTGTGGTGATACCAGTTCTGGCACGTCTGCTTCGCGGGATGCACTAGGCGCAGCCGACTTCTACGGGGCTGACTAAGATGGGACCGTGTTCCGCATCCTCTTCCACACTCCAGAAATCCCGGGCAATACGGGCAACGCCATCCGTTTGGCCGCCATCACGGGGGCCGAGCTTCACTTGGTGGAGCCCCTCGGCTTCGATTTTTCCGATGCCAAGCTGCGCCGCGCCGGCCTCGACTACCACGATCTCGCCGTAGTTACTGTCCACAAGGACATCGATGCCGCGTGGGCCGCACTCAAGCCGGAACGGGTTTTTGCCTACACCTCCGACGGTGAGACGTCCTATACGGACATCAGTTACCGCGAGGGCGACGTCCTCATGTTTGGTCCGGAATCCGTGGGCCTGCCGGATTGGCTCAAACAGGATCCGCACGTTACAGCGCGTGTTCGCCTTCCAATGAAGCCTTCGCTCCGTTCGCTCAACCTGGCCAACGCTGCTTCGATCGCCGTCTTTGAAGCTTGGCGGCAGAACGGATTTGCCGGCGCCAAGGTGTAGCCCATCCAACGGCCCCACAGCACCGAATACCTTATGCAGGACAACTCCTGCCTTGGACATTCGTTGAGGGAGCCTTCGTGAGTGCGCTGCAGACCAGGGTGATGACGGCAAGCCGCTGCACCGCCGCGCCGTCGACGCAATCCCGTTATGCTGCCGGTTTCAAACGGGACGACATATGCTGGACGGTGATGGACATCCCCAACAACCCCGGCCCCCCGGTCTCCGAAGCTACCGGCTCTGCGACTGATCTGAACTCGCAGCTGGCTGGCTTGCTCGAACTCGTGGCAGCACGCGACCAGCAGGCTTTCGCCGAGTTCTATAGCCTCACCTCGCGGCGTGTGTTCGGTATGGCCAGGCGCGTCCTGATAGACCCTGACCTCAGCGAGGACGCCACCCAAGAGGTCTATATCCAGGTTTGGCAGGGTGCTGCCAAATTCGACCGTGCCGCCGGGACTCCACTGGCCTGGCTGATGACCATCGCCCACCGGCGGGCCATTGACCGTGTCCGCGCCGTGCAAGCGGCAACCGACCGCGAAGCCAAGTACGGCGCAGCGAGCCTCGATCCGGACCGCGACCTGGTGGCAGAGGAAGCCGACACGAACCTGGAGGCCGAAGCTGTCAGCCGCTGCCTCGGTACGCTCACGGACACGCAGCGCGAATCCGTCCGCCTCGCATACTATGGCGGACTGACCTACCGAGAAGTGGCCGAGCATCTCGGTGCCGCTGTCCCCACCATCAAATCCCGCATCCGCGATGGACTACTACGTCTGAAGACCTGCCTGGGGGTGGGTTGATATGAGTGAAAACACCAGTGGAGGCTTTATCCGCAGAATGTTTGCCAACGACATCGCCACCGACCTCGCCGAGGGCCGCGTTCTGGAACTGGCGGAAATCTATGCCCTGGACGCCGTGAACGACGACGAACGGGCCATGATCGACGACTACATCAAGGACGCTCCTGAACGTCCTGAGTTCCTGGAACGGGTCCGCGAAGCCCGCGAGGCACTGTCAGTCAGCTTCGCGCCGGAAGAGGCACCCCCGGCCGGACTCTTCGACAACATCATGGAACGCATCACCACGGATGCCGCTACCCGCCCCCCTGCCGAGCCAGCGGCCCCAGCTGTAGCGGATCCCGCCGTCGACGACCTTTCGGCTGCAAGGGCCAGGCGCGCAGAACGTACTCGCGCCGGCGGCGCACGCAGATGGATCGTCGGAGCTGCCGCAGCAGCTGTGATTGCCCTGGGCGGCATCGGAGTGGGCGCCTACGTTTCTGCGCAGAATGACCCGGTCAACCAGGTTCTGCAGGCACAGGATGTCCAGAAGAAGTCCGCGCCTGTTCCCGGCGGTGGTACGGCCACCATCTCTGCATCATCGGCCAAAGATTCCTTCGTGGTTCTGATGGACGGAGTCGCACCGGCACCGGAGGGAAAGGTCTACCAGTTGTGGACCCTGCCCAAGGACGGCTCCGCCCCTGTACCGCAGGGAACCATGGATGCGGAGACACTCTCCAAGCCAGCCGTCGTAAAGGGCCTGTCCTCAGCCTCGTCCGTAGCCATCACCGTGGAACCCACTGGCGGATCCAGCGCCCCCACCACGGACCCGGTCCTGGTGGTGGGGCTCAGCGCCTGACGCATGACCAAACAGCGCACGACGCCGGCCGCCCCACCTAAGGGGACGGCCGGCGTCGTGCGTTTGTCGACTGCTTTCGCAGCTACAAGATCGTTTTCTCAGCTACAACACGAGCGATAGAAGCATCACGAAGCCGAAGCCCACCACGGAGATCAGCGTCTCCATCACGGACCAGGTTTTGAACGTCTGCCCAACGGTAAGGCCGAACAATTCCTTGACCAGCCAGAATCCAGCGTCATTGACGTGGGACAGGAACAGGGACCCTGCTCCGATGGCCAAGGCCAGCAAGGCTGCGTGCGTCGGGCTAAGGCTGCTGGCGAGGGGTGCCACAATGCCCGCCGCAGTCACGGTCGCCACTGTCGCCGAGCCCGTGGCCAGGCGGAGAGCCACCGCCACGATGAAGCCGAGCACCAGGACCGACATGTTGGCGCCTTCTGCCCATTTCTTGACGGCATCGCCTACACCGGCACCGATCAAGGTCTGCTTGAAACCACCACCGGCGCCCACAATGAGGAGGATGGCAGCGATGGGCCCCAGGCTTTCACCCAATTTGGCTGTGATCCTGCTGCCGGTGAAGCCTACGGCGTATCCGAACGTCACGATTGCCAAAAGGACCGCCAACGTCATGGCCACCAGAGGCTGGCCCACGAAGTCGAAGAAGATCCTGATTGCCGGTGCCGTTTCAGGGTTTGGCCAGATGATGCCGCCCAAAGCCTTCAGCAACATGAGGACCACGGGGAAGATAATGGTCAGCAGTGTCACAAGGAACGACGGCTGGCGCTTCACTTCGCTCAGATCGGCTGCGTGCTGGGTGTCGATGCCTCCGGCTACGGCCGGCGCGTCAACAGGTACCCAACGGGCAGCCAACCGCGAGAAGAGCGGGCCACAGATAATAACCGTGGGGATCGCCACGAGGATGCCCAAGCCGAGCGTTGTTCCCAGTTCCGCTTTGACTGCGCTGATCGCAATCAACGGACCCGGGTGCGGTGGCACCAGTCCGTGAAGCACGGACAGGCCCGCCAACGCCGGAATAGCGATACGCATCAGCTTCATCTTGGACCGCTGGGTTACCAGGACAATCACCGGAAGCAGCAGAACGAGTCCGATTTCGAAGAACATTGGCAAGCCGATGATCACAGCCACGAGCGTGATCATCCACACGAGCTTGTTGCCGCTGGCTTTAGCCAACAGGGTGTCCACCACGCGGTTGGCTCCGCCGGAATCAGCCAGCAGCTTCCCCAGCATGGCTCCGAGCGCAATGAGCAGGCCGACTTCCTTGAGGACACCCCCGACGCCGTCCTCGAAGTTGGTGATCACCTTGCCCAGTTCCACGCCTGAAGCCAGTCCCACGAAGGCCGAGCCCAGGACCAGCGCCAGGAACGGATGCAGTTTCAGCTTCGCGATCAGCACCACGATCAGTGCAATGCCCAGCGCTGCCACCACAAGGAGTTGGGTGTCGTGCGCTGTCCATTCCTGCACCTGGGTCGCTGTTTCCAGCACCCTCACGAGGCGGTCACTTCGGCACCGGCGCCCAGGGGCCGGAGACCGAGCCGCTCAATCACTTCGTCGGCTTCTTCGGCCGGCGACGCGGAAACGCACAAGGAGATGTGGTGTTCGTCTTCCGTGGGTTCCTCAAGTGCGTCGAACTGGGATTCCAGGAGCGACGGCGGCATGAAATGCCCATGTCTGGAGGCAAGGCGATCCGAGATCTTGTCCTTGCTCCCCTGTAGGAAGACGAAGACAACGCCTTCACCCCTGAGTACGTCGCGGTATTTCTTTTTCAGTGCCGAGCAGGTGATGATCGCCGGGGTTCCGGAATCCACGTGCGCCCTGATCCAATCCGAGATGATACCCAGCCAAGGCCAGCGGTCCTCATCGCTGAGGGCCTGTCCCGAGTGCATCTTTGCCACGTTCGCTTCAGGATGGAGGTCATCGCCTTCAGCAAGGTCCCATCCAAGCTTCCCTGCCAATACGCCGGCTACAGTCGATTTGCCCGAACCGGAGACTCCCATAATCACCAGTACAGGTTGCTGCGCAGTCTTCGCCATCAAAGTCTGCCTTCCTCGAATAAATATGATTTAACCGAGATCAAGCATATGACACGGGTTACACCACAGCAACGTCAGAAACCGGCGATGGTGCTTGACCCGTTAACGGACACTACGTGGAAAGCCTCCGCGCTGGTCCCGGCGGGCAGGCCGGCACGCTCCCCGTTGGCCAACATCATGCTCCGGACCACGCGCTCCATACCTTCGATATCCGGGTGCTGGCTCGCATGGACGCGGATGGCGTCAAGCTTTGCCTCCACGTGGTCCGAGACATCCACAAAGTAGTTCTCCCTGGCATCCGGGCTGGAGATAAACCACAACCACGGCAGCTTGTAGGCAGTAAGTCCTTCCGCGGCCAGCTCGGGGTAGGCAAAGGGATTTTCCACTGCCGGGTAGACCGCCCGGGTAACGGCTTCGCCTGCTGCGAGGTGGTCAGGGTGGCTCTTCTGCAGGCGATCCCAGTTCCTTTCCGGGTGCATGGTGAGCACGATGTCGGGACGGATCTCGCGAATCAGCTTCACTACTTGCTTGATGACGCCATGTGTCGGCTCAAGGTAGCCGTCATGCTCGTGCAGGTAATGGATGTCGGTGACTCCCACCAGGGCTGCTGCCCGCTGTTGCTCCTCTGCGCGGAGTTCGGTGATTCGTTCCCTATCCACCGGATCAAAGCCGCCGGCATCGCCGTCGGTCATGATGCAATAGCTGACCTCGACGCCGGCCGCCGTCCAGGCCGCAATGGTCCCGGCAGCGCCAAAGTCGATGTCGTCAGGATGGGCAGTAAAACAAAGCACCCGCTCAACGCGCTCCGTAGAGGCGTCGAACGGGCTCTTCGCTGACATGGCGTCAGTGGACAAAGGGATCAGCCTTTCCGCTTCTTGATCTCTGCAGTTGCCTGCGGGAGAACCTTGAAGAGGTCACCGATGATGCCGTAGTCGGCAATCTCGAACACCGGCGATTCTGCGTCCTTATTGATGGCCACAATGACCTTGGAAGTCTGCATCCCGGCCTTTTGCTGAATGGCCCCTGAGATGCCGGCAGAAATGTACAGCTGCGGTGACACCGTGACGCCGGTCTGGCCAACCTGTGCGTCGTGGCCGATCCACCCTGCATCGGTAGCGGCGCGGGACGCACCAACTGCCGCGCCCAAGGCATCGGCAAGCTCTTCGAGCGGGCCGAAGTCGCCGTCCACGCCACGACCACCGGCAACGACGATCCTTGCTTCGCTGAGGTCCGGCCGGCCGCTGACGGGCTTCTCGGTCCGCGCCGCGATGCGTGCGGAGTTCGCGATCGCGTCTGCCGGAACGTCTACCGTGGAGGTTGACGGGGCTGCCGCAGTACCAGCCGGTGCAGGCTCCACGTTGTTGGCTTTGACCGAAAGAACCGTCACCGGAGTGGTGGCCTTAGCGGTGGTGTTGTAGGAGCCCGCCAAAACCGACTTGTGCGCGGTGCCGTCAGCCTCAACGCCCACGACGTCGGTGATGACGCCGGCGTTGAGCTTGATGCCGAGCCTGCCCGCGATTTCCTTGCCCTCAGGCGAGTTGTCCAGGAGTACCGTCGTAGCTCCGGACGCTGCCACGGCAGCGGCGAGGTAAGCGGCCTTGGGTCCCACCAAGTAGTTGTCGAGGTTGTCCACCGACGGCTGGTAGACCGTGGTGGCACCGTATGCGCCCAAGGTGGCGGCGACGTCGTCGTGCAGCTGCCCGGTGAACGCGACGGCGGTCTCCCCCAGGGAACGGGCGATGGTCAGGAGCTCCAGGCTGCTCTTCTTGAGCGCTGCTCCCGGGTTGTCAATGAAAACAAGTGCATTTGCCATGGTTGGAGTCCCCTTTAGAGCAGCTTCTGTGCGGCGAGGAAGTCGACCAGCTTGATGCCGGCGTCGCCGTCGTCTGTGATGATGGTTCCTGCTGTCCGCGGTGGGCGTGCCTCTGCAGACTCAACCACTGTCCACGAGCCGGCCAAGCCGACCTGCGAGGCGTCCACGCCGATGTCGGCCAGCGACAAGGAGGCAATCTTCTTCTTCTTGGCAGCCAGGATGCCCTTGAAATTGGGGTAGCGCGGTTCGTTGATCTGATCGGTCACCGAGACCACTGCAGGGAGTTGCGCTTCAACCGTTTCGGAGAAGGCGCCGGCGTCGCGGCGGGCCGTGACCTGGCCGCCCGCGACCTCAAGGCTGGAGGCAAAGGTGACCTGCGGGAACGACAAACGTTCGGCAAGCTGGGCGGGGATGAGCGACGTCTCGCCGTCCGTGGAGGCCATGCCCGTCAGAACCAGGTCCACCGGTCGGCCGTCGGCTGAGATGTGGCGGATGGCGGCGGAAAGTGCCAGAGATGTAGCAGCAGCATCCGAACCAGCCAAAGCGTCATCGCTGAGGTGGACGCCGGAATACGCGCCGATCTGGAGGGACTTCTTCACAGCATTGACCGCACCGGACGGGCCCATGCTCAAGGCAATGACCTCGTTTCCGGCCTTCGGGCCGCCGCGTTCCTCTGCCAGTTGGAGCGCTGCCTCGAGGGCGTATTCGTCCAGTTCGGACAAAATGCTCTCTTCACGGTCGGTTGTGTTGCCAGGTCCGGTGATGTGCCGGTCGAACTGGGCGTCCGGGACGTGCTTGACCAGAACGACAATCTTCAATGTCTCTTCCACTGTCTTCGAAGCAGCCTTCCATGCTTGTGGACGGCCAAACGCAGCAGCGTGGCCGTAAATTGCCCATCGCGTGGGCTCGTCCTAGCTAAGCATATTGCCCGCAGAAAACCACTCCCCGCGTTAAGTCCTGTTTCAGCTACGCGCGATGCGTTTGTTGCGGTTGACTGCTTGGCCACAGCAAAACGGCGGGCGACACCAGGGAGGTGCCGTCCGCCGTCGTACGTTGTTCTTGCCTGCTAATGGGCAGCCTACTGCTGGGCGGCGTCGAGGGTGACCTCTACCTCTTGTGTCTGGCCACCACGCTGAATGGTGACCGTCACCTTGGCACCGGCCGGCTGCTCGCGGACAGCGGCGGTCAACTGGTTGGGATCGCTCACGGTGTAGTCGCCGAACTTGGTAACGACATCACCGACCTTGAGCCCAGCCTTGGCAGCTGCCGAACCCGACGTCACCGAGGCAACCTCAGCCCCCACGGAGAAGCCTGAATCGCTGCCTGAAGAGGACTTCGAACGAACGGACACACCAAACTGACCATGGCTGGCCTTGCCGGTATCGATGATCTCCTGCGCGACGCGCTTGGCGTGGTTGATCGGGACACTGAAGCCGACGCCGATGTTCCCGGCCGAAGAATCGGATGATCCGCTGCCCGCCGAGGCGATCGCAACGTTGACGCCGATGACCTCGCCCTTGCTGTTCACCAGGGCACCGCCGGAGTTGCCGGGATTGATCGCTGCATCAGTCTGGATCACGTTAATGGCGATGGAACCCTCATTGGCAGTCCGCTGGCTCTGGCCACCGTTCGGCGGCGCGAACTGGAAGCCCTCATCATCGCCCTGGCTCTCATCCGGAGTCCCCTCTGGCACAGCCGACGACGCAACACTAATGGTGCGGTTGAGCGTGGACACGATGCCGTCCGTCACCGTGCCGGTGAGGCCCAACGGCGAGCCAATAGCGACGGCGGTGTCCCCCACGTTGATCTTGGACGAGTCACCCAGAGTCGCCGGGACAAGGCCCGATGCGTCGCTCACCTTGATCACGGCGAGGTCTGACAACGGGTCCGTGCCTACCACTGTGGCCTTCAGGACCCTTCCGTCACTCGTCCGGACCTCGATGGCAGCGTTGGCGGTAGCACCGTCCAGCGTTACGACGTGGGTGTTCGTGAGGATGTGGCCTTGGTCGTCGAGGATGATGCCCGAACCCGTGCCGCCCTCGTTGCCGCTGGTCGCCTTGATGGTCACCACGCTGGGCGATGCCTTGGCTGCCGCAGCGGTAATGACGTTGACGTCGTCTTTGTTGTTCACGATGACCGTGCTGGACTGCCCGCCCGTTGAAGCAGCCGGGGCGGGGTTATCCCACAGCGCGTTACTGCCGGCCACCACACCGCCACCGACCAAACCTGCCGCAAGCATGCTTGCCACAAGGGTGCCGACACCGAATGCCGGCTTACGCTTGTTGGCTACCGCCGAAGAGTGGCCTGGGGTGTGCTGCATTCCGGGGCCATTCTGGCCTTGGGCATTCTGGAATCCCTGTGCGTTGTGGAACTGGCTGCCGGTATTTCCATTTGTTCCGGGGTTTGAACCACCGTAGAACGGCTGGTGCTGTGGGTAGCTGGGGCGGTGAGCCGGATCATTCTGCTGCGGAGCGCCGTAGTACTGCGGCTGCTGCGGTTGCTGGGACTGATGCTGGGCTGCCGGCCGCTGGAAGGCAGGCAGCGGAGTGGTGTGCTGTGCAGTGCCGTCCGTAGCGGCCGCTTGTCCCGACGTCCAGGCAGGCTGCTGCTGGGTGGCGGCTGCATCGCCCTGCTCCCCCGTCGTATTCCGCGGCTCGGATGGCTCGCGGTCCTCTGGTGCGGTGCCCTGCGCTGGGTTCTCCGTCATGGGTCTTCCTTTCGTCCTCGTCTCCAATAACTATGTACCCAATAACTGGAACAAAAGCGGACGTTCGCTGGGAGCTTCCTGAAAGGTCCCGGCCCCTGTTCCCGCAGCCGGTGCGAACCTTTCAAAAAGACCCTCAACGCGTCAACATTGCAGCACTCTCCTATATTTCGCTGGTGGCATATTCACCCCTGTGGACGGGCCATGGGGTGCACCATAGAATCAAGAGGAATTGCCACAGCGACCTGCGGCTTTACACCATGCGT
The DNA here is from genome assembly GCF_059759005.1 of Paenarthrobacter sp. GQ52. Taxonomy (NCBI): domain Bacteria; kingdom Bacillati; phylum Actinomycetota; class Actinomycetes; order Micrococcales; family Micrococcaceae; genus Paenarthrobacter; species Paenarthrobacter sp. GQ52. The sequence goes on from NZ_JCAXEJ010000003.1 coordinate 259,456, forward strand.
GGGGGCGCTGAGCATTCTGTGACGATTGGTACGCCTTGTTCCAGTCGCAGACGTGCTGAAGGGTTGCACATGCGGTCAATAGTTAAACGCGTACTCGCCGTTATCGGCCTGGCTGGAATGTTGGCCCTGCCGGCCGGCGCAGCCTGGGCTGAGAGTCCAGTGACGCTCGATCCCACCACCAAGATTGTGGACTCGGCCGGCGTGCTCGGTGGAGACAAAGCGAAGGTCCAAGAGGCCATCCAAAAGCTCGGTACGGAGCACGCCATGACGTTGCACGCTGTGTTCGTCAAGCGATTCGAGAATCCGACAGATCGAGTTGCATGGGCTGCTGACGTTGCAGAGAAAGCGCAGCTCGGGCCGAACGCCCTGGTTCTCGCAGTGGCAACCGACACGCGACAGTACCAGTTGAGCAAACCCAACAACAGCAAGATCACCAACGCCCAACGGGACACGATTACCAGTAAGGCAATTGACCCCCAGTTGCGTGCAGGTAACTACGCTCAGGCTGTCATCGATGCAGCAGCAGCCATCGGAGATGCGGCCGGCGGAGGCAGCGGAACAGTGCCCAGCGGAAATGCAGGCGTCGGCGTGCTCGTCGGGGTTGGCGTTGTAGCGGCCGGCGGCGCCGGTACGTACCTCTACCTCCGAAACCGCCGCAAGAAGGGCAGCACCAAGGCCGTCAGCGCCAGCTACGGACCGCAGGGTGAGGAACTTGATCCTCTTGCGGGTCTCAGCATTCCGGAACTGCGCCAGAAGAGCGGTTCGCTGTTGATCGAGGCAGACGACGCCATCAAGTCCAGCGAGCAGGAACTCGGTTTTGCGCAGGCGCAGTACGGTGATTCCGCGATTGGCAACTTCACCAAAGCCTTGGAAGAGGCGAAGGGCCACATGACGGAGTCGTTCAAGCTGCAGCAACAGCTGGACGACCACATTCCTGATACCGAAGAGCAGCAGCGGAGCTGGCTTGGCGAAATCATCCGCCGCTCAGAGGCCGCCCTGGCGTCACTGCGTGATCAGAAGGCTGACTTCGACTCTTTGCGCGAGCTTGAGAAGAACGCCCCTCAGGCTTTGGCAGCAGTAACTGCGGGAGCCAAGGAGGCCGATGCCAAGATCGCCAGCGCAGAGCAGTCCCTTGAGGGATTGCGCGCCAAGTACGCCGAGTCCGCCTTGGCTCAGGTCTCAGACAACATCCTGCAGGCCAAGGAGCGACTCGCATTCGTGCAGAACGCCGCCACCGCCGCCCAGGAAAAGTTGGCAACCGGCGAGAACAGCCTGGCTGCTGTGGCAGTTCGTGCCGCAGAAGAAAGCCTGCACCAGACCAACGTGCTGATCGATGCCATCTCCAAGACGGCAGGCAGCCTTGATGAGGCACGCTCCTCCTTGGAAGGCGCCGTGGCGGAGACCAGCCAGGACCTTGCCCAGGCCCGTGCGATGATCCAGTCCGGCGAACACCCGGAACTCGCCGGGCCCGTGGCCGGCGTGGAAGCCGCCCTGGCACAGGTGAAGACCGAGATCCAAGGCGGAAAGATCGATCCCATTGCGACGCTGAGCCGCGTAGAGTCAGCCCACCAGGCGCTCGATCAGTCGTTGTCCGGCATCCGCGACCAGCAGGAGCAGGCCCGCCGGGCACAGGCCTCCCTGCAGCAAACAATCATGGCCGCCCAGGCGCAGATCAGCGCAACATCGGACTACATCACAGCCCGCCGCGGTGGCGTGGGCACAGAGGCCCGGACAAGGCTGGCGGAAGCGCAGCGCAACCTCGATTACGCGCTTTCGATTTCGCGCAACGACCCCGTGACCGCTCTTACTTATGCACAGCAGGCGCATTCGCTGGCAGCCCAGGCGGCGCAACTCGCGCAGTCTGACGTCGACCAGTTCGGTTACGCCGACCAAGGCTACGGCCGCGGCGGGATGTTCGGCGGGGGCGGCGGAGGCGGCGGCCTCGGCGGCGCAATACTCGGCGGCATCCTCATCAACTCCATCCTGAACGGCGGCGGAGGCGGCTGGGGCGGCGGAGGCAATGACGGCGGAGGCGACGGTGGCTTCTTCGGAGGCGGAGGCGACTCCGGCGGCGGTTTCGACGGCGGCGGCTGGGGTGGCGACGGCGGCGGTGGAGGCGACTTCTAGCCAGACAGACTAGGCGGGGTCCATGCCCCGCATAGAAGCGGTACAACAACTGATCACTGATTTCAGTGTCACCACTGAGCAGGACGAAAGGCAACACCATGGTTAAGCAGTCCATTTTCGGTCGGATCTCGCAGCTCGCCAAGGCAAACATCAACGCCTTGCTGGACCAGGCTGAGGACCCGCAGAAGATGCTGGACCAGATGGTCCGCGACTACACGAACAACATTGCCGAGGCCGAATCAGCCGTGGCCCAGACCATCGGCAACCTTCGGATGCTGCAGGCGGACTACAACGAGGACGTCAAGAACGCTCAGGATTGGGGCAACAAAGCCCTGGCAGCATCCCGGAAAGCCGACGAGTACCGTGCTTCCGGTGATTCCGTTGATGCCCAAAAGTTCGACAACCTTGCCAAGGTAGCCATCCAGCGCCAGATGACGGCGGAGTCCGAGGCAAAGGGAGCAGAGCCGAGCATCGCGTCCCAGACCGAGGTGGTGGACAAGCTCAAGACCGGGCTTGACCAGATGAAGAACAAGCTGAACCAACTCACCGCCAAGCGCAACGAGTTGGTGGCACGTTCCAAGACCGCTGCCGCGCAGTCCCAGGTGCACGATGCCCTTAAGAGCATCGACATCATGGATCCCACCAGCGAGGTGGGCCGCTTCGAAGAGAAGATCCGCCGCGAAGAGGCCAAGGTCCTGGGCCAGCAGGAACTCGCCAGCTCCAGCCTCGATGCGCAGTTCAACCAGCTCGAAGATCTCGGAGAGCAGACCGAGATCGAAGCCCGTCTTGCGGCCCTGAAGTCGGGCGGTTCCAAGCCTGCCATCGGCGCGGGAGCTCCGGCGTCAACCGGCGCAACTGTCGACGAAGCTGACTTCGACAAGCTTTAGGAACTAAACCGGACTGTAACCGTCCATCGGGCGGACTGCCCACAACATACCGCTGAACCAGGAAATGGGCCGGATCCTCGCAGGGATCCGGCCCATTTTTCGGTTTTCACCTAACCTGCCGAAGGAACTGGCGAATCCTGGCCGGGGCTGACGTCGGTTGCCACTTCAGCGCGGATTTCGAATCCCTTGGGGTGGAAGTAGGTCACCGTGCACTCCAGAACCTCTCCATGCGGGCCTAAAGTAGTCCGCTCCAAGCGTGGCACCATAGCAAACCCGCGGACGTTCAGAGCGTCTGCCAGGTGCTCGGGCGGTGCATGCATTGTCACAGTGATTTCTGCCCGATGGAGGGGCTTCAGTGTCCTGTCTTGGATGACTTGATAGATGGAGTTCCGTTCGGCATCGGCAAGGCTGATGTGGCGGCCAATGTGCGAGGGGATGAAAATCTCGGCTATGGCATAAGGCCAACCCGCGCTTGAGTAGGAGCGGCGGATGACCAGAACTAGATTGTCATCGGAAACCAACTTGGCTGGCACCGATTTGTCCTTCTCCATCCACTTGTATTCGATGAGTCCCTTGACAGTCTTCATGCCAGCCGCCGTGAACGTCTCCATGAACGGTGCCAGACGATTCAACATCTTGACGGGGCGCTGAGCCATCACGAATGTCCCTTTGCCCTGCCTACGGACCAACAGGCCCTTCACAACCAGTGTTTCGATCGCCTTCCGGACGGTGGTCCGGCTAATGCCGTAGGCATCCATCAGGGACTCTTCCGTGGGAATCCGCGACCCCGGTTCCAGGCGGCTGACTTGATCCGTGAGCACGTCCGCCACCTGCTGATACACGGCAACAGGGCTGTCCCTCTGGAGGACTTCACGCTCGAGGCCAAACTTGTAGTCGTCGTTGACCATTGGGTCGTCCCATCCATTTCTTGCCTCAGCAAATCCGGGTTTGATGCTAGCACCGGTGTACCGGTTACCCCTTAAACAAAAGATCCGGATCAGTGTTTACTGATCCGGATCTTTTCTCCAGTTGCGGGGACAGGATTTGAACCTGTGACCTCTGGGTTATGAGCCCAGCGAGCTACCGAACTGCTCCACCCCGCGTCGCAAGAACAACTCTACCCCACCGCCCAGGGTGCTTCTGACCATATGGCATCCAAGGTGCCGCAGATCACTCCCTCAACCCTGAACATTTTGCGGTCACCGTGGCCAGCGGCCAAAAGACGCTTCGCCGTCGGCCTGCCAATGCCTTCCGAGCGCCGGGCTTAAGCCCAGGGACGTGAGAGAAGGTGGGGCTCAAGCCCGAGGGACGTGAGAGAGCGTCGGACCAGGGAAGATGCCGGCTTGGGACTTTCGGGGCAAAACAAAAGGTCCGGATCAGTGTTTACTGATCCGGACCTTTTCTCCAGTTGCGGGGACAGGATTTGAACCTGTGACCTCTGGGTTATGAGCCCAGCGAGCTACCGAACTGCTCCACCCCGCGTCGCAAGAACAACATTACCGTCCGGTGAATGGCAGACCAAATCGAGGCGACGTGATGTGTGTCTCGCCAACGGAAAAGGCCGGCGCCCGCCCCCGGAAGGGAGCAGGCGCCGGCCTTTCAACCGCCTACAGAACTAGCTGCTTGGTGAGGGCGGCGGCGTCGCACTGGAAGTAGCTCCCGGCGTCGCTGTTGGAGCCGGAGTGGCGTCCAAACGGGCCTGAGCGTCGATCGCCTTCTTGAGTGCGTCAGACAATTTGGTTTGCTGCGCACCGTAGCCGGCGAAGTCACCCTTGGCCAATGCCGCCTGGCCATCCTGGATGGCCTTGTTGGCCTCATCCAGGGCTGCCTTGAGGTCAGCCTTGGCGTCAGTGGGGCCAGCAGGCGGCGGCGTGGTGCCAGGAGGCGAGGTGGGCGTCTGGCCGTTGTTGTCCGAGTCGCCGGCAGTAGCACCGGAGTCGCCGCCGAACAACTGGTCAAGAGCTTCATCCAGGGTAGCCGCGAAGCCGATCTTGTCACCGAATGCCACAAGCACACGCTGCAATGTGGGGTACGACGTCTCACCTGTGGACTTCAGGTAGACAGGCTGTACGTAGAGCAGGCCACCACCCACGGGAAGAGTCAACAGGTTGCCGTTCAGCACATCTGATGCGCCCTGTCGCAGAAGGTTCAGCGCCTGAGACACAGTGGGGTCGGAGTTGAACTTGTTTTGCGCCTGTCCGGGACCAGGGACCTGGGTATCGGTGGGGAGCTCCAGGAGCCGCAGCTTTCCGTAACTCTCCCCCTTGACGCCCTTGACGTTCCCGGCGTCGGAGTCAGCCGCGAGGAAGCCGTACAGGATGTTTCGGGCGCTGCCGTTGACCGTTTGAGGAATGAAGGATGAGGTCAACTGGAACGCCGGTTTCTCCTGGTCAGGCATCTGCAGTGACATGTAGAACGGAGGCTGTTTGACGGCTTCCGAAACGGTGGGATCGTTCGGAACGCTCCAAGCATCGTTGTTCTGGTAGAAGCTGTCCGGGTCGGTCACGTGGTACCGCCCGAGCAGTTCACGCTGAACCTTGAACAGGTCCTCGGGGTAACGTACGTGGCTCATGAGGTCGCCGGACATTTCCGAGTAGGGCTTGATGACCGTTGGGAAGACCTTTTGCCATGCCTTCAGGATGGGGTCCTGGTCGTCCCATGCGTAGAGATTGACGGAACCGTCGTAAGCATCCACAGTGGCCTTGACCGAGTTGCGGATGTAGTTCACCGAGCTGTTCGGCAGAGCCACGGTACGTCCGGCACTGGTTTGCGAGTCAACAGTGGCGTTCTGCAACTGTTGAGGCTGGGAGTACGGGAAATACTGGCTGGTGGTGTAGCCGTCAACGATCCACTTGACCCGGCCGTCAACGACCGCCGGGTATGCATTGCCATCGACAGTCAGGTACGGGGCCAGCTTCTCTACGCGTTCGCGCGGATTGCGTTCGTAGAGAATCTGGGATTCGGCATTGACACCGTCCGAAAGCAACAGATCCGAAGATTGGAACTTGATGGAGTAGAGGATTCTGTTGAGCCAGTTACCGACGTTTGGTCCGCCATTACCGCTGAATGTGTACTGCGTCTCCCCGCCACCTTCACGTCCCGCTGGCCGGTCCTGCTCGCGGTTCGGAGCACCCTCCGGCGCGCCGACGATGGAGTATTCCGGAGAGTTCTCGCCGAAGTAGATGCGGGGTTCGTATGAATTGTCGTTGCCGAGGACGCCGTTGGACGGAATGCCCGACTGCAGGAACTCCGGCTTGCCGTCGGCCGTGAACTTGTTGCCCTTGGCGGCGACGACGCCATAACCATGGGTGTAAACGATGTGCCTGTTAACCCACGTCTGCTGGTTTGCGCTCAGGCCATCCGGGTTCAGTTCGCGAACCGCAATAACGGTGTCCTGGACTTTGCCATCAACCATGTAGCGGTCAACATTCAGGGTTTGCGGGAACTGGTAGTACGGACGGTACTGCTCAAGCTGAGCGAACGCCGAGGAAATGAGGTTCGGGTCAAGGAGGCGGATATTGGCAGTAGTCTGCGCGTCCGCCGCCAAGGCACCGGTAGTCGCCGTGGTGGTGGCGTTGTAAGCAGATACGTCGATCTTGTCCAGACCGTAAGCAGCCCGCGTCATCTTGATATTTCGATCAATGAACTCCTTTTCCAAGGTGTTCTCAGACGGACGAACCTGGAACTGCTGAATAACCCACGGGTAGACACCGCCGGCCAGAATGGCCGTGATGACCAGCATGGCCGTGCCGATCACCGGAAGGCGCCAACGACCAATGATCGCGGCAATAATGAACAGGATGGCAACAAGGCCCGCGGCTACGGCAAGGATCGCCTTGGTGGGTACGACGGCATTAACATCCGTGTAAAGTGCGCCGGCCCAGCGGCCGGAGTTGCTCTGGACAGTTGTGTACCTGTCCAACCAGAAATTGATGCCCAGCAGGACCAGGAAAAGAGCGCCGGTGACGGCGATATGGATTTGCGCTGCCCTGCTTGTGAAGATGCCGCGTTCCATGAGGCGGATGCTGCCATAGAGGTAGTGCGTCAGGATGCCTGCGATACCAGCAACAACGGCGATGCTGATCAGGAACCCGGTGACAAAGCCCAGGAACGGCAGCGTCATCAGATAGAAGCTGATATCCATGTTGAACAACGGGTCTGTCTGTCCGAACGGCTCCTGGTTGAAGAACAACAGGGCCTTCTGCCACTGGCTGGCTGCCGCACTGCCGGCGAAGAGCCCGAACAGGATGGGGAGGCCGATCATGACAACCCGACGGACAGGCTCAAGCTGCGCCTGGTAACGGTTGAGGTTGTCCCGGGCCTCAGCATCCGGAGCGTAGACGGGCCGGGAGCGGTAGGCGATCCTGATGGCGAAGAAAACAGCGGCAAACATCATGGCGAAACCGATGAGGAACGTAATGATCCTTGCGAGGTTTTCGCGGATATAAACTTCGAAGAAGCCAAGCTGCTGGTACCACAGGACGTCAGTCCACACATTGGCGAAGAAAATGAACCCGACGACGGCCACTGCCACGACAATGAGCGTCGGCGTCAGGGCACCTCGTCTCAGCGGTGATCTTCCGGGCGGGTTGGAGCTGGCGGGACGGGACAAACTCTGTACCTCATTGGTGTCAGTGAACAGTCGGTGTGCGAGTGCTGACTTTCCCTGCCGCTGGGATGTGGCAGGGGCCGTCATCTATGCCACGAGTGGCGGTGAAGCTAAGTTCCACCGTCAGTCTAGTTGTTTGTGCAGGTGGGAAGGCTCCCCGTGTCCTGACCGGATCCGAGCCGCTCTACGGCGGAGGTGGCATCAGCCAGTGTTTCCACTTTGACAACCTGAAGCCCGTCCGGAATGTGGCCCACGACGTCGGCACAGTTCGATGCCGGCGCGAGGAACATGGTGGCACCCTGGTGACGGGCGCCTATCATCTTTTGGGCAATGCCGCCGATGGGGCCCACGGCGCCATCGGCGGTGATCGTGCCGGTGCCCGCCACGTGTTTGCCGCCAGTAAGGTCCCCCGGCGTGAGGTTGTCCACGATCCCCAAGGCGAACATCATGCCTGCGCTGGGTCCGCCAACATTGTCCAAGGAAATGCTGACGTCGAACGGAAACGTGAAATCGCTGGCCAGCAGCACACCCAGAACGTAACGGTCCGCCTGGTTCTTGGTAGGCGTTATTGTTTCGGAAACCGAAGTGCCGTTCCGGTCCACTCCGACGACGGCAGGGGCACCGGCGCCCGCGGCCAGTTCGGCTTGGACCACGCTCATGGACGTGATTGCCTTGCCATTGATGGAGACCAGCCGGTCACCTTCCTGGATCTTCCCGGCGGATGGCGAAGGGTCTGATAGACCTGCGACGTTGAGCCGCTGCTCAAAGGGGATCTCGAGCTCACGCAAGGCTGCTGCCACCGCGTTCTCCTGCGAGGTTTCCATGGCTATCTCACCTTGTTGAACGGTCTGCTCGGCGGTGGTGCCCTTGGGATAGATGAGTTCTTCGGGATAAATGGCCCTGGAGGGATCCAACCAGGCGCGGAAGACATCGAAGATGGAGGCCGGACTCTTGGGACCGCCGGTCATGACAACGGTGGTCAGGTCAAGGTTGCCATTTGCTGGAAATGACTCACGGCCGGAAATGTTGATGACAGGCTTGTCGCCGTCTTTGCCCAGAGTATTGAAGGTGGGACCCGCTGACTCAATGACATATGGAACCGGCAACGCTGCCGCCCCGATGCCGAGGCCGAGCGCGAGGAGACCGGAGATCACCATGATCATGTAGCGACCGTCACGGGACGGTGCCGGCGGCGTGGAGGTGGAATCGGCGTCGGGCGTTCGACGCGGGTCCAATGAGCCCTCGGGGCTGGGCGAAGTAAGCATTGAGGCCTCTCTATGCCGGCATTTGCGTGACCGGATCCATGGCTCCTGCCGCCGAAGGCGGCGGCGGCACATACCAAACATCAACACTACGCGGTCTGACGTTGCAGGGCTGCTTTGCCTACAGCGAACGGCACCGCCTCCGGGCAGACAGCCTTCCGGCCGCGCGGTACGGTGAAAGAGATCACCAGCCAGTTCGACGATCGGCGGCACCATGACTTCCAACCCCAACAATCCGTCCAACGACGACGAAACCCCTAAGGATCCGCTGGCAGAAATGCTCCAGAACCTGATGGGCGGCCAGGGCATGGGCAACATCGATCCCGCTGAGCTGGCCAAGGCCGCAGGCCTGCCCAACGATCCTCAGCTCCTTCAGCAGATGTTCGCTCAGGTACAGGCGATGATGAGTTCTACCTCCGAAGGCCCCGTGAATTGGCAGCTCGCCCACGAGAATGCACGGCGCGTCGCCGCTGCCGGCAGCGATCCCTCGGTCAACTCCCAACAGGCCAGGGAGATCGACGAAGCGCTCAGGCTTGCAGAACTTTGGCTGGACCCGGTTACTGATCTCTCAGCGACCGGCCTGATTGGTAGGGCATGGTCAAGGGCCGAATGGGTTGAAGCAACCCTGGGCACGTGGAAGCGCCTGACTGAGCCCGTGGCCAACAGCATCGCCAATGCCTTGTCCAACGCTCTCACCCAGCAAATGCCCGAAGAAATGAAGTCCATGATGGGCGGTGCCTCGTCCATGCTGCAGAACATGGGCGGAGCGATCTTCGGCATGCAACTGGGACAGGCCATCGGCGCACTCTCGGCCGAGGTTGTCAGCTCCACCGATATCGGTGTCCCCCTTGCAGACCTGGAAATGGCGCTGCTGCCGGCAAACGTAGCCAAATTCGGGGAAGGCCTCAGCCTCCCCGAGAACGACGTTCGGCTCTTCCTTGCCGTCCGTGAAGCCGCTCACGCGCGCCTGTTTGTCCAGGTCCCATGGTTGCGTGGCCACCTCCTCGGAGCCATCGAGGCATATGCCCGCGGCATTCACATTGATATGTCCCGCATCGAAGACCTCGCCCGCGACCTCGACCCGAGCAACCCCGAGGGTATCCAGGAAGCACTGTCCCAGGGAGTCTTCACACCGGAACGCACACCTGTCCAGACGGCCGCGTTGGAGAAGCTCGAAACAGCTCTTGCCTTAGTTGAGGGCTGGGTAGACGAGCTCACCGCCGAAGCCACCGACAAGGTGCTGCCATCGGCGACGGCGCTGCGCGAGACCGTGCGTCGTCGTCGGGCCACAGGCGGACCGGCCGAGCACGCGTTCTCGTCCCTCGTCGGCCTGGAGCTTCGCCCCCGCAGGCTCCGGGAAGCAGCAACATTGTGGGCAACTCTGAAGGAAGAAAGGGGCATCGCCGGCCGCGACGCCATTTGGCACCACCCGGATCTTCTCCCCACCGGTGAGGACCTCGATGATCCCAAGGGCTTCTCCGAACGGCGACGCCTTGCCGAGGCAAGTGACAGCGAGGTTGACGACGCCCTGCAGAAGCTTCTGAGCGGCGGTTACGACTCCACCAAGGCCGATGAAGCTGGAACGGAAGCGTCCAAGGCTGATTCCGCGGAGAACGAGTCCGGCAATGAAACACCATCGGACGACAATGACCCCGAGGCGCCGACCAAGTAGGCCAGCCTCGGAATAAACACTGCAGCAAAGCGGCCGCCATCTCATGGCGGCCGCTTTGATGTTAAGGAACGGTGCAGTGCAGGTGCGGCTGAGAGAAGCCGAGCGGCCGAGCCTCTGACGTCTTTAGTCAGTCAGTTCCGCGGCCGACTCGCCGGGATCCCCGGACCCGGAATCTGCCGGGAGTCCCCGGGACGTAGCGAAGGCAACGCCCTCCAAAAAGGCCTTTGCCCGTTGCGTATCAGGGTAGGCCTCAACCAATCTCCAGAACTCGGCATTGTGGCTCGCCACCAGCAAGTGCGCGAGCTCGTGGACCAGAACGTAGTCAATAACCCATTGCGGCATGGGCTGAAGCTTGTTGGACAGCCGGATGGTGCCGTCCCCAGGAGTTGCCGAACCCCATCGGGCGTTCTGGTTGGCTACCCAGCGGACCGACGTCGGGACCGCCCGCCCGCCGAGATACGTCTTTGAAAGGTGCTCGGCATGCTTGGCGAGGGCTTGATCCGTCGCAGGACGACGCCTGCCCGCACCCGTTTGCCGCTCCCCTTGCTTCTTCAGCTTGACCAGCATCCGCCGGACCCACTCCTGTTCCTGGGACTTGGTGAAGCTGGCAGGGATGGCGACCACGGCATTGCCGTCTTCCCAGAAAGCGGCAACGGTTCGCCGCCGTCTGGCTGATCTACGCACCACAACGGGAGCGCCGTCGACGGTGAGGTGCGGGATGGCGGTATCGGAGGAAGATCTACCCGTCATCAGAGTTCACTGCTTTCGGCGAGCACTGCCAAGACAGCCTCGCCGTAGCGTTCGAGCTTGGACGGGCCGATCCCCGCCAGGCCGGCAAGTTCCTCAAGCGATGAAGGCTTAGCCTCGGCGATGGCAGTCAGCGTAGCGTCCGTAAAGACTACGTACGCGGGAACGTCGGCCGATTGGGCCTCGTCCCTGCGCCACTGCCTTAACGCATCGAAGGTCTGTTCCTCGTAGGTAGGCGGGCACTGGTTGCAACGTCCCACCTTCCGTTCGGCTCCACTCGCGAGCATGCTTCCGCATACCTTGCACGACGCCGGGGCGGCAGCTTTCCGCCGCGTGGGACCTGTCTTGCTGCGCGCGTTGGCGGAAGCCACGGAATTGGGACGAAGTCCGTCGAGGAACCGGGACGGCTTGCGGTTGGCCCGGCCACCCGGTGTTCGGGCTGTGGACCATGAGAGATTCAGGTGCTCCCTTGCCCGGGTGATGCCGACATAAAGCAGCCTGCGTTCTTCGTCCACATCCTCCGGGGTATCTGCGAACGAAATAGGCATTAGGCCCTCGCTGAGGCCCACCAGGAACACCGCATCCCATTCCAAGCCCTTGGCGGCGTGGAGGGAAGCAAGAGTGACACCTTGAACGGTGGGTGCGTGTTGCGCGACCGAACGCTCTTGAAGCTCGTTGACGAACTCAGCCAAGGTGAAGGACTCCCCGCGGCTGACAGCAAGCTCATCGGCCAAGGCGACCAGGGCTGCCAGGGATTCCCAACGCTCACGCAGTGCTCCGCCGTTGTGGGGGGCGGCCTCCGTGTAACCAAGTGAGGCAACGATGTCCCGCACGATCTGGCCCAGGGGTTCCTGGGGCCCCTCCGCCACGGCGCGGGTTGCCGCGCGTAACTGGAGGATCGCATCGCGGACTTCCTTGCGCGCGAAGAACCGCTCGCCTCCCCGGAGCTGGTAGCCGATCCCGGCAGAGGCCAGGGCTTGCTCGTACGCTTCAGACTGGCCGTTGGTGCGGAACAGGATGGCTATCTCACTGGCTTTGACACCGCTGTTGAGCAGCTCCTGAATTCTGCCTGCCACCACAGCTGCCTCGGCTTCGTCGTCCGGGCACTCCATGAACCGCGGTTCCGGACCAGAGGGCCGCTGGGCGACGAGCTTGAGGGGCGAAGCCCACGCGGCATCCGCCACCGGCCCACCGCTTCGGCGGGAACCCAGGAGGTCGTTGGCCAACTTCACCACTTGCGGGGTGGACCTATAGTCACGAATGAGCTTGACGACGGTCGCTCCGGGGAACTGCCCTTTGAACCCGAGGAGATGCTTGGGTGAGGCGCCGGTGAAGGAGTAAATGGTTTGGCTGGCATCGCCCACCACGCACAACTCGTTCCGGCCACCGAGCCACAAATCCAAAAGACGCTGTTGCAGGGGTGAAACGTCCTGGTACTCGTCCACCACGAAATGGCGGTATTGCTCCCGGACTGTTGCCGCTACTTTCGGGTCCTCCTGGAGGATACCCACTGTTATGAGCAGGACGTCTTCGAAGTCGATGACGTTGCGGTCGGTTTTGATGTCCTCATAGGCCTGGAACACCCGGGAGACCGCGGTGAGGTCGAAGCCTCCGGGAGTTCCGCGGCCTTGTGCATTCTCCAGGTAATTGGCGGGCGTCAGCATGGACACTTTGGCCCATTCAATCTCGGCTGCCAGGTCCCTGATGGATGCACGATCAGTGCTCAGTCGAAGCCTGCGGGAGGCCTCAGCGATCATGTTGGCTTTGTGGTCCAGGAGATTGGGCAAAGTGCCGCCGATTGCCTGCGGCCAAAAGAACTGCAATTGCCTCAATGCGGCCGCGTGGAATGTGCGGGCTTGAACGTTGGCAACCCCAAGATCGCGGAGCCTGCTGCGCATCTCAGCTGCGGCCCGGGCAGTGAAGGTCACGGCCAGCAGTCTCTGCGGACTGTAAACCCCGGAGTGAACACCGTAAGCAATGCGATGAGTGATGGCGCGTGTCTTTCCCGTACCTGCCCCTGCGAGGACGCACATGGGACCTGTCAAGGTACTGGCTACTTCCCGCTGCTCTTCGTCCAGCCCGCCGAGGATGCGCTCCTCAAGTGAGCCACCGCCGTCGAAAATCCCTTCGGTCACGGCTGCAGGTCTTCGATGACGCCGCCGTACCAATGCTCAATCAATGAACGCGCGATGGACAGGCGCGTTGAGATGGTGATTTCACCGCTCAACACCGCTTCCTGCAGCTCCTCACGGCTGAACCACCTCGCCCGTGTGACCTCGACGCCGTCGGGCCGGGCAACGGCGTCGTCTGTTTTGGCGGTGAATCCCAACATGAGGGAAGCGGGGAACGGCCAGGACTGCGAGCCGAGATACTGGCAGGCCGTCACACGGACACCCACTTCTTCGCCGATTTCCCGGACGACAGCCTGCTCCAGCGATTCCCCGGGCTCAACGAATCCTGCCAGCGTGGAGTAATTCCTGGCGTCGACGGGCCCCCCGCCGCCGAGCAGGAGCCGGCCATCCGGGCCGATCACCGTGACAATGATGGCGGGATCCGTCCGCGGGTAATGCTCTGAGTTGTCCTTGGGACAACGCCTGACCCAGCCACCGGCCTCGATGTCCGTAGGCGTGCCGCACTGAGGGCAATGTGTGTGGGTTGCATGCCAGTTGGAGATTGCGCTGGCCTCGATGAACAAAGCGGTGTCCTTGGCGTCAAGACGCGCCGCGACATCCCGAAAACCGGCCCACTCAGCATCCAACGGCACCGTGGCGATGCCGGGCGCCGGCGGTTCAGTAACTGTGAACAGCACAACGGACGTACCCTCCGGCAAGGAGGACGACGTCAACGTGGCACCCAGGTAGATGGCAGCAACAGCGCCGCCTTCGGACCCACTTAGAGCGTTCCAGAGCGGCGCAGCGTCTCCGAACCACAGGCCGTCAGCGGTCACCAACGCTTTGCGCTGTGAAATGACCATGGCTTTGGCGGTGCCGGAGGCGATGAGATCCTCAACCATGCCCGGCTTCATCCGCACGCCCGAGCCGCGATCCACCATGGCAGGACGGACGGGAAGAACAGTCTCCATCAGGTGATTGGCAAGCGCCGGCGACTCCGTTTGACTCATGTATCTACCGTACTGACTCGTACCGACAAAAAACATTTGGAAAGGTCCACTGTTGTGGACAGCACCCCGCACAGTTGCCCGCTTGGGCACTTGAGCAATGTTTTGCTCCACATTTCCTGCGCATTTGCTGCGGATCTGAAGACTCGCCGTACTGCATCATGGCCACAGGCCGCACTCAATCTACCGTGGAGAACGTGAGAAGAACACCGCTCGAACTGGCCGCCATAGCAACAGCGGCGGTGCCTGGCCTTTCGCCAACGGCCGCAGCCTATTCCCCCGACGACGACGCCGACTTCGACTCCGCGCTGCTGTTGGACGCGGAAGGCAAACGCTGGCGAGTCCGTTCACCGCGCCATCCGGAAGCCAGCACGCGACTGGAAACCGAGTTTATGGTCCTGCGGGCCTTCGCGCCCGCCATCCGCGCTGAACTGCCTTTTCATGTGCCCACCATCGCCGGCACGGTAAGGCAAGGTGCTTTGACGACGTTCGTGTACGCCCATCTGCAAGGCTCCATGCTCTCCATCGACGAACTGTCAGCCGGAAGCCCCGCCTTGGCCAAGGAAGTCGGCGCAGCACTGGCAGCCATTCATGACTTGCCACTGACCCTGGTCACCAATGCGGACCTTCCCAGTTACTCGGCCAATGAGTTCCGGCAACGCAAACTCAACGAACTGGACCAAGCAGCAACCACCGGGAAGATTCCGGCCACCCTGCTGCGTCGTTGGGAGCACGCCCTCGAAGACGTTGCCCTTTGGCGTTTCAATCCATCAGTGGTCCACGGCGACCTTCATGAAGACAACCTCATGGTGCAGGATGACACGGTGACCGCCCTAACGGGTTGGACCGATCTCCGGATCGGTGATCCTGCAGACGACTTCGCCTGGCTGGTTGCATCCAACGAAGCCTCGTTTGTTGAGGCCGTTTTGAGCCACTACACCCAAGCACGCCGCGAGATCCCTGACACGCACCTTCTCCGCCGGTCCGCCCTGCTGGCCGAGTTCGCCCTCGCCCAATATCTGGTCAAGGCAATGGCGGCAGGGCACCAGAGCATGACGGCAGAAGCAGAGTCCATGCTCCAGGCACTCGCCGATGACATCGATGAGCAGGTGCGTCGCGACGAAGAGGCCGCACAGGCAGCTGAGGACGAGGCCGCCGAGAACGAAGCTGCTCAGCACGCGGCCAATCACTTGGGAGCAGCGGATTCACGGGCCGACAAGCCTGCAGTCAGTGTGGCGGCGATTCCCGACGCCGAAGAGTCAGAGGGCTCCGAAGATAGGGGCCCCGGCACGACATCACACGACGACACGTCCACTGCCGCTATCAGTGTTGTCAGCGTAACGCCGCTTCACGCAGCCGAACGTTCCTAGAAGGCAGAACCCTGGAACCCCAGTGCCTTCCCGGGTTCCAGGGCGTTCCTACCCATCAGCGCTGGTCTTCAGTGCCTTCGCCACGATCAGCTCCAGTTCCTCGGCGCTGCCAAGATCGTGCGGACGCACAACGGCGTCGTCAGCCACATAGTAAAACGCCGCACTGACGTCCTCGAGGGGTACATCCTTAAGCCGTGCCCAAGCCAGCCTGTAAACGGCCAGCTGCACCGCCCGGGTCGCCAGCTGCTGCCCCGCGGGGCGTCGCCCGGTTTTCCAGTCAATGAGTTGCCAGCGGCCGTCAGCATCGCGGAACACGGCGTCGATGCGCCCACGGACCACGACGTCGCCGATCCGCGTTTCCACAGGCACTTCGACGAAAGCCGGAGCGCGCTGGGACCACTCGGACTGTTTGAACGCCGCCACCATGTCATCCAAGCCGTAGGCCTCGTCGATGTGGGAGTCCGAGCCCGGAGCTTCATCAAGGTCCAGCATGCCGGTTGTGCCAAAGTACTCCTCCACCCATGCATGGAATGCCGTGCCTTTGCGAGCCGAGATGCCCGGTTCGCGGGGAACGGGCCTGCGCAGCTGGGTCAGGACGGCCGCGGGGTCAGCACCGAGGTCAACGAAAAGTGAGGCAGAGATGTGGCTTGGCAGGTGGACATCCTGAACGGTCTTGAGCTGCCGTTGGCGATCCAGCAGTAGTTCGGCCTCCTGGGACCATTTCCCGGCGGGACCACTCAATTCATCTGAAGAGGCCGGGCGGGGTTCCTCAATGTATCCCCGGACCATGGCTGCGGCGCGGTCCATTGCAAGCCGCCTGCCCGGAGTCAGCCTCAGCCGGGCGCCGGTCCGTGGGTCTGACGGTCCTTCCAAAGGATCGTAGGGGAATTGGGCAACCTCGAGCGCTGCGGTCAAGGGGCTTTCCTCAGGCAATGCCTCTTCGGCCACCGATTCCGCATGGACCACCGCCCCTCCAACCGACCGCGAACCGCCAACCGACTGCGTCCGGCCGGCGTCATTATTCTCTCCAGCAACACCGGCAAGAGGCGCCAGTTCGGAGAGGAAGGCAGACATGCCGGCCATTCCTGATCGAGAGCCATTCCAAGCAGCGCTGGAAGCCCACAGGACGAACTTCGCCCGAGTGTAAGCGACGTAGGCGAGTCTTCTCTCTTCGGCCTCACCGTGATGCTGGACCTCGGATTTGAATTCCTTCTCTGCGTCCAACCATCCCTTTTGGTCAGGCTGATCGAGATCCCACTGGGGAAGGTCGGCGCGATCGCCCCGCAAGGGCCACGGCAAGGCCGCGGCACCGGTGCTCCACCGCGAATCCCTGTTGCTGGGGAACGAACCAGCATTGAGTCCCGGGACAAAAACAACGTCCCATTCCAATCCTTTCGAAGCGTGAACGGTCAGCAATTGCACCGCTTCCCGATTGGCCTCAACGGGGGCAACATCCAAGCCGCCTTCCTCGGAGGCAGCAGCTTCCAGCCACGATAAGAACGCCAGCAGGTCAATGCGTTGCGACGTCTGCAGGAACCCGGCTGCCGCATCCTGGAAAGCATCCAAGTTGCGGCGCGCCTGGTGGATGCTGATTCCCGGCTTGGCCGCTACTTCGATGTCCAGGAGCATCGCACGTTCCACTTCGCCAAGGAGTGTGGTGAGGTCGTCGCCGATGTAGCTCCTCAGGGAGCGCAGTTCCGAAGCAAGGCGGGTCAGCCGAGCCAGGGCAGCAGCGCTCAGGCTCCTCCCATGTCCGGACGTCCAGCCTGGACGGGGAAGGAAGTCAAGGGCCTCCACGAGGCTTGCGGCATCGGTGATGTCGCTTTCAATCACGGTCCCTGACGGTTCTTCGTCCTGGTCAAAGGATTCAGGCTGTGCTTCCGGAGCCGACCGTCGGCGGGCCAGGAAGCGGGACCAGTCACTGAAGGCCATCAAGTCTGCCGGACCAATCCTCCACCGTGCCCCGGCCAACAACCTCATCAGGGCATCGGAACGTCCTGGATCGGCAAGGACCCGCAAGGTCGCCACCAGATCTACGATCTCCGGTGTGTCCAGCAAGCCGCCAAGTCCAACGATCTCATAGGGAATCCCCTGGAGTTCGAACTCGCGGCGGAGGCACTCCATCTGCGCCCGTCGGCGGCAGAGGACCGCCATGGTGGGCTTGACCGGAGTGCCGTCCTTCTCTTCTTCGAAGACAGTCCGTTGGTACCGACGGACATCGCGGGCTATCACTGCGGCTTCGTCCTCATCCGTGCCGAAGCGACCGATCACCACGCTTCCATCCACCGCAGCAGGGCTTGGAACCAACGCGGGGACTGAGACATTGCTCGCTGTTTCCTTCTCCCCCGCCGGACCCGCCGACCTGTTGAGGGGCGCTGCGATGGTGTTCGCGGCCCGGAGGATGTTCCTGCCGTTCCGCCAAGCGGTGGTCAGATACGAAGTGGGGGCGACGGAATAGGATTCAGGGCCGCCGGAGGGGTCCCCATGCCGGACGGGAAACTCCTGCACAAAGTGGAAGAGCTGGCCGGCGGAAGCGCCTCGGAAGCCGTATATCGATTGGTTGGGGTCGCCCACCGCAGTAACTGCGTGGCCCTGACCGAAAAGACGGGAGAACAGAACAAGCTGGGCGTGGGAGGTGTCCTGGAACTCATCCAGGAGCACTACTTTGTAGCGGGCACGTTCAGTGGAGGCGGCGAGCGGAATATCGCTCGCAATTCGGGCTGCGAGCGCCACGAGGTCGCCGAAATCAAGGACACCGCGATGGCGCTTCGCTTCCTGGTAACGGACCACCATGTCGGCAACGCTGGCGCGTGTCCTGAGCATGGCCGCAAGTTCTCCTGCGGCCTGAGTTGGATTCTTCTTGGCACCGGCCACGTAGGGAAGCTGCTCAAAGGCGTGAGCGCGCTCCAGGACCCATTCCCGCACTTCCCCCGGATTCTGAAGGTGCTCTGCGCACTCCCCGGCCAGCTGGATGACTGCATTGACGAGCGTGGATTTGGCGGCAGTGAAGTGCTCGTAGTCGCCGTCATATGCTTCCACGACTTCGCTGGCCAGCTGCCAGGACTGTGCGCCTCCCAGCAACACGACGTCCCGCTCGATGCCCAACCGCAGGCCGTAGTCAGACACGATGCCGCTTGCATAGGAGTGGTATGTGGACACTTTGGGTTCGAGGTCGTCTGCCCCGAGAAGTCCCTCCGGGAAGCCTATGCTGCCATCGTCCGCCACCGCTATCCGCTGGAGCGTGGCCAGCTTGGACCGTATCCGGCTCGCCAACTCTCCGGCAGCCTTGCGGGTAAATGTCACGCCGAGGACTTCTTCAGGGCGCACCCAGCCGTTGGCCACCAGCCACACCACACGGTCCGCCATGGTGGCCGTCTTCCCCGAACCTGCCCCGGCAATCACCAGGCGCGGAGAAAGCGGGGAGGCAATGATGGCCGCCTGCTCAGGCGTAGGGTGGTTCTTTTCGCCAAGGATGTTGGCCAGCTCAGAAGGAGAGAACCTTGGCTCCGGGACTGCCTCGACGCCCGGGTTGCTGGTGGCAAAGCCGTCCAGGAGTTCGGTTGTCATTCGGTGACCTGCTTTCCTCTGGCGCACAACGGGCAAACGTCCGGTAGGCGGCATCCATGGCCGCCATACCCGCCCTTGCCGGGGTCGTGCCGTGCTTCGAACGTTGCACCGACCATCAGCGCAGCCGCCTCATTCACCAGCCCCTCGGCCCAGTTGTCCGAGGGATCCAACGGATCCTGCTGCTGTACCGCCGGGCTCTTGGTCTTGGTCCCAAGGTGGGCCAGCACGGCGCCGCCGGGGACTAAGCCGTCCGCGGACGCCGCAAGAGAGCCGGCGTCGGGTGTTTGGTCCCCTTCCCCGGCGTCCCGGAAGGCACCTTTGAGGACGGCGGCCTGGTAGGCACCCAGTTGTGGGTGCTTGGCAACCTCCGCTTTGCCTGGTTGCCGTTTGCCTGTCTTGAGGTCAACGATCACGAGCCTGCCCTCCGGATCGATCTCAAGCCGGTCCACCTGGCCGCGGAGTACTGCGTGGCGAGTGGCCTCCCCTTCAGGAGCAGGGAAACCACTGACAGCGCCGTCGTCCAGGGTGACATCAGGTAGCTGAACTTCAAAGTCGTGCTCCACGGCCAGCAAGCTTCTTCCGTCGCCGCGCATGATGAGCACGTACTGTGCCAACTTCCGAACCATCAGTTCCGCCCGCTGGAAATCGAGCTTCCCTTCCCAGTTGTCCTTCATGCCCAAAGCAGGCCACCGGCGTACGAGCTCAGCCACGTACTCGGCTCCTGAAGCATCGGGAAGCTCTTGGGCAATGCTGTGGACCAAAGTGCCCAGGCTGCGTGCGAAGTCGGTGGCAGCTTCCCCTCCGGCGGCTTGGACGAACCAGTCAAGCGGCGACTTGTGGACAGCTTCCACTTTGGAAGGCGAGACGGAAACGGTACCGCCGGGTGGCACCACGGGTTCCTGGGAACTCAGCGCCGCCAAACCCCACCACGTGTCCGGATGTGCACCCGGAACGGGTGGTTCCGTGCTGGCGAGCCTGGCCAATATCCGGGCGGCCTCGTGCGAGGTATGGGCTTCGCCGCTACCGGCGTCTTCCAACTGGGCGTGCTGCCGCAGTTCTGCGACCAGGGCCCGCAAGGTCATGGGACGGTCAACGGGGGTGTAATCACGCTTGTACTCACCGGCCTCAAGGGGCGCCACGTAGTCCAGGAAAGCCGAGGGTTGCTCGTCCTCGGAAGACACCGCGGTGCAGATCAATACTTCTCGAGCTCGGGAAACGGCGGTCGAAAAACTCCTGAGTTCGTCATAACGAATATCCCGGAGCCTGCTCAGGGGCCCGCGCCGAAGGGCGTAGTCCACTCCATGCTCCACTGC
The DNA here is from genome assembly GCF_059759005.1 of Paenarthrobacter sp. GQ52. Classification (NCBI taxonomy): domain Bacteria; kingdom Bacillati; phylum Actinomycetota; class Actinomycetes; order Micrococcales; family Micrococcaceae; genus Paenarthrobacter; species Paenarthrobacter sp. GQ52. The sequence goes on from NZ_JCAXEJ010000003.1 coordinate 280,128, forward strand.
GTCGGCGTAGACAGTGCTTCCCAGCAGCTCTCCACGCAAACGCGTGTTGGGCCATACGCCTTCCTGGAGACCCGCAACGATCACCACCGGCCATTCCCGCCCGGCTGCGCTTGCGGGGGTCATGATCTCCACGCAGGCCTCCAGCTGTGCCCGCGCGGCAAGGGTGTCCATGGGAAGTTCCTGGTTCAGCAAATAGTCCAGGAACTGTTCAGGACCCGAACCGGGCAGTTGGTCCACGAACCGTTCGGCTGTATGGAACAACGCCATCATGGCGTCAAGGTCCCTATCGGCACGTGCACCGGCATTGCCTCCCTCAAGTGCCATATCTGCCCAACGGGAAGACAAGCCGGTGGCGTGCCACAACGCCCACAGCACAGATTCCGCGTTGGCACCGGGTTCCGCCGCGGCGGCGGAACCGGCTGCGATCATGCGGGCGAGCCGACGGGCAGAACTGCCTTCAATACCCAGCGACGCCAGGGCACCGGGCTGAAGGAGTGCCTCAACCAGCAAAGCGTCGCTGGACCGGCCGCCACCGCCCAGAAGCTCCTCGCGGCGCAGGGACTGTCGGAGCCTGCGCAGTTCGATGGCCGTAGCTCCGCCGATGCGGGATGTAAGGAGGGAAACCGCAGTTTCCGGCGTCAGCTTTGCCGGGTCCAGGACAATGGCAAAGGCCTCCAACAACGGACGCACCGCGACTTCGTCACGGACGGCCGAGTCTGCCACTGGAACACGAACCGGGATCCCCTGCCCGCTCAGGTAACGCTGCAACTGGGAAATTTGCCCGCCGTTCCGGACGATCACCGCGATGTCGCTGAACTCCCGCGATTCCCGCAGCTGAGCCTCGAGGATGCGCTGTGCAACGTATCTCAACTCGTGGACAGCTGACGGCAGCACATGACCCTCCACGCGACCATTCCGCGCAGATGCAGTATGCATGCCTTCCGGATGTTGCGGTTGTTCCATTTGCCTGGCCAACTGGCCACCCGAGCGCTGCGAGATGTGGCTCGCGACCCGGGTCCACGCCTCAGCTACCTCAGGCGCATGCCTGTGGGTAACCGACAGCGGGCGCTCAAGAACGTTTTGCTGTGTGCCGCCCAGCAGTGTTGGCAGCTCTGACACCAGGTCCGGGCGTGCGCCGCGGAATCCTTGCACGACGGTATCCGGTGAGTAGGTCACCACGACGTCTTTGCCTTCGCCGATGTCGGCAAGGAGCTCGAACACGGCAGGATTCGATTCCTGGGCGTCGTCCACGAGGATGAGTTGGAGTCTTTCCCTCTCGGCAGCCAGGAAGGCCGGCGAGTCTTGGAAAATCTGCCGCGCCGTGGTGATGATTCCAGCAGGGTCAAAGGCCTCAGGCATACGGAGGTCCAAGACATCCCGGTACTCGCTGTAAAGTTCGGCAGCCGCCATCCAATCAGGCCGTCCGCACTCGTAGGCCAGCCCAACCAGGTCCTCTGCGGTGCGCCCCGATTCGATGATGCGGTCGAACAACTGCCGGATCTCGTGACGGAAGCCGCGGGTGGGAAGTGCCGCTGCTAGATCCTCCGGCCAAGGAAGCTGGAATCCCGGACGGGAGTGGCCTTCCAGCAACTCCTTGATGATGAGGTCCTGTTCGGGGCCTGACAGAAGCTTCGGTGGCCGCGTCAGCGGCAATATGCCTTCCGCCTTGGCCCGCCGGATAACGTCGAAAGCGTAGGACGCCCAGGTTCGTGCCGGCGTCGTACTGAGGCTGCGGTCCAACCGCCCTGTGAAGGTATCGCGCAGAGCCGCTGCGGCGTGGCGCCCGGGAGCAAGAACGAGAATCTGTTCCGGGTCCAGGCCATCCTCGCGGACGCGGCGGACTGCGGCTTCCACCAGCACAGTTGATTTACCCGTTCCCGGGCCCCCGGGCACGAGGACAGGGCCGCTCCCCTGTGGGAGGGCAACGACCGCACCTTGGTCCGGAGACAAAACAGGAGCCGCATAGTGGGTCTCACGCGGCGGGAGCAGCCGGAGGGCTGCCGGTGCTTGGCGGGTTTTGGCAGGAGTTGCGGTCACACAGTCATTTCATCATCGGGCACCGACAATTTATGGAGTTGACGCTCCAACTGGTCCGAGATCACATCCAGTTGGTCGAAATCGGAGTCGGCAGGCGTCCATCGGGCCGCTGTCAGGTCGACGCGCCAACGGCCTTCGCCCGTCCTCAGGAAGGCCTCGTATGCGCCATGCAGCGGGGTGGCTTCCTCCAAGTAATGCTGCAGGGCGGCGACTTCGTGACCTGGTGGCGCTTCCCCGCTGGCCCTAAGGACGCGCCACCAGGCGACCGAGCTGCCATAATGGCTCATCACTGCGCCGACCTGCCGCGGCCCACCGGCTCCCAAAAGCTCTGCGACGTCACCGTAGGAAACCGCCGAACCCGACGGAACAAGGTCCACAACGGCCAGAACCGCTGTCACATACTCCATCCGCATGTGTTCAGCGTAACGGCAGGAGTGTCGTGCCCGAATAGTGTCGGACCCAGCCGGTAGCTTGAAGACATGAGCTCCTGGAACACCCTCTCCCGCGCCGCATTCGACCTCGAGACCACCGGGAAAAACTCACGGTCAGCGCGGATCGTCACAGCTTCCATCACGGTCGTGGATGCCCACGGGGAGCTCATCGCAGAGCACGAGTGGCTGGCAGATCCCGGTGTCGAAATCCCGCTCGAAGCCAGCGAGGTGCACGGTGTCACTACAGAGAAAGCCCGTGCAGAGGGCCGCCCGGCGGCCGAGGTCACACGCGAGGTGGCCGGTGTACTCCAAGAGCTGTTCGACGACGGCACTCCCGTCATTGCTTTCAACGCCAGCTACGATTTCACGGTGTTGGCGGCCGAGTCCGCCCGCTACGGGGTCCCCCAACTCAGCCGCTTCCCCGTGCTGGATCCCTATGTGATGAACAAGCAGGTGGACCGTTACCGCAAGGGAAAGCGCACGCTTACCGCTTTGTGCGAGGAGTACGGTGTGGACCTGACAAACGCGCACACCTCAGCTGCGGACGCTCTCGCTACGCTCCGGGTATTGGATGCCATGGCCGGCAAATTCCCCAAGTTGCAGATGCCGGCGCCGGCTTTGCATCAGCTGCAAGTAGACTGGGCGGCATCCCAGGCCGCTGATTTCCAGCAGTACTTGCGGCGCAGTAAGCCCACTGCAGTCATCGAGGGTGAGTGGCCGGTCCTCCCGCCCGAAGACGCAAGCCGGGGCGGCTTCTAGCCCCGGAGAGCAGGCGACCGCCTCCTTTTGCGACGCAAGTCACAGCAATTTCGGGAACCCGTTTTTCAGGGTTGTCCGCCCGCGGATTCCACGCGAGCCACCGCCGCCGGAATAGTCCGGAGTCAGAAGGTCTGTTGACGGGAACTTTGTTCGGCCAAATCGACTGTAGGCAATCGTTTCTTCGATTCACCGCGCGCCAGTGGGCTGGTGACATAATTAAGTTTGGCGGGTTGAAGTCTGCTAGAGCAGCCAACCTTCGTATTGCTGCCGCATTCCCCGCCCACCGCGAAACGTCCCCGTGACTCGATGAAAGTGATTTCTTCATGAAATTCAAAGCCCCTAAGTGGCTGTCTGTTGCCCCCGTGGCCGCAGCCCTGGTGATTTCCCTGGCAGCATGCGGCGGAGGGACCTCCGAGCCCAGCGGCTCGCCGACCGACGCTTTGGCCGGCAGCGACCAGAAGTCGCTGGACACGTTCACTACCGCTGAAGTGACTCCGCTGGACAAGATCGACAAGTCCAAGCTGGGCCTTATCACCGACGGCACCCTGCGCGTGGGCACCCTTTCCGACGCCCCGCCGAACATCTTTATTGATCCTTCCGGTAAGTTCACCGGCTACGACAACGAACTCCTGCGCGCCATTGGTGACAAGCTTGGCCTCAAGGTGGAGTTTGCCTCCACCGACTTCTCGGCGCTCCTGTCCCAGGTGGGCAACAAGCAGTTCGACGTCGGATCCTCCTCGATCTCCACCACGGACGCCCGCCGCAAGACTGTTGGTTTCACCAATGGCTACGACTTCGGCTACATGGCAATCGTGACCAAGAGCGACTCCAAGGTCACCGGCTTCGCGGACGTCAAGGAAGGCCTGCGCATCGGCGTTGTCCAGGGCACCGTCCAGGATGACTACATGACCAACACGCTGAAGATCGAGCCGGTCCGTTTCCCTGATTACAACACCGTTTACGGCAACGTAAAGAACGGCCAGATCGATGCTTGGGTTGCACCGTCCCAGCAGGCCGAAGGCCAGGTCAAGGAAGGCGACAACACCAAGATCGCAGAGAAGGTTGTCAACACCCAGAACTTCACCGCGTATGCCGTGAACAAGGACAACCAGCCGCTGATTGATGCCCTGAACTCCGGTCTGGACGCTGTCATCGCTGATGGAACCTGGGCCAAGCTCACGGCCGAGTGGTACAAGGACCGTCCGACTGCCGCCGAGCAGACCCCCCAGGGCTGGAAGCCGGGCAGCAAGGCCGTCCAGCTCCCCGCCAAGTAACCAAGGCGTTCCATGGATATCCTCAATCAATTAGCCGACACCTTCTTTGACTGGGAGGCGATGGGCGAAGTCATCCCCAAGATGTTCGCCGTCGGTCTGCCCAACACCATCGTCCTGGCTGTCGTCTCGGGCATCATCGGGACCGCGCTCGGGATGTTGCTCGCCCTGATGGGGATCTCCCGGAATGCAGCAGCACGGTGGGTGGCCCGCATTTACACGGACATTCTCCGCGGGCTCCCTCCGGTGCTGACCATCCTGGTGATCGGATTCGGCTTTGGCCCGATCATTCGTGAACTAACCGGCTCCACCAGCCCTTACCCCATGGCGATCGCTGCCTTGTCCTTGATGTCCGGCGCGTATATCGGCGAGATTTTCCGCTCGGGCATCCAAAGCGTGGATAAAGGACAGCTCGAAGCGACCCGGGCCCTCGGGTTCAGCTACGGCTCGTCCATGCGCCTGGTGGTAGTGCCTCAAGGCATCCGCCGCGTTCTTCCTGCGTTGGTCAACCAGTTCATCGCGTTGATCAAGGAATCGTCACTGGTCTTCATGCTTGGCCTCCTGGCAACAGAGCGTGAAATCTTCCAGATTGGTAAGGATGCAGCTGCCAACAGCGGCAACCTGTCCCCCTACGTGGCAGCAGCCATCTTCTATCTGGCGTTGACCATCCCGCTCACGCACTTCGTGAACTTTATTGACGCCCGGATGCGCGCTGGACGCCCGGAGAAGAAGGAACCGGACGAGGCAGCCGCCGTCGTAGGAAAAGGAGCGCAGGCATGAGTGAATTCGCATCAGGGACGTTGACGGCGAAGAACATCCACCTGTCGTTCGGCAGCAACCATGTGTTGCGGGGCATCGACCTGCACGTCGAGAAGGGCACCACGGCCTCCGTTATCGGCCCGTCCGGCTCAGGCAAGTCAACGCTGCTTCGAGTAATGAACCGGCTTATCGAGCCGGATCAGGGCGACATCCTGCTGGATGGACGTTCGGTCCTTAAGGACAACCCGGACGAACTGCGTCGCCGCATCGGCATGGTCTTCCAGCAGTTCAACCTTTTTCCGCACAAGACGGTGGCTGAGAACATCTCGCTGGCACTGCGCAAACTCCGTGGCATGTCCAAGGAACAGGCGCGCGACGAGGCATTGGCCCAGCTGGACCTGGTGGGTTTGAAGCATAAGGCGGATTCCCGTCCGGCAAACCTCTCGGGCGGACAGCAGCAGCGTGTGGCGATTGCCCGCGCGCTGGCCATGAAGCCTGAGGTGATGTTCTTTGACGAAGCTACCTCCGCGCTGGACCCGGAACTCGTCAAGGGTGTCCTTGCGCTCATGACGGACCTGGCCCAGGGAGGCATGACCATGGTGGTGGTAACCCACGAAATGGGCTTCTCACGCAACGTCTCGGACATCGTGACCTTCATGGACGCCGGCGTGGTGGTTGAATCCGGGCCTCCGGAGCAGCTGTTCACGAATCCGCAAACGGAACGCCTCCAGGGTTTCCTTTCGGACGTCCTCTAAGGACCCCTTAGCAGGGTTACACCCGCTACAAAGAACCCCGCCTTCCAAGCGAAGGCGGGGTTCTTTGCCGTTCACCTGCCTTGGGGCCGCTACTGATTGGCCTTGACGCGCAGCACCGTGAGCGCGGCGGCATCCACCTTGGCCCGGAAGGCAGGATCGGACGTGGCCTTCTGCACCACCGCCTGGTGCATCGCCGGAATGCTCGCGGGATCGGCGCATACCAGCATGGTTCCCCCAGCGCCGAAGAAGTTCAGGGCACGCTCGGCATCGGACCATGCTTCCAGCTGGGCCGCACTGCAGAGGTCATCGGAGAGAACTATCCCCTTGAAGCCGGCGTCATTACGCAGCATCGTGTCCATTACGGTCGAGGAGAATGGTGCGATGTTGGCGGCGTCAATCTTGTCGTAGTAGGCATTCGAAACCATGACCCACCGGGCGCCTGATTTGATGGCCGCGTGGAACGGCCCCAGTGCGGGATCGTTCCGGGTGGTGGCCGTGTCACGGACATCGCTGGTGACGTCCGTGTTGGGAACTACCCTGCCAAGCCCTGGGAAGTGCTTCACTACCGGGGCCACGCCGGCATCCTTCATGCCATCGGCAAAGGCATTGCCCAGCAGCGAGACGTTGGCTGGGTCGTAGCCGTACTCCCGCTGGAAATGGCCAATGGGGGCATTGGAGGGTGCAAACTGTGGGCTGGTCACTGTATCCAAGACCGGCGCGAGGTTCACGTTGACGCCTACGCTGCTAAGTTCCTTCCCCCACGTTGCAGCATCCGCGCGAAGTTTTGCCGCCCCGGAGGACGCCTGGACCAGGGCCGTGGGAATGGTGGAGAAACCCGGACCGGAAAGAACCTGGACATATCCACCCTCTTGGTCGGTGGCCACAAAAAGGGGTACCCCGCCGGTTGTTGCGGCAGAGACCGTGCCTGTCAGCGAAGACACAAGGGACGCCGTCGGGGCAGCTCCGGCCTTGCTGCGTCCGCTGAGGTAAACGTTCCCGGCGTGATACTTCGTCAGCGCTTCCATGGTTCCCGGTTCGGGGCCGCTGGCCTTGGCTGCCACCATGAACAGTTGTCCCACCCGCTGCTCAAGGCTTAGAGCGGCGAGCTGCTGCTCCGCAGCTGACGGCGTGCTCGGCGCCGGCACAGGCGCTACGGAGGGAGCCGGGGAAGGAACCGCTGGCTTGGTAACTGACGCCGGCGGGGACGAGGGAGCCTGCGTGCCTGACGGCGAAGAAGGAGCCACCGATGGTGTCCCCTCCGCCGAATTTTGGCCGGAGTTCGTTGGGCCAGTGGAACATCCGGCCGCCGAGACCAGAAGCACTCCGGCGGTGGCGATGCTGACGCTCAGTGATGCAATGGAAGGGGACTTGCGCATGGTAAACCGTGAATTCGTTGGGGGTGGGTTTCCACCTACGAGCCTACCCCGATCGGACGCAACATTGCCCCGGACAATTGCGTCAAGCAGTCGCCCGGGGCATCACCAAAGATCAGGCCGAGGCGCCCGCTGCGGCCTTCGCTGCTGCCGGAAGGGCATCGATGATCCGGTTCATCGCTGCGTCGTCATGGGCAGCGGAGAGGAACCAGGCTTCGAAGACGGACGGCGGAAGGTAAACGCCGGAGTCCAGCATGGAGTGGAAGAACGGGGCGTATCGGAAGCTATCCTGCCGCTGGGCGTCGTCGTAGTTGTGCACGCCGTGGGCAGAGGTTCCAAACGCAACCGAGAAGAGGTTGCCCGCCCGCTGGATGGAGTGGTCCACGCCGGCGTCGTCAAGGGCGGAGGAGAGCGCAGCTGAGAGTTCCAGCGAACGGGCATCAACATAGGCGTAGACCTCAGGAGTTGCATTGGTCAACGTCGCTACACCTGCGGCCATGGCCACGGGGTTTCCGGACAGCGTACCGGCCTGGTAAACCGGGCCCACGGGAGCGAGGTAGTCCATGACGTCGGCACGGCCGCCGAGTGCCGCCGTCGGCAGTCCGCCGCCGATGACCTTGCCGAAGGTGAGCAGGTCCGGAGCCCAGCCTTCCTGGCGACCGGTCAATCCCCAGTAGCCGGCGTAGCCGGTACGGAAGCCGGTAAGGACTTCGTCGAGGATGAGGAGTGCACCGTGTTCCTTGGTGATGCGGGACAGGCCCGCGTTGAAGCCTTCGCCCGGAGTGACGACGCCCATGTTCGCCGGAGCCGCTTCCGTGATGACGGCAGCGATGTTTTGGCCGTGGGCAGCGAAGGCAGCCTCAACGGCAGCAAGATCGTTGTAAGGCAGAACCAGAGTCTCAGCTGCGGTGGCCTCTGTGACACCGGCAGAGCCGGGCAGTGCCAACGTGGCCAGGCCGGATCCTGCGGCTGCCAGCAGTCCGTCAAGGTGCCCGTGGTAGCAACCGGCGAACTTGATGATCAGGTTGCGGCCGGTGAAACCGCGGGCCAGGCGAACGGCCGTCATGGTGGCTTCGGTTCCGGTGGATACCATCCTCAAACGTTCGACGGCGGACACCCGGTCCTTGACGATCGCGGCAAGGTTGGCTTCATCCGGCGTGGAGGCTCCGAAGGAAAGGCCGCGGTCCACAGCTGCGTGAACGGCGTCGAGCACGGCGGGGTGGGCGTGGCCCAGCAGCGCCGGTCCCCAGGAGCACACCAGGTCTACGTATTCCTTACCGTCTGCGTCCGTCAGGTAGGCGCCCTTGGCGGACACCATGAACTTCGGAGTGCCGCCCACTGACCCGAAGGCGCGTACCGGCGAGTTCACGCCGCCGGGCATCAGGGACCGGGCACGGTCGAACAGTTGATCGGACACGGGGGTGTTTGACGTCATGGTACCTATTCTTTCAGTGATTCAGGGAGTGGCATGGCTGCCACCTAGGATGCTGCGGCCAGCAACTCAGCAACCCTCGGGGCTACCTCGGTGCCGTAGAGCTCGATACAGCGCATCATGGATTGATGCGGCAATGTTCCATTGCTGTATTTGAGGTCGAAGCGGTCCACGCCAAGGTTCCGCTTGAGCAGGGCGATTTTCTGCGCCACGGTTTCCGGTGAGCCGACGTAGAGAGCACCTTCGGGGCCGCACATGGCATCAAACTCGCCACGGTTCCCTGGACCCCAGCCGCGTTCGGAACCGATCCTGTTACGTTGCTCCAGCCAATGCGGGAAGAGTTCCTCGCGGGCAGCATCGTCCGTGTCAGCGATGAAACCGGGTGAGTGCGTTGCGATCTGACGCATCGGATGGCCGTACTTGGCCATCGCCTCGCGGTACAGGTTGACCAGCGGTGCGAAGCGGCGGGGCTCACCCCCGATGATGGCGAAAATGATGGGGTACCCATATTCGGCACAGCGCAGCACGGACTCAGGTGTACCTCCGACGCCAATCCAGGCCGGCAGCAAGTGGTGCTGCAATTTGGGGTATACCTGCAGCCCGTTGACGTTGGGCCGCGTGCGGCCCTCCCAATGAACCGGTTTCTGTGCCCGAACCTTGTCGAACAGCTCCAGTTTTTCCTCGAACAGGACTTCGTAGTCCGCCAGGTCCAAGCCAAACAGCGGGAACGACTCCACGAACGAACCCCTGCCGAGCATTACCTCAGCCCTGCCGTTGGACAACGCGTCCACTGTGGCGAAGCGCTGGAAAACCCGGATCGGATCATCTGAACTGAGCACGGTAACGGCCGACCCCAAGCGAATCCGTGAGGTAACTGCGGCTGCCGCTGCAAGGAAGACCTCGGGCGCGGACACAGCGAAATCGCGGCGGTGGTGTTCGCCCACACCAAAGGCATGGATTCCGACGGCGTCAGCCAGCTTCGCTTCCTGCAGCAACTCACGCAGGACGCGCGCATGCTCCTTCGGGTTCCCATCGGCATCCACACCGGCGTCGCCAAAAGTGTTCAGGCCGAGCAGGATCTCGTTGGCCCCTACCGGAGCGGTGGGCTCGGAGGAAACAGATGTCATCAGGACTCCTTCAGCCAGCCTGCCAGTTCGGAGGCCCAGTAGGTCAGGACGGTGTCTGCTCCGGCACGCTTGATGCCGAGGACGGATTCGGTGATGGCACCGCGCCTGTCGATCCAGCCGTTGGCCGCGGCCGCTTCGATCATGGCGTACTCGCCAGAGATTTGGTAGGCCGACACCGGCACAGGGCTCATGGCTGCAACGTCGGCCAGGATGTCCAGGTAACTCATTGCGGGCTTGACCATGACCATGTCGGCGCCCTCTTCGAGGTCCAGCTCAACTTCCAGGATGGCCTCCCGACGGTTGGCAGCGTCCATCTGGTAGGTCCGGCGATCGCCCTTGAGCTGGGAATCCACGGCCTCACGGAAGGGGCCGTAGAACGCTGACGCGTACTTGGCAGCATAGGCAAGTACGGCCGTGTTCTTGTGTCCGGATTCCTCCAGTGCTTGACGGATCACCGCTATCTGGCCGTCCATCATTCCCGAGGGGCCCAAGACGTGGGCTCCGGCGTCGGCCTGGGCGACTGCCATCCGGCCATAGATCTCCAGCGTGGCGTCGTTGTCCACATAGCCATCGGAATCAAGGACGCCGCAGTGGCCGTGGTCCGTGAATTCGTCGAGGCAAACGTCGCCCATGATGACCAGGTCATCGCCGACCTCGGCCTTGACGTCACGAATGGCCTTGTTCAGGACGCCTTCAGGGTCCAGCGAGGCGGTGCCTTGCGCGTCACGTACCGCGGGCACGCCGAACAGCATGATGCCGCCGACGCCCAACTCCACGGCTTCCGCGGCCGCCCGCTTCAGGGACTCGGTGGTGTGCTGGACGACCCCCGGCATGGAACTGATGGGGCTCGGCTCGGTAAGTCCCTCCCGGATGAACGCTGGAAGGATCAGGTCCGCGGGCGCCAGACGGGTCTCGGCGGTGAGCCTGCGCATGGCGGGAGTTGTGCGCAAGCGGCGGGGACGATGGTTCGGAAAGCTCATTGCGGGTTCCCTTCGTTGGCGAAAATAGACTCCAGGGCGGCCACAATGCCGTCCGGGGTTGGTTCTTTGGCTGTGACTGCAACGGCGAGGCCGATCCGCGAGGCCTCTGCCGCCGTCGGACGCCCGATGGCGACTAAGCGGCAGGTGCCCAAAGCAGGAAATAATTGGGCGATACGACGTGCAGCGCTGGGAGAAGCAGCCACTATTGCGTCCAGGGTTCCGGCATCGAGTGCGGTTCGTGCCTCTTCAGGGCTGAGCGTTGCCGGAACGTCTGGTGCGGAAAGCACGACGCCGGACGGTAGTTCCGCTGTGAGGCGGACTTCCGCACGGGCTGGGTAATCGACCGTGTGGTAGGCGACAACGGTCGTCACGTCCGCGCCGGTGGCGGCCAGGCCGTCCCGCAGGCCGGGCGAAGCGATGTCAGCCTGAGGCAGGAAAACCCTTCCATTGGACGCCTCCCATACAGCAAGCAAACCCTCGGCCGACTGGACTTCCGCCGGCGCCAAGGCGACAGTGAGGCCGACGGATTCAAGGACCTGACGGGATGAGGGACCGATGGTGGCCACCTTCGTATCGGCTGGGACAAGGTCAGCGAGGGCGATGCCGCGCTGAGAAGCTTTCTCCAACAGAACCCGCACGGTAGTGACGCTGCTGATCACCATCCAGTCGAAGTCGCCGGCCACCAAACGGTCCAAGGCCGCGTCAAGGGGAACCTGGTTCCCCGCCTTCTCAAAATCGATGAGCGGCAGCACCAGTGGCTCCGCTCCCAAACCGGTCAAAAGCGACGCCAGCGGACGCGCACGGTCGGCGGTCCTGGTAATCAGGACGCGCCGACCGGTCAGCCCGTTCAATTCATGCGTCTCAGGACGCCGCAAGGTCCGCGATCTCCGCGGCGCCGGCAGCGAGCAGGAGCTCCGCCACTTCGATGCCGAGCAACGTGGCTCCGACTTCCGTGAGGCCGTCGGTGGCTTTCTTCTCGCGCACAGTCTTGGTGCCATCCACGGCACAGACCACTGCTTCAAGGTGCAGCATGCTGCCCTTGCGGAAGGCGTAGGCACCCACGGGAGCTGCACAACCGGCTTCAAGCCTGGCCAGGACTGCACGCTCGGCCGTGACGGCGAGGCGGGTGTCGTCGTCGTTCAGCGCCGCAAGGGCCTGCGCGAGCACGCCGTTTGACCCTTCGGTGGAACCCGCTGTACGCGGGGCGTCGTTGGTCCGGCATTCAATGGCCAACGCTCCCTGTCCGGGCGCGGGAAGCATGACGTCGGATTCGAAGAACTCGCTGACAGTGTCCAGGCGGTCCATGCGCTCCAAGCCCGCAGCAGCCAACACCACGGCGTCGAGGTCACAGGACTTGCCCGGAACAACCTCTTCGGTGAGGTTTCCGGGCAAACCCGGGACACGACCGAGGCGAGTGTCCACATTCCCACGGATATCGAGTACCTCGATATCCGGACGTGCAGCCCGAAGTTGAGCGGCACGCCGTGGCGAGCCTGTGCCTACTTTGGCACCGCCCGGCAGCTCGGCAAGAGTCATACCGTCGCGTGCACAGAGAACGTCACGGACATCCACCCGCTTGGGAGTTGCTGCGATGCTCAGGCCAAGTGCGGCTCCCGTGGGCAGGTCCTTCAGGGAGTGCACGGCGACATCACAGGTATCAGCGAGAAGGGCATCACGCAGGGCAGCAACGAACACGCCTGTGCCGCCCATCTGGGAAAGGGATCCGGTTTTGACGTCGCCCTCGGTCTTGATGTGCACGAGCTCTACGGGGAAGCCGCCGACGGCAGCCAACTGGTCCGCTGTTTGCTGCGTCTGCGTCAGGGCAAGTTTGCTCGCCCTGGTGCCGATGCGAACAGTCACTTGGCAGCCTCCGGAGCCGGGTAGGCGTCGTGGCCGATACCGATTCCGGCGCCAACTTCGGAGATGACGGGTTTTGCCCCGCGGAAGTTCTCGCAGCAGTTGGGACGGCAGACGTCGTACCAAGGGCCCAGGTCGGTGACGTGGGGACGTTCGGCGATGTTGTTGTCCACTGTGCGTTCGCAGATCAGGTCCACGAGGCCGGACACGAAAGCCGCGTGCGTACCCGGTGTGGGCACACGGGTGGCCTCGATGTCCAGGTTCTTGCAGGTTTCCAGTGCCTCGGTGTCCAAATCCCAGGCAACTTCCATATGGTCGCTGACAAAGCCAAGGGGAACTATGACCACACCGCGGACGCCCTCGGGGGCGATCTCCTCAAGGTGGTCATTGATGTCCGGTTCCAGCCAGGGAATGTGCGGCGCGCCCGAGCGGGACTGGTACACGAGGTCCCACGCCACGTTCGGCGCCACAGCGTCCATGATGGCTTTGGCATTGGCAAGGTGCTGTGCAGCGTAGGCGGAACCTTCCGCAAATTCGCGCGGCTCGTCTTCGGACCTGCCTGCGGCCTCTGCATCCCGGGTAGGAATGGAGTGGGTGGCGAACAGCACTCGAATTTTCGAATCCGGGTCCGTTTCGCCAGCGGCGGCGAGCTTCCCACGGATCTCCTCCAGGCCGGCGGCAGTTCCCTCAAGGAACGGCTGCACTACGCCGGGGTGGTCGAAGTACTGACGGATCTTGTCCACTTCAAGCTTGCCGTCCAAACCGGTTTCGGTCAGCGCAATACCAATGTCTTCGCGGTACTGGCGGCAGCTGGAGTAACAGGAGTAGATGCTGGTGGTGAGCATCAGGATCCGGCGGTGTCCGGCGTCGTAAGCGTCCTGCAGGACCGGGGCGATGTACGGGTCCCAGTTCCGGTTGCCCCAAAGGACCGGCAATTCGATCCCCCGCTGTGCCAGTTCGGCCTCGATCGCGGCCTTCAGCTCACGGTTCTGCTGGTTGATGGGGCTGATTCCGCCAAAAGCCCGGTAGTGGTGCGAGACCTCTTCGAGGCGCTCGTCCGGGATCCCGCGGCCACGGGTGACGTTGCGCAGGAAGGGAATGACGTCATCCTGGCCTTCAGGACCACCAAAGGATGCGAGCAGCACGGCGTCGTACCGCTTGGGTTCCTGCCGCCCACGCTCAGTGACGGCGTTCGGTGCTGTGGAGATAACGGGCTGGGTCATGCCAGGACCTCGGCAATCTCGGCAGCCGTGACGCGGCGGCCGGTATAGAAGGGGATTTCTTCGCGGACGTGGTGTCGCGCTTCCGTGGACCGCAGGTGGCGCATCAGGTCCACGAGGTCCACCAGTTCAGGTGCTTCAAGGCCGAGGATCCATTCCCAGTCGCCTAGGGCAAACGAGGAGACGGTGTTGGAAATGACCTGCGGGAATTCGCGCCCAAGAAGGCCATGGTCGCGGAGCATCTTGCCGCGCTCGTCCGTGGGCAGCAGGTACCACTCGTAGGAACGCACAAACGGGTAGACGCAGAGCCAAGTGCTGGGCTCGACACCGCGTGCGTAGGCGGGCACGTGGCTCTTGGAGAACTCAGCTTCGCGGTGCACGCCCATGGCGGACCAGACGATGTCTGTTCCCGCGAAGAGCTTGCTCCGGCGGATGGACCGAACAGCTGCCTGCAGGTCCTCCGGCTTGGGCCCATGGAGCCACACCATGATGTCAGCGTCCGAGCGCATGGCCGAGACGTCGTAGCTGCCCCGGAGGATCACGCCGCCCTCCGCGAGCTTCTCCGCAAGGGCTTCGAATTCCTGTGCAGCATCGCCGCTGCGCAGGACGTCGGCCGAGCGCTTGAAGACCGTCCACAGGGTGTAGAACTGTTCTTCGGTTTCAGCAGTTTTAGTGACAGATTCGGCAGAAGTGTGGCTCATGGTTCAAGTTTGCCCCGTGCCAGCCCCTAAGTCGAAACGGATCAGTTCTACAAGCCGTAGAAGTGATGCAAATCACAAATCTGACAGTCAGCCGGCCCGTACGGCGGCGAGTTGCGCCCGCGTGTCAGCCACAACTGCGGCAAGGCCGTTTCCGGCCAACCAGCCGCCCACCACGCTAAGACCGTCCGCTGCGGCGCACACCTGGCGGACCTGCGCCACGCGCTGTTTATGACCGACGGCGGCGAACGGCAAGGCGCCCGCCCACCGCACCACATCCCAGTCAACGATGTCCGCCTGCGAAATGGGAACGGTCAGCAGTGTGGAAGCATCCTCCAACGCCGCCGCCAGCAGAGATTCGTCATCGAGGACAACATCCCCGCCCCCGCCAGCTTCTTCACGCCGGCCGTAGGAAAGGCGCAAGACGTGCGTGCCGGGACCGGCTTCGTCGGCCAGCCAATCCCACTTGGCCGTTGCATGAGTCAGCGCCTTGGCCCTGATCCCCGGGGTTTCAGGCGCCACCAGGATCCCCGTCCCCCGCGGCCTGCCGTCGAGCTGGGGCAAGTCCACCACCATCGTCACAAGACTCACCAGCGGACCGGGAGCCGGGCGGAGGCTGGACAGCTCAGGCAAGGACTTCTCCAGCAACCCAACAGCGGCCGGGCCGTCAAGCGCGACCACCAGGCGGCCGGCGTCGTACGTGGCATTCCCGGCGGTGACCCGCCAGCCCTCCGGTGCCTTCACGACGTCGTCGGCGTGTTGACCCGTGAGCAACTCGACTCCACGCTCCCGGAGGTCCGCCACGAGCGCGTCCACCAGGGTGTTCATTCCACCCCTCAAGCCCGCGACGGCGGAACCCGCCTTGGCCGGACCAGACGCGCCGCCGGAACCCTTGGCGGCTTTGCGTTGAGCCGCCACAGCGGCGGCGAGTGAGCCCTGGGCGCGAATCCCAGCGCGCAGCCCCGGGGCCACCATGTCAACGTCCAAGAGGGCAGGGTCGGCCGAGTGAACGCCGCCCACTACGGGTGAAACAAGCCGTTCAAGAACTTTTTTGCCCATGCGGGCGCGGACCAAAGAGGAAACGCTGGTGACGTCCGAAGACGTGCCAACAGAGGCCGGGAGCCAGCGGTCCAAGGAGGCCCTGATGGCTCCGGCGAGGCCCAGGGAACGCCGTACCTCCGGGTCCCACGGGTTCGCCGGAATCCCAAGCACTCCCGTTTTTGGGAGCTCCTGCGGGCCGTCCGGCAGCTGCACCCAAGCACCGCCCGGGTGCGGAGCTACGATCCTGTCCGCCAGTCCAAGTTCACGTGCGAGGTCGGCTACAGCTGTGGACCGGGTGGCGAACGATTCCGCCCCGCTGTCCAGGTGCAGCCCGGCAACAACATGGCTACCCACGCAGCCGCCCCAGGCCTGGCTTGCCTCAAGGACAGTAACCGCAGAACCGGCCAGGGCCAGTTCCCGTGCGGCGATCAGGCCCGAGATGCCACCGCCCACCACGACGGCGGCTGGTCCTGCGACTGTTGCCTTGGGCGTTGGGTGTCCCCCGCGCATTGTTCCTACTTCGCGGGGATGGAGTGAATGAGCTCCACGACGCGCGTCAGGACTGTGGGGTCCGTTTCGGGAGGAACTCCGTGGCCGAGGTTCAGTACGTGGCCCGGGGCGTGGGAACCGGCGGCGATGACTTCGCGGACGTGGGCTTCAAGGACCTCCCACGGGGCAGACAGAAGCGCGGGGTCGATGTTGCCCTGCAGCGGCACGGTGCCACCGAGACGACGGTTGGCCTCGTCCAGGGGCAGCCGGTAGTCCACGCCCACGACGTCCACTCCGACGTCGCGCATGGCAACCAGCAGTTCGGAGGTGCCGGTGCCGAAGTGGATCAGCGGTGCCCCGAGTCCACGGACATGGTCAAGCGCGCGGGTAGATGCCGGCGCCACGTACTTGGTGTAGTCAGCCAGGCCCAGGGATCCGGCCCACGAGTCAAAGAGCTGCGCTGCCGAAGCGCCTGCCTCAAGTTGGGCCTGGAGGAACATGCCTGAAGTGTCGGCAGCCCAGTTGGCCAGCGCGGCCCAGGTCTCGGGATCCGCGTGCATCATGGTCCGCGGGCCGAGGTGGTCACGCGAGGGCTTCCCTTCAACCATGTAGGCGGCAAGGGTGAACGGTGCACCGGCGAAGCCAATAAGCGGCGTCTTTCCCAGCTCGGCAACCGTCAGGCGGACGGCTTCACGGATGGGCTCCAGCGCTTCCCACGTCAGCGTGGGCAGGGCAGCAACGTCGGCTGCTGTCCGGACCGGCTTATCCAGGACGGGTCCCACGCCGGGGACGATGTCCACACCGACACCGGCGAGCTTCAGCGGAATGACGATGTCCGAGAAGAAGATGGCGGCGTCCACATCGTGGCGGCGAACAGGTTGGAGGGTAATCTCGGCGGCGAGTTCCGGGCGGAGGCAGGAGTCCAGCATGGCCACGCCCTCGCGCACCTTCAGGTACTCCGGAAGGGAACGGCCAGCCTGGCGCATGAACCACACCGGCCTGCGAGAGGGGGTGCCGCCGCGGTATGCCGTAATCAGCGGCGAGTCCGAGGTCCGACCGTCCTTCAGCGGGTGGTTGGCGTCGAGGGTTCCCGCCGGGGCGTTGGAGGCCGTACTGTTGGATGCTGCCGCGCTAGAAGTCATGCCTTCGATTGTGCCGAAAATCCGGGGCAAAAGATAACGACAAGCTGTCACGTCGCGCCCCGCCCGGGCCGTTGTGGCCGGGATCACCCGCCTTCGTGTGGATCACCACGGCGCCACATTGTTCTACCGGGCTACGAAAAAGCTATGATTGGGGTGCTGTGGTTCTTTTCTCATTGGTGGCTACACACGCCGACATCGACCTCGAAACCGTCGCTCAGTTGAGCAACGGTTCCTCTGAGCTTGCCTCGGCAGCCCTGACAGATTCCTCTGTGGTCTCCGGAGCCGTGGTTCTGGCCACGTGCAACCGCTACGAGGTTTACGGCGAAACTGCCAACGGCGCTGACCTTGAGGCAGCCCGTTCCGCCCTCGTTTCGCAGATCAGCGAACTCAGCGGCCTCAACGAGCAACTCGTCTCCCGCTCTTTTGCCACACACACCGGCCCGGACGTTACCCGGCACCTCTTCGCTGTGAGCGCCGGACTGGATTCAGCCGTAGTGGGTGAGCGTGAAATCGCCGGTCAGGTCCGCCGTGCATTGATCACCGCCCAGCAGGAAGGCACGGCCAGCTCCGGCCTCGTGCGTCTTTTCCAGGCAGCTTCCAAGACCGCCAAGGATGTAGGCGCGCAGACTGCCCTCGGCTCGCGTGGTCTTTCGATCGTGTCTGTCGCGTTGGACCTGGCCACGGACCTCGCCGAGAACGACGATTGGTCCACCAAGAAAGTGGTGGTCTTCGGAACCGGTGCCTACGCCGGCGCCACCATGTCGCTGCTCCGTGAGCGTGGCTGCACGGATGTTTCCGTCTATTCTTCTTCCGGCCGCGCCGAAGGTTTCGTCGCGACCCGCGGTGGAACAGCACTCGACGCCGACACCCTTCCCGCTGCTGTTGCCGCAGCTGATGTCATGATCGGCTGCAGCGGTTCCGACAACCGGGTGGAGGCCGCGGACCTTGCCCGTGTCCGGGCAAGTTCGGGCAAACCCTTGATCGCAATCGACCTCGCCCTCACCCATGATTTCGACCCCGCAGTAGGCGAACTCGACGGCGTTGAACTCCTGACGCTCGAATCCGTTCGACTCGCGGCCCCCCAGGAACAGGCAGAGTCACTCTCGCAGGCCAGCGCAATCGTCAACGGTGCCGCAACGTCATTCGAGTCAGAACGCGAAGCCCGCTCCGTGGACACCGCCATCGTGGCGCTCCGCCGCCACACCATGAACGTCCTGGACGCGGAAATGGAAAAAGTCCGCGCCCGTCACGGCTGTACTGCCGCTGCCGAAGAGGTGGAATTCGCCCTGCGCCGGATGGTCAAGCAGCTCCTGCACATCCCCACCGTCCGGGCGCGTGAACTCGCGGCAAACGGCCAGCAGGACGACTACGTTGCCGCGCTCGAGGCCCTCTACGGCATCCAGGTGGAACAGCCCCGGGCCGTTGCCCCGTCCGCTGAGTGCCCGGTTGACCACGAGCAACTCCGCTCCGAAAGCGCCTAGCCGCCAGATTGCCGCCCGCCGGTCAGCCGGCCTGCGTTAGCTGGGCGCCCACCTCTCCGCCTAGTAGACGGGCTTCTGCGGCTCCACATCCCGCACCCAGGCGAGAATACCGCCGTCGAGATGGCTGATGCGGGTGTAACCCGCCTTTTGTGCCGCTTCCAGGACTGCAGCCGAGCGCGTCCCCGCCTTGCAGTGGAACACTATGTCTTTGTCCTGCGGCAGCTCTACCCACGCCTCGCCGGAGAGAATGCGGCCCTGCGGAATGAGCCGCGAGCCATCGATACTGACGATGCTGTGCTCGCCGGACTCACGGACATCCACGAGTTCGAAGTCCCGCTCCCCCAGCTCCCGTTCGGCAAGCATCCCGGCGAGGTCCTTGGCGGTAACAGTGTGAGCCTGGTCCGTGGCTGCCGGTGGCGTCACGCCGCAGAAGGCTTCGTAGTCGGTCAGTTCAGTGATGGGTTCGGCTTCCGGATCCTTGGAGACCTTGATCTCGCGCCAGCTGCCGCCAAGGGCATCGAAGAGCGCCACACGGCCGAGCAAGGAACGTCCGACGCCGGTGATCAGCTTCACGGCCTCAGTCACCATGAGCGATCCAACCGCTGCGCACAGCATGCCGAACACCCCGCCTTCGCCACAGGACGGCACAGACCCGGCGGGAGGCGCTTCAGGATAGAGATCCCTGTAGGTGGGCCCGTGATCGGCCCAGAAGACGCTCACCTGGCCGTCAAAACGGAAGATGGAGCCCCAGACATAAGGCTTACCGAGGATGGCAGCGGCGTCGTTCACGAGGTATCGCGTGGCGAAGTTGTCGGCGCCGTCCAGGATGAGGTCATATTGCGCAAACAGCTCCAGCGCGTTTGAAGAGTCGAGCCGGATGTCATGCAGGACCACGTTGACCAAGGGGTTGAGCTCTGCAATGGCATTGCGCGCGGATTCGATCTTGGGCGTACCCACGTCCTTCACACCATGGATGACCTGTCGCTGCAGGTTGCTGAGGTCCACCACGTCGTCGTCCACAATGCCAAGAGTGCCCACGCCTGCGGCGGCCAGGTAAAGCAGAGCCGGGGACCCGAGGCCTCCGGCGCCGATGACGAGGACTTTGGCATTCTTAAGCCTGCGTTGGCCCAGGGCGCCAATTTCGGGAATGATGAGATGCCGGGAGTACCGCTCCACCTCGGCCGGAGTGAGTTCGGCGGCAGGTTCGACGAGGGGCGGCAGGACAGCGGGCGCAGCAGTGTGGGCAGCAACAATTGAGGCCATACCCCAATGTATGCCTGCAGATGCCGCGCGGTCATATTACCCCCCGGTAGAGTAGTCATAACTGCAAAGGAAAGGCGGCAGACTGTGGCTGACGGCACACGGGCAAACGATGGAGCACCGGCCAAGCTGGAACGGGCAGGTACAACGCGTTCACCAAGGTTGCCGCGGGACGAGCGCCGCGCACAGTTGCTGAACGCGGCATTGGAAGTTTTCGTCTCCAACGGTTTCCACGGCGCGGCCATGGACGAAATCGCGGAAGCCGCACATGTGAGCAAACCAGTGCTTTACCAGCACTTCCCGTCCAAGCGTGAGCTTTATATGGCTCTCTTGGACAGCCACCTGGCAACCTTGACGCAACTGATGCTCGACGCCTTGAACTCCACCACGGACAACAAGGAACGCGTCAAGGCCGTCATGCGCGCCTACTACAGGTTCATCGCCGACGACGACCAAGCCCACCGCCTGGTGTTCGAGTCCGACCTCATCAACGACCCCGACGTCAGTTCGCGTTTGGAGACTTTCAACAAAACGTTCGCGGACGCCGTGGCCCACGTGATTGCGGAGGACACCAAACTGCCCCCGCTTGAAGCGCAGCTGCTTGGGCGTGGTTTGGCCGGAATGGCGCAGGTCAGTGCCCGGTATTGGCTTGAAACGGATGGAAACCTGGACCTCGATGTGGCCAGCGATCTGATCTATCGTTTAGCTTGGCGCGGAATCAGTCGTTTCCCCAAAGAGTCCTAGGCTACAAATAGAGGACTGACTTAACCCTTGATTGGCTTGGAGGCCTTGCTGTGGAAGTAAAGATCGGCATTCAGAATGTTGGCCGTGAGATCGTGCTCGAATCCTCTTTGGATGCCGATGCTGTTGCCAAGATCGTGGCCGAGGCCGTGACCAAGGGCTCCGAACTTCGCCTTACGGACGAGAAGGGCCGCCAGATCATCGTTCCGGGCAACGTCCTGGGCTACGTGGAGATCGGCGCCGAGGAAGTCCGCCGCGTAGGCTTCGGCGCCCTCTAGCCCAATCCCCACGTCTCGTCGTCCGCTAAGGAGTTTTCATGCTTTCTCTCGTCGTGGTGGTTTTGGCCACCATTGCCACCGGATTCATCGTGTGGGCCAACGACAAGCGGCACGGCAAATACGGGATCGCGCTGCCTGCCGGCGTCTCAGCAGCTGTCGGCACCCTGAGCTGGATCGCTTTCATCAGCGCCGGATTGGGCTACCAGCCGGGCGCCACATGGATTCCTTGGGTCCTGCCCATTGTGCTCGGGACCGCCGCTGCGGTTGCCGTGGTGCTCTTCCTGGGCCGGACCCGAACGAAACACGACACTGCGGCGCTCACCAAGGCGTTGCGGCTTTAGGGCCTTAAGCCCGCGAGATGGCAGTTAACACCAATGGCCAAGCTTGGGATTGGTGTTAACTGCCATCTCGGCTCTTTACGACGCCGGATACCGCTCAGGCTGCGCAGCTGCGCCTACCCTTGCGGCCGCTTCGCTCACAGCGGTAGCAGCCGCAACGTCACGTTTGGTCACTTGGCCGCCCGCATCGTGGGACACGTAGCGGAGAAAAACCCTGTTGTAGCGCCACTCCAGATCCGGATGATGATTTTGGTCCTCGGCGATCTCTCCAACCGCGGCGATGAGCGCTAGCGCGTCCGCCGCCGTCGAGGTTTTATATACGGTCACCAAGCCACCTTGGTACTTCCAGTCCGGAAGGTCCCCGAGGGCATCATTGATGGCTGCTTCAGTCAGTTGGTCTTCCGTGCCTGCCATGACTGCTCTTTCATCAGAGGAACTCTGCCCGGCCCTCCATCGCCGAGGATGCGAGCGCGTGCTCCCGCCGCGGGATCCGGCCCGCCTGCTTGGCCAGCCTACCGGCGATCACAGCGTGTTTGAAGGCCTCGCCCATCTGCACCGGGTTCTGCGCCCGCGTTACGGCGGTGGCAAGCAGGACGGCGTCGCAGCCCAGTTCCATGGCAAGGGCAGCATCGGAGGCCGTCCCGATCCCGGCATCCAGGACCACGGGTACGGAGGCCCGGGACACGATGAGCTCAATGTTGTGGGGGTTCAGGATGCCAAGGCCCGTCCCGATGGGCGATCCCAAGGGCATCACGGCTGTTGCACCCAGGTTCTCGAGCCTGAGCGCGAGTACGGGATCGTCATTGGTGTAAGCGAATACCTTGAAGCCTCGGTTCACCAGCTGCTCCGTTGCATCCACCAGTTCGACGGCGTCTGGAAGGAGCGTGTGTTCGTCCGCGATGACTTCCAGCTTCACCCAATCGGTCTCAAGTGCTTCCCGGGCCAGTTCAGCAGTCATCACGGCGTCCTTGGCCGTGAAACAACCAGCAGTATTGGGTAGCACGCGGATGTCATGGTCCACCAGCAGCTGGAACAGCGAGCCCGTTTCGGCGGGTGAATAGCGACGCATCGCCACCGTGGTGAGCTCGGTCCCCGAAGCGAGGAGCGCTGCTCCCAAGCCATCGAGGCTCGGCGCGCCTCCGGTACCCATGATGAGGCGGGAACCGAATTCGACGCCGTCGATCACCAGTGCGTCGGTGCGAACGTCAACGTTTGCTGTTGTCATGATTAGCCTCCCTGGACTGCTGTTACGAGTTCAAGTTCGTCTCCGTCGGAGAGCGCTGTCACGGCCCATTGGCTGCGCGGCACGACCTCGGAATTGCGTGCGACAGCGACTCCCAGCTTGCCGCCGTCGGCCGCTTGTCCGCGAGGGTCCAAGGCGCGACCGGTGACGGCGGTGACGAGGGTACTGACGGATGCGTCGTCAGAGACTGCGTGGTCGGTTCCGTTCACTTTGATGTTCATGCTGTTTCCTTGGTGGTGGTTCGGGCTGCTGGTGTAAGTGCTCGGGCAACAGGGGCGTTGCCCGCGAAACGATGGGGCAGGAAGGGGGCCCACCGGGAGTCCGTGGAGCCTTTGAGGAGTTCCCCCACGATCTTGGCGGCCACCGGAGTCAGGAGGACTCCGTGGCGGAAGAATCCTGTGGCAACCACCAGGCCGTCGATGTCACCGTTGGAAACACCGACCCGTCCGAGCAGTGGAGCGTTGTCCGGAGTTCCGGGCCGGGCGCGGGCGGTTGCTTCAAGGAGTTCCAGTTCAGCCACTGCGGGGACCAATACTTGGGCGTCCCTCAGCAATTGGTAAACGCCACCCGCCGAGACCGCGTTGGAAGAGGCTGACAACCCGTCTTCGCGTTGCGTGGCTCCAATCACCACAGTTCCGTCGTCCCGGGGCACGATGTAAACCGGTACCCCGCGAACCATCCCGCGAATCGTTGATGTGACCAAGGGCCGCAAGTGATCGGGGACGCGAAGCCGGAGGATGTCCCCGTAGACCGGCCTTACGGGAAGCGTGAGGCCCTCAGGGAGACCGGAGAGTTGGGACGCCCCGAGCCCGTTGGCCACCACCGTTTCTCCGGCGTGAACGGTGACTCCTGAGTCCAGTGCCACGCCTGTGACACGCCCGCCTTCCCACAGCAAACCGCGCGCCCTGGAAGCAATGGCGAATCCGTCATCGGCTCCCGACACCCAGGAACTGTCATTGGGCGAATGGGCTGCCAGTCCTGCCAGGAGGCATGCCGCGAGTTTCCTTGGATCGACTTGGTGGTCGGCAGGTATATCGAAAGCACAGGAGATCTGCGGGCTGAGGAGCGGCTCACGCTGCCTCGCGTCCCGCAGAGCGATAGGTTCGACTTCCAGGCCAGCCGCAAGCTGGACCGACCTTAAGTCTGCGAGCGCCCGGCGGTCGGCTGCGTCGGCACCCACGGCGAGGGTCGGCGTCGTGCGATATCCGTTGTCCTCCGCGCCTTTATGCAGGCCGTCCACGAAGGAGGGCCAGAGCTGGGAAGACTCAAGCATTAACTCAAGAAGGTCTTCTTCCTGGTAATGGAGTTCGCTGACGGGTGCAAGCATGCCTGCCGCTGCGAAGGACGCGCCGGAAGCGGGAGCGGGGTCGATCAGCGCAACTGAACGGCCCAATCGCCGGGCTTCGTGAGCGATGCCGAGGCCGATGACGCCGCCACCAATGACGGCAACGTCTGCCTGGAGGCGGGTATGGCGGGAATCTGCCATTCGTTTCCTTCCCTACGCCGGTACTAGCCGGATCAGGTCAAGCGGTCGGCGCTGAAGCCCTCTCAGCCGGACAGTCATATGACGAATGTCGCGGCTCCCGCAGTACGAGCCCAGTTTAGAGGAACTACTCTGGTTCCCATGACTCAGCCTGACGCTCTTGCCTCCGCCCGCCTTTACCTGTGCACCGATGCCCGTAAGGAGCAGGGCGATTTTGAGGACTTTGTGGACGCCGCTTTCGAAGGCGGTGTGGACATCATCCAACTCCGCGACAAGACGCTGGAAGCTGCCGAGGAACTGGAGATGTTGACCGTCCTGCGGAGCGTCGCACAACGGCACGGACGGCTTTGGGCGGTCAACGACCGGGCCGATGTTGCCAGCATTTCCGGGGCTCCCGTCTTCCACATCGGGCAAAAGGACCTGCCCCTGACTGCAGCCCGGACCCTCCTGCCGAACGCCACCGGCATAGGCCTCTCCACCCACACAACCGAACAAATCGATGCCGCTGTGGCCACCTCCCAAGGGCCCCTGGGACTGGACTATTTCTGCGTGGGTCCGGTCTGGGCAACACCCACCAAACCCGGTCGCGCTGCTGTCGGTTTGGACCTGGTCACATATGCCGCAGAAGCGGTCAAGCGCTCGGGCGACGGTGTGACCCTCCCTTGGTTCGCCATTGGTGGCATCGATCTCAGCAACGTTGAACAGGTTGTGAAAGCGGGCGCCGGCCGGATCGTGGTGGTCCGCGCCATCACAGCGGCACCGGACCCGACGGCGGCGGCCAAGTCGCTGCTGGAAGCCTTGGATTCCGTCTAGGGAAGCCGGAGGTTCCGCGCGATCCGCGGGCTAGGCGGTCAGGCCGAGGCCAGTCATCCGGCGGGCGTGCTTTTCGGCGAGCTCCGTCGTCAGCCTTTTCGCCGCGGCACGCGTGTCCCCGCCGCTTTTCAGCATCGGCCCCAGCAGGGGGTGTTCCATGCCCACGCGTTGCGCCTGCGTCAGCGCTTCCCCCACCAAGCGGCGGCCCCACAGCGCCAATCGCGAAGCGAGGCGCGGGTCATCTGCCAAGGCCCGCCTGAGCAGGACGCGAAGGACTTCCGTGGCCTGATCGGGTGAAGCAACGCGCTCAACGAAATGCTGCGTTGTCGGGTCGAGGAACATCGAGACAGCCCTATAGAAATCCGATGACACAGTATCGATGACATAGGCCTTCATCACGGATTCGAACCAGTCCCCCGGCTTGGTGCGCTCGTGGAAGTGATCGAAGGAGCGCTGAAACGGCAGCATGGCACGTTCGGGATCCAGACCCATCTCCGACAGGCGGTCGTTGAGGAGGGCGAAGTTTCCGTAGGCCCCCACTGCGATCTTCGCGAGCACTGACCTGTCGTGAAGCGTGGGTGCATAGCGGGAATCCAGGGAGAGCCGCCCGAAGGCGGACAGTTCGCCATACGCCATGGCTCCAAGCAACTCCGCTGAGAGTTGCCCGGCATAGGCTGCGGCGTCCGGGGAAGTGCCCATGATCCAAGACTATCGGCCCATTTCGGGCTAACCTGATTTTCGTGTCACATCATCGGATTGCGCCCAACGTCGACGACTCGTCGGACCAGCTCGCCTCGGCCCTCGCCGCCCTAAGGACGGAGCTGGAACTCCCCGGCGAATACCCGGCAGAAGCTGTGGAGGAGGCACGGGAAGCGGTGGAGGCCCTTGAGCTGCCGGCCCAGGACCTGCGGGATATCCCTTTTGTGACCATCGACCCCGCGACGTCCACCGACCTGGACCAGGCTCTGTTCATTGAAAGGGCCGGTGATGGGTACAAGGTCCTCTATGCCATCGCCGATGTGCCTTCCTTCGTGGCTCCCGGCGGCGCGCTGGATACCGAAACGCGTCAACGCGGGCAGACGTTCTACGCCCCTGACGGGCGGATCCCGCTGCATCCGGAGGTCATCAGTGAGAACGCGGGAAGCCTGCTGGCCGACCAGGATTGCAGCGCGTTCGTTTGGGATTTCGACCTGGACGGGAAAGCTGAAATTTTGGCCGTCACCGTTGCCCGTGCGACTGTGCGCAGCAGGGCAAAGCTGAGCTACAAGGGCACACAACAGCAGATCGACGACGGTACTGCCCCGCCGGTTCTCCAGCTACTCAAAGAAGTGGGCCTGAAGCGCGTTGAACTGGAACGTCAACGCGGCGGCGCAAGCCTCAACATGCCGGAACAGGAGATAGTCCAGGCGACTGACGGCGGCGGGTACAGAATCGCGGCAGCACCGTCCCTGCCGGTTGAGGATTGGAACGCGCAGATCTCCCTCATGACCGGCATGGCCGCCGCGCAGATGATGCTCGATGGAAAAGTGGGCATCCTGCGCACCATGCCCGCACCTGATGATCGGTCACTGCTCCATTTCAAGCGGCAGACCACTGCCCTCGGCAAACCCTGGGACGGAGAGGTCAGCTACGGCGAATACCTGCGGACCCTGGATGCATCCGATCCCAAACAGCTTGCGATCCTGCATTCGGCCGGAACGTTGTTCCGCGGTGCAGGCTACACGCCCTTTGACGGTGATGTTCCGGCCAATGTGATCCAAGCAGCTATCGGGGCTCCCTATGCCCACACCACAGCACCCTTGCGGCGCCTCATTGATCGCTTTGTCCTGGTGATCTGCGAAGCCCTCAGCAATAACCAGGACATTCCGGCATGGGCGCGTGAAGCCCTCCCGTCGTTACCCGAGATCATGGCATCCTCGGATCAGTTGGCCGGACGCCTCGAACGGGCGGCATTGGACACAGTAGAAGCGGCGCTCGTTGCCAACCACATCGGCCAGGAATTCGAGGCTGTTGTCATTTCCGGGTCCAAACCCTCCAACGGAGCCGCCCGTGGAAACGGCAACGGCAATGGAAACGGCAACGGGCCCTTTGGCGTCGTGCAAATCGCGGACCCCGCTGTCACGGCCCGGTGCGACGGAGAAATGGAGTCCGGAACCAAGGTTCGGGTGCGCCTGCTGAAGGCTGATATCGCCAGCCGGGAGATCCGGTTTCAGTTGCTGCCCTGAAGCCGTTCATCCGGCAATCCGGGCTTTCCGGCCCCCAGAGGATAGACTGGGCTTGTAGTAATGGATGCCCGGTCGTTGATTCAGTTAATTTTTGAACTCAACAAGCCCGCCCCTACGCGATCTTGAGATGTACCAACTGGTCACCAGTGCCAGTACTTAGATAGCCCGCGATCGGCTTCCACTGGACTTGCTTGCGCGCCCGTTCGTGCTCCGGTACGGCTCCGCCGCCGCCGTTGAGCATGCAGCGCCAATGCCCAAATGAATAAGGAAACTCCCTGTGAGTGAATTGCATACCCACGAAGTCCTGACGGACTCCACCGGAACCGAATCAATCGAACCCGAGGAAACGATCATCTCGGATGAGACGCCCCACGAGATCGAAGAGAAGTCGTTCGCTGATTTTAACGTGCGCGCCGACATCGTTGAGTCCTTGGCCGACGCTGGCATCACGCACCCCTTCCCCATCCAGGCCATGACCCTGCCGGTCGCCTTGAGCGGCCACGACATCATCGGCCAGGCCAAGACGGGAACGGGAAAGACGCTTGGGTTCGGCATTCCCGCCCTCCAGCGCGTAGCCGGCCGCGACGACGCCGGTTACGAAAAGCTTGCTGTCCCGGGCGCACCCCAGGCCTTGGTGATCGTCCCCACGCGTGAACTCGCGGTGCAGGTTGCCAACGATCTCCAGACCGCGTCACGCAAGCGCAACGCCCGCATCGCCACCATCTACGGCGGCCGTGCGTACGAGCCGCAGGTTGATGCCCTGCAGAAGGGCGTCGAAATCGTAGTGGGCACGCCCGGCCGGCTGATCGATCTCTACAAGCAGAAGCACCTCAGCCTCAAGAACGTCAAGATGGTCATCCTTGACGAAGCCGATGAAATGCTGGACCTCGGCTTCCTGCCCGACGTCGAAACGCTGATTGCGGGCACCCCCGCCGTTCGGCAGACGCTTCTCTTCTCGGCAACGATGCCCGGCCCCGTCATCGCGATGGCCCGCCGCTACATGACGCAGCCCACCCACATCCGTGCGGCTGACCCGAATGATGAAGGCCTCACCAAGCGCGACATCCGCCAGCTCATCTACCGTGCCCACAGCATGGACAAGACCGAGGTTGTGGCCCGCATCCTGCAGGCCCGCGGACGTGGCCGCACCATCATCTTCACCAAGACCAAGCGCACCGCCGCGAAGGTTGCCGAGGAACTCGTAGACCGCGGCTTCGCAGCTGCAGCCATTCACGGCGACCTTGGCCAGGGCGCCCGCGAGCAGGCGCTCCGCGCTTTCCGCAACAACAAGGTTGACGTCCTGGTGGCCACCGACGTCGCAGCCCGCGGCATCGACGTCGATGACGTCACCCACGTCATCAACTACCAGTGCGTGGAAGACGAAAAGATCTACCTGCACCGCGTTGGCCGTACCGGTCGCGCGGGCAACAAGGGCACGGCCGTCACGTTTGTTGACTGGGACGACATGCCTCGCTGGGGCCTGATCAACAAGGCCCTGGGACTCAGCGTTCCCGAGCCCGTTGAGACGTACTCCTCTTCGCCGCACCTGTTCTCCGATCTCGACATCCCCGAGGGCACCAAGGGCCGCCTGCCGCGCAACAAGCGCGTCCTCGCCGGCGTCGACGCCGAGGTCCTTGAGGACCTGGGCGAGACGGGCAAGAAGAACGCCCGCTCCGGCGGCTCCGGCCGGGATGGCGGACGAGACGGCAAGCGCGACGGTGGTCGCGATGGCGGCCGTGGCCGCTCCGGCAGGTCCGGTGACGCCGAGTCCAGCGAATCCAAGGGCGAGGGTGGTCGTAACCGTACGCGCCGCCGTCGTACTTCTGATGGTGAGGCAGCC
Organism: Paenarthrobacter sp. GQ52; assembly: GCF_059759005.1. Taxonomy (NCBI): domain Bacteria; kingdom Bacillati; phylum Actinomycetota; class Actinomycetes; order Micrococcales; family Micrococcaceae; genus Paenarthrobacter; species Paenarthrobacter sp. GQ52. The sequence continues at coordinate 309,201 of NZ_JCAXEJ010000003.1, forward strand.
CCGGCTGCCGGCGCCTCGGAGACCCGCACCGCCACTGCGGACAATGCGGAGAAGCCGTCACGTACGCGTCGGACCCGCACGCGTCGTCGCAACGGCGAAGTGGTTTCCGGAGAGACCGCAGCTGCCCAGTCCGGCAGCACCGAGGCCTAAAAACCTCAATGACTGAATCTGTTTGGGCGCCGGACGGCGGCAACTTGGTGGTGCACGCGGACAACGCGGAATTCCTCCCTACGCTGCCGGACGGCGCCTTCACACTCATTTACGTGGACCCGCCCTTCAACACGGGCAGGGTCCAACGCCGCCAGGAAACCCGTATGGTCCGCAATGCGGACGGCGACGGCGACCGCGTCGGCTTCAAGGGCCGTTCTTACGACACCATCAAGGGCGCCCTCCATAGCTACGACGACGCCTTCAGCGATTACTGGTCTTTCCTGGAACCAAAGCTCGTGGAGGCCTGGCGACTGCTGGCAGACGACGGCACCCTGTACCTGCATTTGGATTACCGGGAAGTCCACTACGCCAAGGTGATGCTGGACTCGATCTTCGGCAGGGAATGCTTCCTGAACGAGATCATCTGGGCCTACGATTACGGCGCCCGCGCCAAGAACCGCTGGCCCACCAAGCACGACAACATCCTGGTGTACGTCAAGAACCCCACCAAATATCACTTCGACAACGCCGAAGTGGACCGGGAACCGTATATGGCGCCTGGCCTGGTCACTCCAGCCAAACGCGAGCTCGGCAAGCTTCCCACGGATGTCTGGTGGCACACCATCGTCTCGCCCACGGGCCGCGAAAAGACCGGCTACCCCACTCAAAAACCCGAAGGCCTGGTTCGCAGGATTGTCTCTGCATCAAGCCGCGAGGGCGATTGGTGCCTTGATTTCTTCGCCGGTTCAGGCACCCTGGGCGCAGTTGCAGCCAAGCTAGGCCGCAACTTCGTGTGCGTAGACCAGAACGAACAGGCCATCGAGGTCATGCGGAAACGGCTGGGCAGCAAGGCAGGATTCCACCGGAGCGGGTCCTTGCCGGTCGCTGGCCTGGATCAGGCAGCACCCTTCACGAAGGCCTGAACGGCGTCCGCGATCATCTGGACGGCAATGGCTGATAGCAGCAAGCCGGCGATCCGGGTCACCAGCTCCACTCCGTTTTCACCGAGCACGCGCTGTACGACGCCAGCGAAGCGCATCGCAAGGTAAAGCGAGCCCAGCACCACGGCAATGCCAAGGCCAACCGCCAGGTACTCCGAGAGCTGGCTGGACTGCTGCACGAACACCATGACGGCGACGATCGCCCCGGGCCCGGCCATCAGCGGTGTTCCCAGCGGCACAAACGCCACGTTTTTGTACTTGGCAGCATTCTCTTCGCCACTGGTGGACCCCGTCAGCAGCTGCAGCGCAATGAGCACCAGAAGCAGACCGCCGGCGCCCTGCAAGGCCGCCAGCGAGATGTGCATGTAGTTCAGGATGGACTGCCCGAAGATCGCGAACACAACGATCACACCGGTGGCCACCAAAAGAGCCTGGAACGCGGACCGGTTTCGCTCCTTGGCCGACATCTGAGCCGTAAGTGACATGAAAATCGGCACGGTACCCGGGGGATCCATGATCACGAACAAGGTGACGATCACGGAGGCAAGCAGTTGAAGATCCATCAGCGAATGACCGTGCTCCCTGTTGCCAACTCCTCAATGCGTGCCAAGACCTCGGGCGAGGTAGTGTTTTCGCCCAACAGGTTGGGCTTGCCCGCTCCGTGATAGTCAGATGACCCTGTCATGAGCAAACCGTGTTCGGCTGCCAGGCCCCGCAGGAACGTGCGGCCCTCCTCCGGGTTGTCCCGATGTTCAACCTCAAGTCCCAGCAGTCCGGCATCAATCATGTCCCGGTATGTCTGCTCCCCCACAATGCGGCCCCTCGACGAGGCCACAGGATGGGCAAAGACTGGAACGCCGCCGGCTGCACGGACAAGCTCGACGGCGACTGCCGGGTTGGGCGCATAGTGCTGCACGAAGTACCGCGAATGTGAGGTGAGGATGGAAGTGAAGGCCTCCGTTCGATCCGCGACAACGCCAGCCGCGACCAAGGCATCGGCGATGTGAGGGCGACCCACCGTGGCACCGGGAGCCACGTGGTGGATGACGTCATCCCAGGTCAACGGGTAATCCTCGGACAACAAGGTGACCATGTGCTCGGCACGGGTGAGTCGGGCGTCCTTGGACTTGGTGATTTCCTCCAGCAAACCCGCATGGGTGGGGTCGTGGAGGTAACTCAGCAAGTGAACGCTGATTCCCTTCTCGGTCCGGCAGGAAATCTCCATTCCGGGAACGAAGGCAATGCCATGTTCCCGGGCCGCCGCGGCAGCAGATTCCCAGCCGTCCGTCGAATCGTGGTCCGTCAACGCCACGGCGTCCAGGCCGGCCGAGACGGCGGAGATGATCACGCCGGCCGGTGTCTCGGTTCCGTCGGAAACATTTGAGTGCGCATGCAGGTCTATCCTCACTTTCCCAGCCTATGGGATACGGGCATGCTTGGAGCGTTGCGCCGTTGGCCTCCTCACCTAACTGGTGGGACGATGTAACGGTGAACGATGCCGAAAACACCCAGAACTCGTCCTCCCAGCCACTGCAAGAGCGTGTCAACAACCGCTCGCAACGGCCCACATCCGATGCCTTCAAGGCATTCATGGCCAGCAACTGGGCGCCCGCCCCGCAGGTGACCCCCGCGCGAGACGCCGTTGCAGACCACGCTGCCCCCCGCCGTCGTACTATCTCCGAACTGTTCAAGGGCGAACGGCTCGTCATCCCCGCCGGTCCATTGAAGGTCCGTTCCAACGACTGCGACTACCGCTTCCGCCCGTATTCCGGCTTCGCCCACCTCACCGGCCTGGGCCTCGACCACGAGCCCGACGCCGTGCTGATCCTTGAGCCTGTTGCTGAAGGAAAGGGCGACGACGGCGGTCACCACACTGCCACCCTCTACTTCCGTCCGTTGGCCGGCCGGGATACAAAGCAGTTCTACGCGGACTCGCGCGCCGGCGAGTTCTGGATCGGTGCGCGTCCCACACTGGCCGAATTCGAAGCCCGCCTCGGCCTCCCCACCGCGCACATCTCCGAGCTCGAGATGGCCATCACCAAGAATGTGGGCGCCCCGGAAATCGGCGGCATCTCCATTCGCCTGGTCCGCAAGGTGGACGAGAACATTGATGCGCTGGTTGACACCGCCCGCTACAACACGGCCAAAGACCCCGAGAACCTGGACCTCGGCGAACTCGACGCCCTGGATGAGAAGCTCAGCGAAGCGTTGTCCGAGCTGCGCCTCATCAAGGACGAGTGGGAAATCGAGCAGATGAAGATCGCTGTGGCGGCAACCGTGGAAGGCTTCGCCGACGTCGTCCGGGCCCTCCCGCGCGCGCTGACCCACAAGCGCGGCGAACGTGTAGTTGAGGGCGCTTTCTTTGCCCGGGCCCGTGAGGAAGGCAACGAACTCGGTTACGACACCATTGCCGCGTCCGGCAATAACGCCACCGTGCTGCACTGGAACCGCAACTCCGGGACCGTCAATGCGGGCGAACTCCTTCTCCTCGATGCCGGTGTGGAGGCAGACTCCCTCTACACAGCGGACATCACCCGCACACTGCCTGCTACAGGGACGTTCACCGATGTCCAGCGCAAAGTCTATGAGGCCGTGCTCGACGCCGCCGATGCCGGTTTTGCTGCCGCCCAGCCGGGTGTGAGGTTCCGGGATATCCACACCGCTGCAACCACGGTGCTGGCCGAACGCCTCGCCGAGTGGGGTCTGTTGCCTGTTTCCGTGGAGGAAGCCATCAGCCCGGAGGGCCAGCAGCACCGCCGCTGGATGCCGCACGGCACCAGCCACCACCTTGGCCTGGACGTCCACGACTGCGCGCAGGCGAAGCGCGAGCTCTACCTCGATGGCATCCTCACCGAGGGCATGGTTTTCACCATCGAACCCGGGCTCTACTTCAAGAATGAAGACCTCGCCATTCCCGAGGAGTACCGCGGGATCGGCGTCCGCATCGAAGACGACATCCTCATGACCGCAGACGGCCCCCTGAACCTCAGCGCAGCGTTGCCGCGCAAGGCCGATGACGTCGAGTCCTGGATGGCCGGCATCTACCAGGAAGCCCAAGGCTAAGCGCACGCCGTTGGGCTGACACAGGCAGTTGGGCCAAACAAAGGGAAGGCCACCGGAGATCCGGTGGCCTTCCCTTGGTGCATTGCGGAGGCTATTGCTTTGCGGAAGCTGGTGCCTGCGGAGGCTGGTGCCTGCGGAGGCGACTACTGCTTGGGCGAACCCTCGGCGCTGGAGTGATCTCCGTCTTCCTGTGGCGCGTTCCGTGTCCGGTCCTGGCTGTCGGCCACCCGGACACCGTACTGCGGGCGACCGTCCGGGAGGTCCGGGTAACGGACAGCTGCCGGCGCCGGATTCGGAGCCGGCTGGGTCTCCGGCGCAGCTGCACCCTGTCCCTCCGGAGCCGTTGGACCATTAGCCTCAGGACCACGCTGGCCGTAGGGGTCGTTCCAGGTGGAAGGCCGCTCAGGAGCCTGGCCCGGCTGCTGGAACGGCGCATTCGGCTGGTTGTAGTTGGCCTGCGGCGCGGCTGCCTGCGCCGGGTTCATCGGCAGCTGGTGAAGCAAACGGCGAGCCTCGTGGGCTGCCTCTACAGAGACGATGACGTCGTAGTTGGTGGCCACTACCTGGCTGGTTGAGGTGAAGTCACGCTTCCCGCGCTGCATGGCATAGGTGACGATGCCGAACAGCATGAAGAAAGCCGCACCCATGAGCACAGATGTGATGATGGAGAACGGTCCCCCGGCGGGAGTAAAGAAGGACAGCATGACGCCTACGAAGAGGCCGAACCACATGCCGCTCAAGGCACCGGACAATGCCACCCTCGGGTAGCTCAGGCGGCCTGTTACCCGTTCCACCATTTTGAGGTCGTTGCCCACGATCGACACCAGCTGTACTGGGAACTGCTGGTCTGCGAGGTAGTCCACCGCCTTCTGGGCATCCAAATACGAGGTGTACGAGCCTACGGTGTCACCTTGGGGGACACTGCGGGATTCCTCAACGGCTTTGGGAGCACCAAAAATGTTTGACATAGCCCCATTGTGTCTCATGGACATGTGTAGCGGCTGTAATTCAGCTAAAAGAGAGCAGACTCGGTAGCCTGTAAACATGAGCACACATCCCTCACGCGTCTTTGTCGCGCGCTTGCTCGGCTTGGACGTCTTCGACCCCCTGGGCGATCGTCTGGGCCGGTTGCGCGACGTCGTGGTGCTCTCCCGCGGCACCCGTGGTGCGCCCCATGTGGTGGGCATCGTGGTTGAAGTTCCGGGCAAGAAGCGGGTTTTTGTTCCCATGACGCGCATCACGTCCATAGACCAGACGCAAATCATTTGCACCGGCCTGGTCAACCTGCGCCGCTTCGAGCAGCGCGGCGCCGAGACCCTGGTGGTCGCTGAGATGTTCGACCGCCGCGTGACGCTGGCCGATGGCAGTGGCGACGCCACGATCGAAGACATCGCCATGGACCAGCACAGGTCCAAAGACTGGTTTGTCAGCAAGCTCTTCGTCCGCCGTGGGCACTCCCTGTCCCCCTTTGGCAGGCTTCGCCGCAACGAGACCCTGATCATCGATTGGGCCGATGCACAGACCGGCGCCCATAACGAGCCCCAGGCTGCCACGCAGTTCGTTGCCACGCACGAAGACCTTAAACCTGCCGACTTCGCTGAGGCCCTCCAGGAAATGAGCGACAAGCGACGTTTCGAGGTGGCCAGTGAGCTTCAGGACGAGCGCCTCGCCGATGTCCTCCAGGAACTCCCGGAAGACGACCAGGTGGAGATCCTCTCAGCGCTGGATGTGGAACGAGCCGCTGACGTCCTCGAAGAAATGGATCCGGACGACGCCGCCGACCTCTTGGCCGAGCTGCCTTCCGCTCAGGCGGAAGAGCTGCTTCAACTCATGGAACCCCAGGAAGCCGAGGACGTCCGCCGTCTCCTGGAATACGACGAAGACACCGCCGGTGGCCTCATGACTCCGGTTCCGGTCATCCTGCCGCCGGAAGCAACCGTGGCCGAGGCCCTGGCACACGTTCGCCGCGAGGAGCTCTCGCCTGCACTGGCCTCATCCATTTTTATCGCCCGCCCTCCCTTGGAGACGCCGACAGGCCGTTTCCTGGGGGTGGTGCACATACAGCAACTGCTGCGCTTCCCACCGCCGGAACCGCTGGGCAACCTCGTGGACAAGAACCTCGAGCCGCTCTCGGACCAAGCCCACATCAGCGAGGTGGCCCGCACCTTGGCCACGTACAACCTGAACTCGCTTCCAGTCGTTGACGACGACGGCCGCCTTGTGGGGGCGGTGACTGTTGATGACGTGCTGGATCACCTGTTGCCGGATGACTGGCGCGCCCATGAGGACGACGCCCCTATAAGGAAACTTGGAGGCCGCATTGGCTGATAACAACGCCGCCCGATCCCCCAAGTCCGCAGGACGCTCGAGCAGTAGCCTTGACACGCCCCTGAGCGGTCGCCAACGCATCCTGCCCAAGTTCTCCCCGAACCCGGACGCGTTCGGAAACGCAACGGAGGGCTTCGCCCGGTTCATGGGCACGCCGACGTTCCTCGTCTACATGACGGTGTTCTGTGTCTTCTGGCTTGCCTGGAACACCTTCGCGCCCACGGACTGGCAGTTCGACCGCGTGGAGCTGGGCTTCACCCTGCTGACCCTGATGTTGTCCCTTCAGGCTTCCTATGCGGCACCGCTGCTGCTGCTCGCCCAAAACCGGCAGGATGACCGCGACCGTGTCTCGCTCCAGCAGGACCGCCAGCGTGCCGAACGCAATCTCTCCGACACCGAATACCTGACCCGGGAACTGGCGTCACTGCGCATCGCCTTGCGCGAAGTAGCCACCCGTGACTACGTCCGGACCGAGCTCCGAAGCCTTCTGGAAGACATCATCGACGCCCAGGAGGAACTCCGCGAGAGCGAAGGCGCCAATGATGGCACGGAATCGCCGGGTGAAAAGGTCAAGGAGAAGCTGAAGGAGAAGCGCGACAAATCGCGTGGGCCCCGCACACAGCAGATTCCGAAGGTCCGCCCGCCGCGGGCCGCAGGTCCACAACATTCCACCGGCAAGCCATCGCCTGAAAATCCCGAAAGCCGAGCCTGAACGTATGAGCATCGCATCTGCCGAGGCGCTGCATGCCGCCTTGGCCACCGTCATTGATCCCGAGCTCCGGCGCCCCATCACGGAACTGGGAATGGTGGAATCGGTGTCGGCCGATGATGACGGCGCAGTACACGTCGCAGTTCTGCTGACCATCGCCGGTTGCCCCCTGCGCGAGACCATCACCAAGGATGCCACCGACGCCCTGATCCGGGTGGAAGGCGTCACGGGCGTAGATGTTGAACTGAAGGTCATGACCCAGGCCCAGCGGGAAGCCCTCAAGGAACAACTCCGCGGGCCCGGTGGACAGCGCGGCATACCCTTCACCAAGCCTGGCTCCCTGACCAAGGTGTACGCCGTAGCCAGCGGAAAAGGCGGTGTTGGCAAGTCATCCGTCACCGTCAACCTGGCGTGTGCACTTGCCGCCCAAGGCCTCCGGGTTGGCATCGTGGACGCCGATGTGCACGGCTTCTCCGTGCCCGCCCTGATGGGGATCGACCAGAAACCCACGCAGGTAGACGACATGATCCTGCCGCCTGTCGCCTACGGCGTGAAGGTCATCTCCATCGGCATGTTCGTTGCAGGCAACCAGCCGGTGGCCTGGCGCGGTCCCATGCTGCACCGGGCCCTGGAGCAATTCCTCACCGATGTCTACTTCGGTGACCTCGATGCGCTCTTCCTGGACCTGCCCCCGGGCACGGGCGACATCGCCATTTCCGTGGCGCAGCTCCTGCCCAACGCAGAAATTTTGGTTGTCACCACACCGCAGGCAGCTGCTGCCGATGTCGCAGAACGAGCCGGTACCATCGCCACCCAGACAGGGCAGAAAGTGGCCGGCGTCATCGAGAACATGTCCTACCTGGAAATGCCCGACGGCGGACGTATGGAACTGTTCGGAAGTGGCGGAGGTGCCATCCTGGCTGAGCGCTTGAGCGCTGCCGTGGGCAGCGACGTTCCGCTCCTCGGGCAGATTCCCTTGGACATCCGTTTGCGGGAGGGCGGCGACAACGGAAAACCCGTGGTCCTGGCAGCACCTGAAACGGCTGCCGCAAAAGCGATGGAAGGTATTGCTTCCGCCTTGGCCACGCGACCCCGCGGACTGTCCGGCATGTCCTTGGGAATCCAGCCGCGCTAGGCCGGCGTCCTTCACGCTGAGCCGGCACCCTCAACGGGCTTCACTGCTTCGAATCAGGTCGCTTCGGTATCGAACGGGGCAGCTTCGCCCTCGGCGAGCCGCTCAATGACCCGCACAGGGGCCTTGGGCTTGGTATCTACAGCAGTGGCAGCAGCTGCTGGAGCTCCAGCGCTGACTGGCTTGGTGTCGTCATCCAGGAGCGCGTCCTTGATGATTCGACGGGGATCATACTGGCGGGGATCATACTTCTTCCAGTCGACGTCATCGATGTCGATGCCGACTTCTTCTTTGATCTGCTCGCGGGCGCCGGAAGCCATCCGACGGACTTCCTTGACCAGGTTGGCGAGCTTTTGAGTGTATTCGGGCAAACGGCTGGGACCGATGACGAGTACGCCGATAATCAGAAGGAGTATGAACTCCGGGCCGTTGATTCCAAGCACGCTACGAAGATTACCTTGTCTGTGGTGCCGCTCATAAACCGGCGGGACGGAGTAGGGTCTGAAGGCCGCGAAGCAGCCTCTGGTACCAGGCTTCCGGAGCTTCATCGGCGGACATTAACGCCATGGACTCCCCGGCCCGGACGATTTCAGGGACGGCGTCGTCCGCGCTGTCCGCCGGGAGGTCGGAGGCATAGCTGATGACTGCGGCGGGCATGGTGTAGACAGCCTTCCACGGGGTTCCCTGCGTGACAGAAAGCTGCGCAGACGTAGACCGTCCAGTTCCGGATCGATCCGCCGGCAGATGTTCCTCCACGATAGTGGCGTAGTGACCGTTGCTTTCGAGCCTGATCTCCACAGCCGGATTCCCGTTATGCATGGTGGCCTGGGCGGACACGACGTGGAAGCCCATTCCGGATAGTTCGGGACACGCCCACCCGTCTTCACGCAGTGACTCCAGCTGGGCAGCGCTCAAGCTGACCATGCTGCCGGCCCGAAATGCGGGTCCAACCATGGCTTCTGCGGGGTTACCCGTCCAGGCACCGGCAAGTGGGCCACCATGGCTGGTTCCCGCAAGGGCCTGTGGTCTTTCATCGCCGGCGATCACGTAGGCGGACAGTGCCAAGGCTCCTGCGCTCACCGCCAAGGTGCCGGCAGCAATGCCCGAAATGCCAAGGCCGCGCAACCGACGGTTCGGATATTGCGGTGGTGAGTACATTGGTGCCGGTTCGTTGGCCAAGCGTTCGGTGTGCTGAATCAATCGCGCCGCAAGATCCTGGCTGGCTTCGGGCACGGCTGCCGCACGGAGGCGTTCAAGGTACTGCCGTTCCCGGCGGAGCGCGCTCCGGCAGTCCGGGCAGTCCTCCAGGTGTTCCGGGCTGCGTGTATGGCGAAGCGCAGCCAATTTGCGCCGGGACAGGGCTCCCGGACGAAGTGAACGTCGAGGCATCGACTACCTAAAGAATGCTGGCGATGCGGGGCATCTTCAGCCGCGGCTTGCGGGCCTCCGCCGGTCGGGGGTCACGGTGGGCAAGCTTCTCGCGCAGCATGGTCCGGCCGCGGTGGATACGGGACCTGACGGTTCCGAGCTTCACACCGAGCGCCTCCGCCACTTCGTCATAGGAAAGGCCCTCAAGGTCGCACAGCACGACGGCGGCGCGGAAGTCCGGCGGGAGTTCTTCCAAGGCCCTTTGGACATCAAGGTCAAGGTTGTTGTGCTCGAAGCTCTGCTCAGGGCCTGGCTCGCGGCCGGGCAAGCGGGATTCGGCATCCTCGGCAAGCGCGTCGAAGCGGATCCGGCTCTTGCGCCGGGCCTGGTCCAGGAACAGGTTGGTGGTAATGCGGTGCAACCAGCCGTCCAGGGTTCCCGGCTTGAAGTTTTCCAGGGACCGGAAAACCCTGACGAAGACCTCCTGGGTGAGGTCTTCGGCGTCGAACTTGTTGCCGGTCAGTCGATAGGCGAGGCGATATACCTTGGCGGAGTGGTTCGAAACCACTTCCTCCCAGCTGGGCATGACCCAATCTGTAACGGCCTCAAGGCTTTCCGATGTTTGGACTGGCGCAGCATGCGATGCCGGCATCGTCCACTCCCCTCAAACTGTGGTTCACCGAGTCTTCGGCGCCGCCCACCTCATGGATGACCGGAGCATTATCATCCCAAGTTTGTCTGGGAATTTCCTGACTGGCAGAGGATTTCCCCGCGAGGCTGAAATCGGCCGTGGACACAGGTGCGGGGAGGCTTCCCTGCGACGGGTTTACGGGGGCGGACACAGTAGTCTTGGTACAAACACCCCTACCCGCGGAAAGCGAACCCCTTCATGAGTGCCGACAAGTCAAGCAGCTGGTCCTACGCAGAAGATCTGCCGGCTGAGGATGACGTATTGTTGCGTGCCCGGGAGCGGTCATTCGAACTTGGTGTTACTCCCATCAGTCCCGGTGTGGGCGCCGTGCTGACCGTACTCGCTGCCGCCTCCAAAGCGCAGACAGTGGTGGAAGTCGGCTCAGGTGCCGGGGTATCCGGGGTTTGCCTGCTGCGTGGATTGAGTCCTCACGCGGTGCTGACCACTATCGATGTGGACGTCGAACACCTCAAGGCGGCCAGGGAAGCGTTCTTGGAATCGGGTAGCCCGGCCAACCGCACCCGTACCATCTCGGGCCGCGCAGCCGACGTGTTGCCGCGCCTGACCGACTCTGCCTACGACCTCGTCTTCATCGACGCCGACAAGCCCAACTTCCCCAAGTATGTAGAACAGGCAATCCGCCTCCTGAAATCCGGCGGCACCCTGGTCATCAACGATGCGTTGGACAAAGACCGCGTCTCCAATCCCGCAGCTCGGGATGCCACCACGGTGGTTCTGCGTCAGATCGGCAAGGCCATTCGCGACGACGAGCGGCTGGCTTCGGCGATGCTGCCCACCGGCGATGGACTTCTGGTGGCCGTCAAGAAGTAGGGCGGTTCAACAAACCCGGGACCAGAACCGGTAGCAAGAGCTTAAACAAAAGCAGGGCCCCGGCTCTGAAATGCTCGCCGGGCCCTGCTTTGTAACTCTAGTCAAAAATGCCTATTCAGTGACGCCTACGAGGCATTCCTTGAGGTTGGCCGCTTCCGCGGCATTGAGCTCGACAACGAGTCGTCCTCCGCCTTCGAGCGGCACACGCATGATCAAGCTGCGTCCCTCTTTGGTAACTTCCATAGGGCCGTCGCCGGTACGTGGTTTCATAGCCGCCATTAGGAAAATCCCCTCCATTTGTCCCAAGTCACGCCAACCCGGCCGGGCTGGTTCCGCGTCGCAATTGCAGCCGGCGGCACCGCTTGGGAGGCCGCCTTGGCCGGGCACTTTTCGGTGCTTTGTCCTTGCTCTTAGTCCATTATCCCGTAATTACCCGTCCGTAGCGAATCAAACGCCTATTTGTCCGGGCTTTGTACATACTCGCCTTGCCCGGCAAAGGTCCATGTCAGGGCGGGTAGTCTCCGCCCCCGGGGAGCGGGGCCCACGCCCACAGCCACACCACCCACACGATCTGGAGGAGGACGAACATCAGCACGACGGTCCCCCGGTACGCCTTGGACTTGGACAGCAACGCCACTCCCAGCGCCAGCGGGAAAAGGGGCAGCAGCATTCTGAATGTACTGGTCTGCGGATGCAGGAAAACCAGCAAGTACCCCATGTAGCAGGCACACCAGAGCCTTAACTCGGTTCCGAGCGCCCGAACGGGCTTTGACACCATGACCAGCACGAAAAGTGCCGTGAAGACGAACGGGGCCAGCACACCCAGCACGGGACCGAACAGCATCCTGCCCGTATCGAACCATGGCTTGAAAGGCACAAGATCGTGCCCCCGCCAGGCTGTTTCGGTACGTGTGTAGGCCGTTAGATCACCGGTAGTGGCCCACGCAATCGCCGGCCACGCCAGAGCCCCGGCTCCCGCTGCCAACACCAATGCCGCCAGCGATAACAGGCTCCGCACCGGCGTCGGCCCATCGTCGTTGGAAGCTGAAGCCGGAGCTGGCAGCGTACTGGATGGCCCGAAGCGCTGCCATAAACGCCACAGCAACAGCAACCCCACCATGGCTGCAAAAGGAACCCCCGTGGGCCTGGAAAGGCACATCAGGAGCACTACGGGAATAGCTGCCAGGTACTGGCGCCGAACCACCAGCAGCAAGGCACCCGACAACAACAACAGATTCAGCGACTCGGCATAAGGGACCTGGAGAATAGGTGATACCGGGAAAGTAGAGACGAAGATGACGCCCCACAGGGCGGCCCGCTTGCCTGCGAACTCGCGGAAGAGCTTGTAGATCACCAAAGCAGCGCCCACACCTGCCAGCATCGCGATGATCGTGAGCGAAGGGAGGGTTCCTATCCCGGTGACCGCCGAGAGACCCCTGGCGAGGAAAGGAAAGAGCGCGTAGAACGCCCAGGCGTTTTGCTGCACCACGCCGTTCGCGTCCAGGGGAAGGACCGAGGGGTATCCCTTGTCAGCAGCTTCCTGGTACCAGCGCCCATCCCAGATGGTGATGAAGTTCCAGTAGTCAGGAGCCGGCGGGAACCAGGGATTCGTTCCCTGGTGAATGGCGGCCGTCATGAAGATGCAGGCGCTGACCAGCCTGGCAGCCACAAAAACCAAGGAAACCTGTACCCACCACGGCCATCCAGCCATTCTGGCGGCCGCGGCTGACAACCCCAGGGAAAGCCGCGCGGTGGGCCCTCGCTGCACCTGTGTCTTCGGGGCAGCAGTTCCCTTCGGCGCCGGGACCCGGGAACTCACTGCCCGGTCCGGCCGGTTTCGCCGTCCTGGAGGCGCGGCTGGACCAAGGCGCCAAGCCGTTCGATCTCGCGATCCTTTGCCTGCAGCTGGTCCCTCAGCTCATCCAGGACCTGGTCAACCTGATCCATGCGATACCCGCGAAGCCCCAAGGCAAAGCGCAAGGAGTCGACGTCGGAGGGCTTGGCATCCTCCGACAGCAGAACAGCGGGCAAGTTGGGGACCGGTTGGTCAAGTCCCGAACCGATCGAGCGCCCCCGTACGATCCCGGCACCGAGGTACAGCGCCGCGCCGATGAGGACTATCGCGAGAAAAACCAGGAAAAAGCTCACAGGGTCCATCGTGCCAGAAACAGCCGCCTATTCCGGGCGTTGGTTTCCATTGGTGGTTGGGGGTAGCGGTGCACCGTGCAGGACACGGTGCACCGCATCGGCGGGGTCATCCACCAGCTGGATCAAGTCAAGGTCCTTCTCGGAAACCATGCCTTCTGCCACCAGGGTGTCCTTGATCCACTCGATCATGGGTCCCCAGAACCGAATACCGAGCAGCACGATGGGGAACGACGTCACTTTGCGGGTTTGGACAAGCACCATGGCCTCGAACAACTCATCGAGGGTGCCGAGTCCTCCCGGAAGCACCACGAAGCCCTGCGCGTACTTAACGAACATGGTTTTGCGGGCGAAGAAGTACCGGAAGTTGATGCCCAGGTCCACCCACTGGTTGAGTCCCTGCTCGAAAGGCAGTTCGATGCCCAGGCCCACGGAGACTCCGTTGCCTTCCACGGCGCCCTTGTTGGCGGCTTCCATCGATCCGGGTCCGCCACCGGTGATCACGGCAACTCCGGCTTCAGCGAGCTTGCGTCCTACATCGACCGCCATCTCGTAGTACTCGGTTCCCGGTTTGGTTCGTGCCGATCCGAACACGCTGACGGCAGGCCCCAAGTCAGCCAGGGCTCCGAAGCCCTCCACGAATTCGCTTTGGATCCTCAGGACACGCCAAGGATCGGTGTGGATGAACTGCCCGGCACCGCTGGTATCCAACAAATGCTGGTCCGACATCCCCGTATCCGCTTGTTTGCGACGGAGCTCGAGGGAGCCTTTGTGCTTGGCGGGAGCGATCTCCGAGGGGAGTGGCACATGGGTGCCCGTGACGCGACCGTTGGCATCCGGGTGGGGAACTGGGTGCTGGCTGATGCTCATTGCCCAAGGCTAGCGCGTACGAAGGCCTGCTCCGTCGCTGCGACCCGCTTCTTGCATTGCAGTCTGGTATATCGCTGTGGGGCAGGTTTCTGTTCAGTCACGATCTTCAGGAAGTTGCCGTGACCGTGGTCATATTTGCTTCTTTGTTCGCTAGATTCGTCGTATGACTACTCAAGCGTCCGGCGATGCCCTCGTCTCCCTGAACGGCGTCAATAAGCACTACGGTCAATTGCACGTCCTCAAAGACATCAACCTCCAGGTTCAGAAGGGTGAAGTCGTGGTGGTTATCGGGCCTTCCGGTTCCGGTAAATCCACTCTCTGCCGTGCGATCAACCGTTTGGAAACGATCGACGACGGCGACATCGCCATCGACGGGAAGAAGCTTCCCGAAGAAGGCAAGGACCTCGCGCACTTGCGTGCCGACGTCGGCATGGTGTTCCAGTCCTTCAACCTGTTCGCCCACAAGACGATTCTTGAGAACGTCACGCTGGGCCCCATCAAGGTTAAGAAGGTGGCCAAGGGCACGGCTGACAAGGAGGCCATGGCCCTCCTTGAGCGTGTAGGCGTCGGGCATCAGGCCCCGAAGCTTCCCGCCCAGCTCTCCGGCGGCCAGCAGCAGCGTGTGGCCATTGCCCGCGCTCTCGCCATGAAGCCGAAGGTAATGCTGTTCGACGAGCCCACATCCGCGTTGGACCCCGAGATGATCAACGAAGTACTGGACGTCATGATCCAGCTGGCCAAGGAAGGCATGACCATGATCGTGGTCACCCACGAGATGGGCTTCGCCCGCAAGGCCGCTGACCGAGTGGTGTTCATGGCTGACGGTCAGATCGTGGAAGACGCAACTCCCGAGGAATTCTTCACCAACCCGAAGAGCACCCGTGCCAAGGACTTCTTGTCCAAGCTCTTGACCCACTAGCTCCTTACCGCCAGCACCCCCGGCCGTAAGGCGGCCACCCAATGAAAGGAACATCATGAAGTCTCTTATTACCCGGAGGAAGTCACTCCTGGTGGCCGCATCGGCTGCGCTTGCTCTCTCCCTGAGCGCTTGCGGCGGCGGCAGCAGCACCACCACTCCCCCCGTTGCCTCGGCGAGCTTCGAAGCCGGCACCACCATGGAGAAGCTGAACAAGGCCGGGACGATCAAGATCGGTACTAAGTTCGACCAGCCGTTGTTCGGCCAGAAGGGCCTGGACGGCAAGCCTGTCGGTTTCGACGTCGAAATGGGCAAGGCAATTGCCGCCAAGCTTGGAATTCAGGCTGACAAGATCGAGTGGGTAGAAACTGTCTCCCAGAACCGTGAGTCGTTCATCGAGCAGGGTCGCGTCGATCTCGTCATCGCCACGTACACCATCAACGATGCCCGTAAGGAAAAGGTCGCCTTCGCCGGACCGTACTACGAAGCCGGCCAGGCGCTGTTGGTGAACAAGGACGACACCTCCATCACCAAGCCCGAAGATGTCGCCGGCAAGAAGGTCTGCTCCGTCACGGGTTCCACCCCGGCCAAGACCATCGCCGAGAAGTACGGCGCTGAGGTAGTCCCTGCGGCCACCTACACCGCTTGCCTGGAGCCGCTTCGCAACAAGCAGGTTGTCGCCGTCACCACTGACAACGTCATCCTCGCCGGCTACGTGGACAAGGAACCGGACGCCTTCAAGCTCGCCTCGGATGAAACCTTCACCAAGGAGCCTTACGGCATCGGCCTGAAGAAGGACGACACCGTTTTCCGCAACTGGATCAATGACCAGCTTGAGGAATTCGCCAAGGACGACACCTACAAGAAGGCTTGGGAAGCCACTGCAGGCAAGGTCATCAAGACCGCTCCTGAACTTCCTACGATCAACCGCTACTAGTCGGGACCCGTCAACTGCCGCCGCCCACCCGGACGGCGGCAGTTGACGAATCCAGGACCCTGTTCCCTGATTAGCTGCAGCCAAAGGAAGCCATGGACGCCGTCATAGCAAGCCTCCCCGAGTATTGGGACGGATTTCTCCGAACCCTTTATCTCTCCGTAATTTCAGGAATCATTGCCCTCCTTGTCGGCACACTCCTGGCAGCCATGAGGGTTTCCCCCGTGGCAGCACTTCGCGGTTTCAGCATGTTCTATGTTGAAGTGGCGCGTAACACCCCCCTCACCATCATTTTCTTCTTCGCCGCCATTGTTCTGCCGCGGCTGGGCGTTAAGTTTGAACAATTCGAAGTCGCGGCCATTATCGCGTTGAGCAGTTACACGGCGGCCTTCATCGCCGAAGCCGTCCGTTCCGGCGTCAACAGCGTGCCTGTGGGCCAAGCAGAAGCTGCCCGCAGCGTCGGCATGACCTTCACCCAGGTGTTGGGCTTCATCGTCCTCCCCCAAGCCGTGCGCACCGTCATACCTCCGTTGATCAACATTCTGATAGCACTGGTCAAGAACTCCTCGGTGGCCGGCGCGTTCTTCGTCCTGGAGCTTTTCGGCTACGGCCGCCAGCTCTCCAACGACTACGGCAACCAAGTCCTCTGGATCCTCCTCGGGGTGGCTTTCTTCTACCTCCTGATCACAGTTCCGCTGGGACTTCTGGCGCACTTTGTTGAACGAAAGGTGGCGATTGCCCGATGACATCGGTCCTGTACGACGTCCCCGGGCCCAAGGCCCGCCTCTATTCGCTCCTGGGCTCCGCCGCTGGAATCCTGATCATCCTCGGCATCCTCGCCATTGCTGTCGTAACGCTGGCACAGCAGGGCATTTTCGACGCCGACCGTTGGGAGATTTTCTACGGTCCCATGGCTCCGGACGTCTGGAACCTGATCGGCCAAGGCATTCTCTCCACCTTGGCCGCAGCCGCCGTGGCAGCCGTGATCGCATTCCCCCTGGGCATCGCGCTCTGCCTGCTGCGTATCTCCCTGATTCCTTGGATCCGGATTCCCACGCAGGTAGTGCTTGAGTTCCTCCGTGGCATGCCTGTGGTCCTCATGATGTTGTTTGTCCTGTTGGTTTTCGCCACGGGTCAGTTCCAAGCCGTGGTTGTTGGCCTGGTTCTCTACAACGCCGCCATCTTTGCTGAGATCCTGCGTGCAGGCATCCAGTCCCTCCCCAAGGGACAGCGCGAGGCGGGTCTGGCCATCGGCCTCCGAAGCTTCCAGTCACGGATGTCCATCGAGTTCCCCCAGGCTGTTCGCCGGATGCTTCCGTCCTTGGTGGCCCAGTTGGTGGTTCTGCTCAAGGACACCTCGCTCGGCTACATCGTGGGCTACGAGGAACTCCTGCGGAAGATCCAGATCATGGCCGACTTCCTCGGCCCGGACTTCCTGTTCCCGGCGTTCTTCGTGGGCGCTGCGATCTACATCCTGATTAACCTGACAGTGTCGCGGATTGCCATCATGATTGAGCGCCGCGGTTCCAAGAAGGCCGCCGGCGGCGTGGCCTCGGCCATCAAGACGGTGGATCTCGAAGTCAACGTACCGGGTACCGATAAGAAGTAGCTCTGTAGCAAAGAAGAAGGTCCGCAGCCACGGTGACCAGTTCACCAGGCTGCGGACCTTCTTCATTTGCTGAGCAGAAAGCTCTGGGACTACGGCGTTAGCCACGTCCTGAGTGCCCGGAGGCACTCACGGACGGCGTCGGCGTCGACGTGTTCGTTGTCCTTGTGCGCCAGCAGAGGATCGCCGGGGCCGAAGTTAACTGCCGGGATGCCCAGTTCACTGAAGCGCGCGACGTCGGTCCAGCCGTATTTGGGCTTGGGCTCGGCACCCACTGCGGCAACGAAGGACGCCGCGGCGGGATGGTTGAGTCCGGGGCGCGCGCCGGCAGCAGCGTCCGTACGGACGACGTCGAATCCTTCCAGCAAGTCCCTGACGACGGCCTCAGCCTGGTCCGGGGTCTTGTCCGGGGCGAAGCGGTAGTTGATCTCCACCACGCAGCGGTCCGGGATGACGTTGCCCGCAGTTCCACCGTTGATCTTTACGGCATTGAGGCTCTCGCGGTAATCGAGGCCGTCCACGTTGATGGTCTGCGGCTCATAGTCGGCGAGCCGGGCCAGGATGGGTGCTGCGGCGTGGATCGCGTTGATGCCCATCCATGCCCGCGCAGAGTGTGCTGTTTCGCCGATGGTGGTTGCTTCGAAACGGCTGGTTCCGTTGCAGCCGCCTTCCACTGTGCCATGCGTTGGCTCCAACAGAATTGCGAAGTCGCCCTTCAGCAGGTCGCCGTGGTTGCGGACCAGCCTTCCGAGCCCGCTCTTCACCGCTTCCACTTCCTCATGGTCATAAAAGACGAAGGTGACGTCCTTGTCCGGCTGCCTGCCGTCGTCGAACAGTGTTGCCGCCAGCGCGAGCTGCACCGCAACGCCGCCCTTCATGTCAGTAGTCCCGCGTCCGTAAAGCACGCCTTCGCCGGGAACGCCGGACTCCCACGTGGCCGGGACGGTGCCGAGCGAGCCGGATACGGTGGGCAGGGGCACGGTGTCCAGGTGTCCGGCCAGAATGACTCGCTCCGGGCGGCCAAGTTCGGTGCGGGCGATGATGGCGTCTCCGTCCCGGGTCACGGTATAGGCGGGGATGGCGCGCAGGGCGGTCTCGACGGCGTCGGCAAGCTCGGTCTCATTGCCGGAAACGCTGTTGAAGTCGATGATCGCGGCCGTCAGCAAAGCAACGTCCTGGCGCAGGTCAAGGAGGGCGGGAGCAGGGTTCAGGGTCACCCGTCCAGCCTAATGCCCGCAAATGCGACTTCTATGGCATGAGACGGGTTTTAACCGACCTCTGCCTGCTGGATAGACTTGGCGCATGACTGAAACTGCTTCCTCTGCTGCGCCCGCAAACGCGTCCGACAACCACCGATCGGCCTACGGCTTCGGCCTCGCCACCATCGCCACCTCGGCTTCCGGGGAAGCAACCGTGCTGGATGTCTGGTACCCCGCACCCTCGCTGGGCGTTGCCGCCGAGTCCTTGCGCGACGTCGAGAACGCCGATCCCGCACTCACTGCGCTGGCCCAGGAAGGCAAAGACGCCGACCGCGGCACCGAGCAGAAGGTTGTCTTCGCGCAGATCGACCTCGACGCCGCCCCGGCAGACACCGCCGACGCCTACCTGCGTCTGCACCTCCTCTCGCACCGCCTGGTCAAGCCGAACAGCATCAACCTGGATGGTGTCTTCGGCAAGCTGCCCAACGTTGTGTGGACCAACTTCGGCCCCGCCGCGGTTGACGGCTTCGAACTGACCCGCGCCCGCCTGCGCAAGCGCGGCAACGTTGTGGTCTTCGGCGTGGACAAGTTCCCGCGGATGGTTGACTACGTCGTTCCCACCGGTGTGCGCATTGCCGACGCCGACCGCGTCCGTTTGGGTGCCCACCTCGCCGAAGGCACCACGGTCATGCACGAAGGCTTCGTGAACTTCAACGCAGGAACCCTGGGAACCTCCATGGTGGAAGGCCGGATCTCCGCTGGCGTTGTTGCCGGCGACGGCACGGACGTCGGAGGCGGAGCGTCCATCATGGGCACGCTCTCCGGCGGCGGCAAGGAAAAGATCGCCCTGGGCGAGCGGGTTCTGCTCGGCGCCAACTCCGGCGTGGGCATCAGCATCGGCGACGACTCCGTTGTGGAGGCCGGCCTCTACGTTACCGCCGGCACCCGCGTGCGCGTTCCGGGACCCAAGGACGAGAACGGCGAGGACACCAGCAAGATCATCAAGGCCGTGGAACTCTCCGGCGTCCCGAACCTCCTCTTCCGTCGCAACTCCACCACCGGCGGCGTGGAAGTCCTGCCGCGCAAGGGCCAGACGGTGGAGCTGAACGAGGCTCTCCACGCCAACTAGCAGGAGACACCCAATGCGCCGGTTCCGCCGCGCCATCGTTGCGGTGCTGGCTTTGGCCCTCGTAGCAGGTGCCATTTACGCGATAGTTGCCGTGCTGCAGCGCTCCGAGACCTTGGTCACGGAGCGCTGCTTTGCCGTGGTCGGCTCTGAAAACCATGAGCTTGCCACGGACCAGACTGCCAACGCGTCGCTCATCTCGGCGATCTCCGTCCGGCGTGGGCTGCCGCCCCGGGCGGCGAGTATCGCTCTTGCCACAGCCATGCAGGAATCCAGGCTGCGCAACATCAACTACGGCGACGACGCCGGACCGGACTCCCGCGGTTTGTTCCAGCAACGCCCCTCGCAAGGCTGGGGAACCGAGGAACAGGTGATGGACCCCATCTATGCAAGCAATGCTTTCTTTGACGGACTGGTCAAAGTGCCCGGCTACGAGGCCATGGAGATCACCCAAGCTGCCCAAGCGGTCCAGCGTTCCGCTTTCCCCCGCGCGTACGCCCAGCATGAGGGAATGGCACGGGCTTTTGCTTCCGCCCTCACCGGGCACTCCACCTCGTCATTGAATTGCGAATTGCGCATGCCGGAGGCGGCGGGTGACCCTGCCGTCGTCGTCGATGAACTCACGACGGCGTTCGGCCCCCAGGCGGCCACCGTTCAGGGCCGCTCGGTTCAGTTGCAGATCGGCGGAACGCAGGCTTGGGCTGTGGCTCACTGGGCGGTGGCAAACGCAAAAACTTTGTCCATCACGCAAGTGGACCTTGCAGGCCAGACGTGGAACCGGGAGAAACGCGACGGATGGCAACCCTCCGCCGCTCCCACTGAGACGGTCACCATCACTGTTTCAGCGCCAGCAACCTGAGTTTTTTGTGCAGCCCATCAGGCCAGCATCTCCACCACGGGCTGGACGTAACTACGGAACACATCGGGCTCGGACAGCAGCCGATGGCTCATGATCATGGTGCTCGGTTCCAAGTACCAGGCCCGGGGTTCATTGAGGGGCAGCTCAATAATAGTGAGTTCGAAGTCCCGGGAACTGCGACCGACCTCAAGGAGCCTGTCCTCCACCATTTCGTTCAGTACGTGTGTCACCCCGTTGGCTTCACGCGCGGCCTCAAGATGGGCATACTCGTCGATCCTGTCGGTGGCCCATCCCAGAGCAGAGCCAAAATGTGCCTGCAGGACGCGCTGGAGTGCCGGTGAATTGCCAAAAGCTTTGAAGCTGGGCGGCGATAGCTCGGGAGCCGGATTGGGATAAGACTTCACCAGGCTCTCCCACCAGGCCTCCCACTCGGTCTTTAGCGCCGGGAGACCCCCCACATCAGAGGTGAGGTGTTGGTGGTCTGCATGCCTGACTTTTGGAGCTGCGTGGGAGAGGATGGGTTTTCCAGCACCATCCAATCCGGCTACGTCGCGCAAGTACAGGGCAATGAGCATAGGCCCGGACGTATCCATGGTGATGCGCCATCCCGGGCCGCCTGACTCGTGCATGCGAATTCCTCCCTTTGGCAGGTCCCCGACATGTTCCAGTCTATTCCCGATGACTCCGGACGGTAATGGCGTTGTTCGGCTCTTATAGGCTGGGCAGCCGCAACAACCCTCAGCGGCTGGCTGGCACTGCCCCCAAGGAGCGCAGGTGGGCCGTGAGGACGTCGCTGCACATCTCTGCGGTCATCCACTCGGGCTGCAGCAGCGCATGCATGCACAGCCCGTCCATGGTGGCCAAGAGCCTCTCCGCTTCCGTCACAAGGGTTTGCTGCGCGTCAGCTTCACCCGGATTCAGGAGCATGATGAGGCGACCGACGACGGCGGCCACGGTACGGTGGCTGCGCTCGGCTTCGTCGGCCAGAACGGGCTTGATCCGGGCAGCGTGCCGGAATGCCATCCACACGCAGGCATCTACTGCGAGTTCCTCGTCCAAGGGCAGGAACTGGCCGAGGAGATTAAGCACCGCGTTGTGCTGCTCGGGGCTTTCAGGTGGGGCGTCCTCGACGGACACGAGTGCCGCCTCAAGACGCCATGAAATGCGATCGATGACGGCCGCGAAGGAGAAGACCAGAAGTTCATCACTGCTGGCGAAGTAGTGCCGCACCGAACCAACAGCCAGGCCTGCTTCGTCAGCTACTTCCCTGAGGGATGCCCGCTCCAAGCCATCGCTGGCAATAATCCGGAAGACGGCTTGGACAACTTCATGGCGCCGGGCTTCGGCATCAACAATTTTGGGCACCAGTAGTTTTTAGCACGAACGTGCTTCAACACCGCTCAACACAGAGCGGCGTGGCTCCGATTTCCGATAGCGTAGGAACCATGAAAATTCTTGTCACGGGTGGCACCGGCTACATCGGTTCCCACACCGTTTTGTCCCTTCAGGAAGCCGGCCACGACGTCGTTGTGCTCGACAACCTCGTGAACTCCAGTGAGGAATCCCTCCGCCGGGTTTCGGAGCTCACCGGCAAGACTGCCGCCTTCCACAAGGTGGACCTGGTGGATGAGCCCGCCGTTGAGGCGGTCTTCGACCAGCACCAGATCGACGCGGTCATCCACTTCGCGGGGCTGAAGGCCGTAGGCGAGTCCGTCCAGGAACCCCTGGCCTACTACTACAACAACATCGTGGGCACCCTGAACCTGCTCCGCGCCATGGACAAGCACAACGTGCGCTCCATTGTCTTCAGCTCCTCGGCCACGGTGTATGGCGAGCACAACCCAATTCCCTACATCGAGAAGATGGAAATCGGGGCCAACAACCCTTACGGCCGCACCAAGGAACAGATCGAGGACATCCTCTCAGACCTGGGTAACGCGGATGACCGCTGGCATATCGCACTCCTGCGCTATTTCAACCCGGTTGGAGCGCACCCGTCCGGCCGCATCGGCGAGGACCCCCAGGGCATCCCGAACAACCTCGTCCCCTTCATCGCACAGGTAGCCGTAGGACGCCGCGAGAAGCTCATGGTTTTCGGCGGCGACTACGACACGCCCGATGGCACTGCGCAGCGCGACTACATCCACGTAGTTGATCTGGCCGATGGCCATGTAGCAGCCCTGAACTACATCGCCGAGCGCGCCGGTGTCCGTCGCTGGAACCTGGGCTCCGGCCGCGGTTCGTCCGTTCTGGAGGTCCTGCGTTCCTTCGAGAAGGCCGTGGGCCGGCCGATCCCGTACGAGATCACCGACCGCCGTGCCGGCGATCTCCCCGCCTTCTGGGCCGACGCTTCTTCAGCCCTTGCTGACCTTGGATGGTCCACCACGAAGACCGTGGACCAGATGTGCGAGGACCACTGGCGCTGGCAGAAGAACAACCCCTACGGCTACAACGCAGCTGAGGCTGCCGCGACGAGCAACGCTTAGGCGAGCACTGCTTCGGCAACTAACGACGGCGGGCGCGCCCCCCCCCCGGGG